>NZ_JAMBLN010000001.1:0-377208 GCF_023337025.1 Mediterranea sp. ET5 | reverse complement strand
AAACAAGAAATCCCAGCCTAAAGACTGAGATTTCTATACTTCCTTTTTATAGTGCAGATACGACGACAAAGCTCGTATGGGCACTGATTCTGATGCAAAGGTAAGCATTATCCCCTAAATGGCGAAGATAAATATGGCTTTAACATTTTAATTTTTCATGTTTGACACTTCAGCGATAACGTTTTTAGCCTCGATAGTTTGGATGGAATTGACAAGAATACGTATTTCATTATCTAACTCTGCCATTCGATTTTGAGAAATTTTCCCCAGCAAATATCTTACAACATCTATGCCACCTTTAATATTGTGTCTGTTGTATTCCGAAACATTCGCTGGTAGTCGTTTGATACCTTTGGGAAAATCCATACGATACAAGCACCCACCGTGGGCACATTTGTTGCGAAGGACACGAATCGTTTCAAGATAGTTGTAGAACACACCTCTTGAACAGCCGTATTCATTGGTGATTAAGTTCTTTGCATCCGTCTCTTTCAGTGCATCGTACAATCGTATGATATTACCTAAGGTCATAAATTCGATGGCTTTCCACGCTGGCGCATATATGCCGGCATGATTGGCATGGTGATGCTCAATGATGGGATTCTTACGCAAAGGAGCATAAATCTGTTCTTCAAAATTGTTGACGAATTTAGAAGATACATACTTGCGGTTTACAAACCAACACGGATCTTCTTTATATCGGAGGGATATATGATAGATTAGTTTGGTACGGATGTTGACTTCTATGCGGTCAAGGGCATTAAGCAACAGCCTGCGGAGTTTCGTGTCAAACTCATAGAGATCATAGACACTTTTGAATGTAGTTCCTTGTTTCAGTTGGTGGTCACGATGCTCAAGATTAGGGAACTGAATCTCATAAGGAAAAGAATAAAAACCAAGCCGGATAATACCCGACATCGAGTAGAATCTCTTTCGCTTTCTCCTCGTTGTCAAATATTATTCCATTGGATTTAAGTCTGGCTATTTGCTCTTCTATTGTATATGCTTTCTTCATATATTTTCTTTTATTGTGCGAAGGTAGTGTTTTCTATTATGACTGAGGTATATAATGCAAATAATGTTTGGTCTTGTTCTGATTTCGTCGCACCTACGTTAGTCAATATCATATCTTTCCATGAATGATTGGTAGTACCGTATGTTCTGGCTATCTATAAATGTAGGGGCGACCGGTCTGGTCGCCCGGTCCAATGTAACGTCCAATGCAACGTCCAACAAACATTCAACAAACATTCGACAGGCGTTTGAAAAACGTTCAAACATGCATCGTCCGGCAATTGTATTATGTCATTGGTGTGGGGGAACAATCCTGATTGGACCGGGCGAGCAGGCCGCTCGCCCCTACATTTTTTTGAATTGCTTGGACCGAACGGTTAATTGTCAATTGAGACGTCTGTCAAAAAGCAACCGAATAGGCTTATTTGCTTGACGTAATTGTCAAAATCGCCTTTTCGTGCTAACGCATATAGAACGTAATTCCGACAAACCAGGGAGGAAATGCTAAATTCTACTAATGAAAAGCACGGAAAAGGACTCTTATTTTAGAAAACTATACATTCTGTTTTCGAAAAATAGACAAAACGTGCCCGGAAGAATATTGTTTCGCGAGCCAAACAATATCGTTTGCCGCGTCAAACAATATAGTTTCACCTGCCAAACACGATTGTTTCGTCTGCGGAAGTCAAATCTTTGGAAAGTGAAAGCAAAAAAACTGGAGTTTCACTCTCTGGAAGATGTGCCATGTCAACAAATCGGAAGGTTTCGGAAAGTGGGGGATGTGGAAGGTCGGATGTCTGTTGGAAAGCGAGGAAGGTGGTAAACCTCCTAAAGGGATTGCGTTCGGTTGAATAGGGTGACAAAGTGTATTTTGCGAATCGCCTGAGAAGGGCCTCGGAATCCACCAAACCGTATTTTGGTGCGAGGAAGGGCACTGTGGAGGCCTTCATTTGACATTTTGTCAGCAGAGGCCGTTCCCCTTCCGGCAGGCACAACAGAAACCGGGCACAGGGGCACGCTTACGGAGGGCGGTCCCTGTGTCCGGTTCTGATGGCGCGGACCTCACGACTCACGTCGGGGGAGTCTGCTCGTATTGGATGTTTTGCGATTTCTCAGTCTTTCAAGGTCTCCGGCGCACCCAGGTAGCTGGGCTTCAGTCCGCCGCAGTCGATGAGTATCTTCTCGAAGACGATGCCGGCATCCAGCGGACGGATGTGCAGCGTATGCTTGCCGGCACCCACCGTGTGCTTCGTCTTCGACTCGATGATGGGGTTCGCCTGCCAGCGTCCCAGCTCGCCACGGTAGTGTCCGTTGAAGTTGACCACCTGCTCTTCACCTCCGTCGAAGCTGACGGCGTAGCGCATGCCCTTGTTGTGGTTGAAGTTGAGCGTGGGGGCGAGGAGGAGGGTCACTTCCACGGTGCCGCCCTTGGCGAAGTCGATGTCATACTCCAGCTGCATCTGTTCGGGGCTTTCCGTCACCGGCAGCGTCGTGACGCCCGACAGGGTCTTGCCCAGGTCGGGGATGACCTGCCAACGGGTCTGACCGTCGGCTATGGCGCGGGTGTAGTGGGCAGCCTCGATGGAGACATGACCGTCCGTCTCGGCAAAGGCGTAGGGAGCCGTCGGGACAGCCACGCGCGTCACCTTCGGCATGACGGGATGGTCCGGATTGTTCCAGGACGTATAGCCGATGTGTATCTGGTCCATCATGTGGTCCCACTTGCCGTCGCTCATTACCTTATTATAGTGGTGGCTCAGGAGCGAGTCGCGCAGGTAGCAGCTCTCCACACGGTCCGCCCAGAAGTTGGCTTCCGTGTTGTGCTCCTTGGCAAGTCGCCGGTTCATGACCTGGGCGTAGTACAGGTTGTAGAGGTTGGCGGACGCCTGCACGGGGTAGTTCACCAGTTGCTCGTAGGTGTCCTGGTAGGCTGACGGAAGGCGGTAGCGGAGGTTCTCGGCGTCCTGTGCCAGCGCATTGTATTCGTTGACCACCCGTTCCCATTCACCGTAGTTGAAGCTGTAGGTGTCGGCATTGAGCAGTTCGGGGGTGACGCGGCGGTTGTACTTCGGGTAGGTCCACAGCAGGCGTGCAGCCTCTTGGGCATACTCGTCGCCAAACTGCTGGCGGCAGAACTGTTCGGTGTGCTCCCGCAGGTTGTCGGCATGGAAGCGGCGCGGGTTCCACGCCATGTCGAGGAAGAAATCGATGGGGTACTCCATCGGTTTGAGGTCGCCCACATTGACCACCCACAACTCGCGGATGCCGTATTCATACGTCAGGTTCAGCTGTTCCCATACGCGGGGGATGGGGCTGATGTTTATCCACTTCGAGTTGCGCGGAGCACCCACGTAGTCGAAGTGGTAATACATGCCGTATCCACCCTTGCGCGGCTTGGCATCGAGGTCGGGCAGACGGCGGACGTTGCCCCAGTTGTCGTCGCAGAAGAGCAGGGTGACGTCGTCGGGTACCTTCATGCCCTGGTCGTAGTAGTCCTGTACCTCTTTGTAGAGTGCCCACACCTGGGGAGTCTTTGACGCGGACTTCCCGGTGACGTCGGCTATGATGTTGCGTTGCTCCTTGACGATGCGCTCCAGCAGCTTGATGTTCGTGTCCTCGCCCATCGCTTCGTCGCCGTCACCCCGCATGCCGATGGTGATGAGGTCTTCCGTCCCCTGGACACGCTCCATGCCCTCGCGGAAGAAGCGGTTCAGGTTTTCGGCGTTGGTCTGGTAGTCCCATGCACCGTACTTGTCGCGGTTGCGTGCATACTCCTGGTGGTTGCGTGCCATCGGTTCGTGGTGCGACGTGCCGACGACGATGCCCATGCGGTCGGCGAGTGCGCTGTTCTCCGCATCGTCGGCATAGAAGGCGGAACCCCACATGGCGGGCCACAGGAAGTTGCCTTTCAGACGGAGCAGCAGCTCGAACACGTGGGCGTACATCTTGCTGTTGAAGCCGCCGAACTTGTCCTGAGCCCAGTTGCCCATGCACGGCCATTCGTCGTTGATGAAGATGCCGCGGTATTTCACGGCAGGCTCTCCGTCGGTGTAGCTGCCGGGCAGGGCATACACGTCCGTCCGTTGCACCACCGGCGTGTCTGCCCACCAGTACCAGGGCGACACACCCAGCTGTTCCGACAGCTCGTAGATGCCGTAGATGGTGCCCCGCTTGTCACTTCCGGCGATGACCAGTGCCCGGCTGACGCCCTCCGTGGGGCGGTCGACCGTCTGCAGGACGTACGTCTCGCGTTTGCCCTTCAGCATCTTTTCGTCGAGTTTCTTGTCTTTGATGAGTTGTCGGATGAGGGGCGACTCCAGGCTGCCCACGAGGATACACAGGGAGTCCGACGGGGTGGCGGTCAGTGTCGCCCGTGTGCCAGTCACCCGGGCAAAGTCCGCGCTGAGGCTTTCGAGTGCCATGCGGATGCCCGCCTCCTGTTCGTCGGACAGGATGGGCAGCGGTTTGCCTGCACGGACGAGAGGCAAGCTACCCGCGTCCGGGCGGAAGGTGATGAAAGGCTCGGCACCGAAGGAAGCCACACTCAGTGACAGCGCGGCAAGGGAGAGGAATAGTTTGTTCATATCGCTGGTTGGTTGTTCGATGTTAATGATTCGTTCATGTCTCTACAAAGGTACGGCTTTACGGGCGTAGGGGAGGTCTGAAACGTTACACATTTATTTGTTGTTGTTACATTCTGCTTTGTCGAGGTTACAAAAACCGCCTAATTTTGTTTCACACGGGCAGCCGGCAGTCCCTTGTGCTGTACAAATCGGGTATTCCGGCTGCAATTTGCGCGTGTCGTTCTTTCGCAATAAGCGAAAAATGTTTAATATTGCAGCATCTCATTCAAACCTTGCAAGCGAACTATGAAACAACTCCTCGCCTTCCTGTTTGTCATCCTGATCTCCTTATGCCCCGTGTTGGCGGGTGATATCCGCTTCTACGGCTCCGACAAACTGTCGTGCAGCCTCTTCACCGACATGCTTCAAGACTCCCGGGGATACCTGTGGATAGCCACCGGATACGGGTTGAACCGTTATGACGGGATGACCTTCGAAGGCTACTATAATGACGCGTCCGACCCCTCGTCGCTGATGGACGACAATGTACTGTCGCTCTGCGAGGACCGTCAGTACCGTCTGTGGGTGGGGACGAACGTCGGTCTGCAATGTTACGACCCGGTGCACAACTGCTTCGAGAGCATCCCCTTTCACGATGTGGTCTATCCCAGCATCCAGGATGTCCTGTCCCTGCGCTCGGGCGAACTGCTGGTGGCGACATCGGGCTACGGCATCGGGGTGCTGGATGAAGGCACACGGGAGCTTTCACGCTACGAGGCGCTGAACCAGGCTGCCGGTTCTCCAGCCGGCATCAACCGCATGTTTGAGGATGCTGAGGGCAGACTCTGGCTTGCCACGTCGAAGAACGGGCTGATTGCCCTTAAGAAGGACACGGACGGACAGTGGAAGCGTCTGCCTGAAGGACTGTTCGTCCATAACAATGCTTCTGACGTGACCGAGGCTACAGACGGAACCATCCTGGTGGCTGCCGGAGGCTGGGTCTACCTGTTGGCTCCCGGTGGAAAGGAGTTTGTGCCGTTGGGCGGACGTCAGTCTGACGGCTACCAGATTCATGCCATCGGCAGGTTGTCTGACGGCGAGGTGTACGTGGCGACCTACGGACGGGGCTTCTACCGGGTCAACCGGGAAGAAGGGAGGCTGGAGTCCGTCGAGGTGGACAATCCCTGGCTCTACCTGCCCGAAGCCAATGCCGTATGCTTCTGCGAGGACCGTGACAAGAACGTCTGGATAGGCTGCTTCCAGAGCGGTCTGCTCCAGATACCCCATAAGTCAGACCACTTCGTCAGCTGGGCGGTGCCGGAGGGCAAGTCGCTCTCCGGGCTGTATGTTGACCGCGACGGGACGGTCTGGGGCGGAGTCAGCCCCGCAGGCTTCGGCTCGTTTGACGAACAGGGACGGTTCACGCTCCGGTGTCCGATGAAGGAGACGGTCATCTCGGCGTGTCGCAAGGACGACCATACCTTCTGGGTGGGGACCTACGGACACGGACTGCTGGAGGTGGACCTCCGTCGGGGAACGGCGACACCGGTGTTCAAGGAGTCGTTCCGGCGCATCAAGAGCCTGGTGACCGACGAGTCGGGACACTATTTATATGTAGCCGACTTCGGCTACGGCGTGAACTGCTTTGCCATCGGCGACCGTTCGCTGACCCCTGCCGATGGACAACAGGCGGACATCGACCCCGCACTGAAGAACCGTTGGGTCAACGTGATGATGCGCGGACGGGGCAACAAGCTGTGGATAGGGCATTACCAGGGCATAGACTGCTATGACATGGGCAGCCGCAGCTATGTGACGCTGCCGGGTGATTCGGTCCTGGGCGGATGCATCTGCTACTCGCTGCTGGAGGACCGTCAGGGGAACATCTGGATTGGGACGAACAAGGGGCTGTGGATGTATGACCCGGTTCACGCCGCCTTCACTGCCCATACGGCAAAGGAAGGCCTGGTGGGCGGCGTGGTCTGCGGACTGGCGGAAGACAAGGCGGGCAACATCTGGTGCAGCACGTTCAAGGGCATCAGCCGGATTCACCGCGAGAAGGGGCGCGAGGCGTCCATCATCAACTATTTCTCCACTTCCGAACTGGGCAACTCCGAGTACATGCGCGGGCTCTACGGTTACGACGCCGTGCATGACCGGGTCTATTTCGGGCAGAGCGTCGGCGTGACCAGCTTCCAGCCCGTCAGCATGGCGGTGGAGGCATACCGGCATCCCGTGGTGCTGACCCACGTGTTCATCGGCAACCTTCCGGTGGACCAGCAGATGACGACTCCCGAACGGAAATACAAGGTGGACCGGCGCATCGAAGACGTGGAGCACATCGAGCTGGCACACGAGGACAACATCTTCTCCCTCGTCTTCTCCACCATGGACTTTGTCAATGCCGGGAACATTTACTATGAATACCGTTTCGCCAACCGGACGCCCGTGTGGAGTCGTACGCTGGCGGGCGAGAACCGCATCGCCTTCATGCACCTGCCTGCCGGGACCTATCAGCTGGAGGTGAGAGCCTGCCTCAACGGCTCCTATTCGCCGGTGAAGACGCTTTGGCTGGAGGTGCGTCCGGTGTGGTACCTGTCCGGGTGGGCCTACCTGGTGTATGCCCTGCTGCTGTTGGCAATCCTCTATCTGGTCTACTATTTCATCCGACGCAAGCAGCAGGAGAAGCTGAGCGAGGAGAAGTTGCGCTTCTTCATCAATGTGGCGCACGAGCTGCGTTCGCCGATGACCCTCATCATCAGTCCGCTGGAGTCACTGCTGGGCAAGCCCCATGACGCCGCGACCACCAAGGCACTCCGGGCGATGTACCGCAACTCCAACCGCATCCTATCCCTGCTCAACCAGCTGCTCGACATCCGCCGCATCGACAAGGGGCAGATGAAGATGGCGCTCAGCCGGACGGACCTCGTGGTCTTCATCGACGACCTCTACCAGCTCTTCGCGTTCCAGGCGGAGAAGAAGCACATCACCTTCTCCTTCGAGCACGAGGCGGACGAACTCTATGCCTGGATTGACCGCAACAACTTTGATAAAGTCCTGGTCAACATCCTTTCCAATGCCCTCAAGTACACCCCCGACGGCGGAGATATCCGCATTGTCCTGCGCGAGGGCCATGACTCCAAGCGCAGCGGCGCCCTGAAGGATTATGTCGAGATTGCCGTGTCGGACACCGGTTCGGGCATCGACGAGAACAAGCTGGAACGCATCTTCGAACGCTTCTATCAGGCTTCCTCCTCCCTGCACACCAATTCGCTGGGCTTCGGCATCGGGCTGAACCTGGCACGTCTGCTGGTGGAACTGCATCACGGGACCATCGTGGCAATGAACCGCAAGGACACACACGGAAGCATCTTCCTCATCCATATCCCGCTGGGCAATGCCCACCTGCGTGCCGACGAGCTGTGCACCGAGGAGCCGGACTTCCACTCGCTCGAGCTTCCGCAGCCGGCAGGACTGTCGGCGATAGGGACGGGGCAGGAGGAAGAAAACCGGAAGCCCGTCCGTGCCAAGACCTCCTACAAGGTCCTGGTGGTGGACGACGACGAGGAGGTCTGCTCCTTTGTCCGGACCGAACTGGAGCCTATCTATAAGGTAGTGACCGCCGGCAACGGCAAGGAGGCGATGCAGCTCGTCCTGTCGGAGCAGCCCGACCTGGTGGTGTCGGATGTCGTGATGCCCGAGATGGATGGCTATGCTCTGGTGAAGATGCTGAAGACCAATGACGCGACAAGCCACATCCCCATCATCCTGCTCTCGTCGAAGAGCGAACTGTCCGACCGCCTGCAGGGGCTGGAGTCGGGGGTGGATGCCTATCTGGCAAAGCCCTTCGTGATGCAGGAGCTGGAGAGCCTGATATACACGACGCTCACCAACCGCATGAAGCTGCGCGGCAAGTTGCTGGGGCTGACAGAAAGCGACGAGGTGAAGCTCCCCGAAATCAAGTCGAACGACTCTGCCCTCATGGAGCGTGTGATGAGGTCCATCCAGGAGAACATCGCCAACCCCGACTTCTCCGTGGAGAGCCTTGCCGAGGCGGTCGGCCTGAGCCGTGTGCAGCTGCACCGCAAGCTGAAGGAGCTGATGGGACTGCCCGCGAGCGACCTGATACGCAACGTCCGCATGAAGCACGCCGCCACCCTGCTCAAGGAGAACAAGGTGAACATCGCCCAGGTGGCTTATGCGGTGGGCTACACCAACCAGACGTACTTCTCCACCTGCTTCCGCAAATATTGGGGCGTTTCCCCGACCGACTACATCGAGAAGGTCTCCCAGTGAGTCCCTGCCCGGGACAGACGCTGTCCATGCCGGGGCTCAGTGTGCACGAAGCCCGGCATGGACGGACCAAAGTATAATACTTAGGGGGTCTAAGTATTATACTTAGGCAGGCTAAGTATTATACTTTGGTCTGTCTATCCCCGGGTCTTGTCCTGTCTAACCGCCGCCTGTGTCCTGCATACCCCCGGGATGTCCCCTTCCTGCCCGCACGCCGATGCGTTCCCGTCGGTGTGTCATCCGCATTTTTCCGTCCGGAAGACAAAAAGGTGAACATTATTCAAGTTGTTGAATGAGTGCGTCTTAATGAATCTGTGTAACGAGATTGAACGAAAAAGAAACGAGAAGAAACGCGGATGAAACAATCCCGGAAAAATATGTAACGCCAGAATGCTTGCGGATTCCATTCCTTTTGTACTTTTGCCTCCGTAAGGAACAAGATGAATGTTCCCGATGGAAAGACTGAATAGACATGATTTCCGCTCGTAATATGTGTTTGTTTCGTATCAGGAGGACCGGAGTCGCGCATCAGACACAGCTTTGGTTCCTTCCTGACGAACGAGGCATCCGCCTCATCGTTTATCTTACTGAGATGATAGAGTTACATGAATGTAGAGATTGCTTTCAGTGGGTAGACCGTGAGAGGGAGGAAGATTGTCAGGATAACATTATGAATGGAAATTGATGAGAAAGACATAAAGCAGGCTTCGGGCTGCTTGCGCTGGCTGGTTGTCGCCGTGAGGCGGGTCTTCCGGTCGGAGTGGAGACGGACTTGTGCCGCTCTCCGGCATCCGGAGGTCTGACTTCATAGTTAGTATAGTATTAAAAGGTAATAGGTTTTTCAGGTAGCTTGCCGGGGCCTGTCCGACATCGGACTTCCCGGCAGGCTTTGTTTAACAGACTAAAAACGTAGCGTATGCTAGAAACCTCATATCGTGCAGGATGTTTCGTCCTGCCTGCTTCCTTCGCCGGGTGTGGAGGAAGGAACATCAGGTTGCCGTCGCCTGCATCCGGCGGCATACGGTCAGGCTCCCTCCGGGGACCGGATGCCGGACACAGGACGCTGAAGAGACCCGAACGGTCGGAGCAGTGTCCCTTTGTAGTATGCAGCAAGTGAACAAGCGTTTAATCATAAACCAATTTAATACTGTGAAAATGTTACAGAACCAAAAAGTATCATTGGTGGAGAAAGTCGGTTACGGACTTGGCGACTGCTCCGCTAATCTGGTGTTCCAGATGATGATGATCTATCAGACCAAGTTCTACACCGACGTGTTCGGACTCGAAGGCGCCATTGCCGGAACGGTGATGCTGGTTGCCCGCATCGTGGATGCCTTTGTCGACCCGACCGTAGGAATCCTTTCCGACCGCACCAATTCCCGTTGGGGTAAATACCGTCCGTGGGTACTGTGGACGGCGCTGCCCTTCATGGTGTTCTACGTATTGGCGTTCTACAATCCCGGCATCGAGGACAAGGGACTCGTCGCCCTCTACGCCACCATCTCCTATACCTTATTGATGACGATGTACTCGTTCAACAACACACCCTATTCTTCGTTGGGTGGAGTGATGTCGGCTGACATCAAGGAGCGCACGAGCATCACGTCCGTCCGCTTTGTCTTCTCCACCATCGGACAGTTCGTTGTCCAGGGCTTGACCCTTCCGCTGGTGAACAAGTTCTCGGCAGGCGAAGACCTTGCTCACGGCTGGCTGTGCACCATCAGTCTGTTTGCAGCTGTCGGTCTGGTCTTCCTGGTGGTCGTGTTCTTCTCGGCAAAGGAGCGCATCACGCCTCCCGCCGGGCAGAAGACCAACATCCGCGAAGACGTGAAGGACGTGTTCAGCAGTGTGCCCTGGCGTGCCATGTTCATCCTGACGCTGTTCGTGTTCATCACGCTGGCGATGTGGGGCAGTGCCATGAACTATTACTTCGAGAACTACGTGGACCGTGGCGCCCTCTACTCTTTCCTGGATTCACTCGGACTGGTGATGCCGGCTGACGACGGCTCGGTGGGCTATGCCATCCTCAATGCCTTCGGTCTGGTGCTCAACTCGCCCGACCATGCCTATGAAGTCGGCTTCGGCGTGTTCAACATGGTGGGAGCCATCGTGCAGTTCTTCGGCGTCATCCTGCTGTCGAACTACCTGGCAGGCCGTTTCGGCAAGCGCAACACCTTCATCGTCTGCCTGGCACTCACAGCCGTCTTCACCGCCATGTTCTACTTGCCTGCTCCCGACAGCATCGGGCTGATGTTCACCCTGAACTTCCTGAAGAGCCTCGCCTATGCACCCACCGTACCCTTGCTTTGGGCGATGATTGCCGACGTGGCTGATCACTCCGAATATGTGCATCACCGTCGTGCCACAGGCTTTGTCTTCGCCGGTGTGGTGTTCGCCTTGAAAGCCGGTCTCGGTGTGGGTGGCGCCATCCTGGGCTTCCTGCTCTCGGGCTTCGGCTACGTTTCCGGTCACGGCGTGGTACAGAGCGAATCCGCCATCGACGGCATCGTGCTGTCGTCGAGCCTGATTCCGGCATTGACCTTTGCCGTCGGTGTGGTAGCCTTGTGCTTCTATCCCATCACGAAGCAGCATAACGAGCGGATGCAGGCTGAACTGGCAGAACGCAGAAGCCGGCAAGAGAACGAGTAAACGGCTCGTCCGCAGAATCAAACAGAAGTGTGATGAACTCCTATAACAACTAATGAGTATGAAACAGATGAAACTGATGTTGGGAGCCGTCCTGGTGGCTTCTTTGGCTTGCTCCTGCAAGCAGCAGACGGTGGCGACCGCTCTACCTCCGGGGTTGAAAGACGTGGTAGAAGGCAAATTCACGATGGGCGTGGCTGTCACACCCCGTGAAGTCACGGATACGAATGCCGTCAAGCTGATCAAGCAGCACTTCAACTCCATCGTGGCGGAGAACGTCATGAAGAGCATGATTATCCATCCTGCCGAAGACCACTATAACTTCGCTTCCGCCGATACCATCGTCAACTTTGCCCACGAGAACGGCATGGAGATGATCGGTCACTGCCTGATCTGGCACAGCCAGCTGGCGAAGTGGTTCTGTGTGGACAAGGACGGCAAGCTCGTCACTCCCGAAGTGCTGAAGCAGCGCATGAAGGACCACATCACCACCATCCTGACCCGCTATAAAGGCAAAATCAAAGGTTACGACGTGGTCAACGAAGCCATCCTCGAAGACGGCTCCTACCGCAAGAGCCCCTTCTACGAGATATTGGGCGAAGAGTTCATTCCCCTGGCTTTCCAGTATGCCCACGAGGCAGACCCCGATGTAGAGCTGTATTACAATGACTACGGCATGAACGTGCCGGGACGTCGCGACGGTGTGGTGAAGCTCATCCGTCAGCTGAAGGAGAGAGGCTTGCGCATCGATGCCGTCGGCATGCAGGGACACATGGGTATGGACCACCCCGACATCGAAGAGTTCGAGCGCAGCATTGAGGCGTTTGCTGCCGAAGGCGTGAAGGTGATGATTACCGAGTGGGACATGAGTGCCCTGCCCACCGTCAGCCGGAGTGCCAATGTGAGCGACACCGTCGCGTTCAAGCAACGCCTGAATCCCTATCCCGAGGCATTGCCCGACTCCGTATCGGAGAAGTGGAATGCACGCATGAAGACATTCTTCGAACTGTTCGAGAAGCACTCCGACGTCATCCAGCGCGTCACGGCATGGGGATTGACCGACCGCGGTTCCTGGAAGAATAACTTCCCCGTTCCCGGACGTAAGGACTACCCGTTGCTGATTGACCGCGACGGCCAGCCGAAGCCCTTCGTGCTGGAACTGATTGACGAAGCACAGAAGAATCAAAACAACACGCATTAAATCCAATAACACTATGAAGAAAGAAGCAAGATACCTGGTTCCGGGTGACTACATGGCCGACCCTTCGGTACATGTCTTTAATGGCAAAGTCTATATCTATCCGTCCCATGACTGGGAGAGCGGTGTGCCTGAGAATGACAACGGCGACCACTTCAACATGAAGGACTACCACGTGTTCTCGACCGACGACGTGATGCACGGCGAGGTGACCGACCACGGCGTGGTGCTGCGTGTGGAGGATGTGCCCTGGGCAGGACGACAGCTGTGGGACTGCGACGTGGCTTTCAAGGATGGCAAGTACTACATGTACTTCCCGATGAAGGACCGCAACGATGTCTTCCACATGGGCGTGGCAATCTCCGACCGTCCCGAAGGACCGTTCACTCCGCAGCCGGACCCCATGAAGGGCAGCTACAGCATCGACCCCGCCGTGTTCCGTGACGACGACGGCTCCTACTATATGTACTTCGGCGGCATCTGGGGCGGACAGCTCCAACGCTACCGCGACAACAAGGCTGTCGAGCATCCCTCGCTTCCCGAAGGAGACGAGCCGGCATTGCCCGGACGTGTGGTGCGTCTGGCAGACGACATGCTGGAGTTTGCCGAGGAACCCAAACCGGTCGTTGTGGTCGATGCCGACGGCAAGCCGCTGACCGCCTCTGACCCCCACCGTTTCTTCGAGGCATCGTGGATGCACAAGTACAACGGCAAGTATTACTTCTCCTATTCGACCGGCGACACCCACTTCCTGTGCTATGCCACCGGTGACAATCCTTACGGACCGTTCACCTATCAGGGTGTCATCCTGACTCCGGTCGTAGGCTGGACCACCCACCACTCCATCGTGGAGTACAAGGGCAAGTGGTATCTGTTCCACCACGACTGTGTGCCTTCCAACGGGAAGACCTGGCTCCGCAGCCTGAAGGTTGTTGAGCTGGAGTATGATGCCGACGGCAAGATTATCACCATCGACGGAGGTGCCGAATGAA
Source organism: Mediterranea sp. ET5 (assembly GCF_023337025.1). NCBI lineage: Bacteria > Pseudomonadati > Bacteroidota > Bacteroidia > Bacteroidales > Bacteroidaceae > Mediterranea > Mediterranea sp. ET5. The sequence continues at coordinate 363,502 of NZ_JAMBLN010000001.1, read as the reverse complement.
GCTTCGCAGCTTCTTGACCCTCCTGGCTTGCTGCTGCCTGACGTTCACGGTGTGGGCGGAAGACGGCAGCAGGCTGTGGCTCCGTCAGGAAGCGGGGAGCGGGGCGCAGGTCGACTGCCTCCTGCACACGCCCGTAACTGAGGTTGCCGTACGTGAACTGAAGACCTGTTGGAAAGGCGTGCCCGTGGCGTTGCAGCTCATGGCGGATGCCGACCACCGCGCCCTGGGACCGGAAGGCTACACCCTCCGCAGCCGCGACGGACGCATCGTCATCGGTGCGTCGGGCGAGAAGGGGTTGCTCTACGGAGCTTATCACCTCCTGCGTCTGCAAGCCACCGGGGCGGACTGCTCGCAGCTGGATGTCACCGAACGTCCGGCATACGACCTCCGCATCCTCGACCACTGGGACAACCTCGACGGGACCATCGAACGGGGTTATGCCGGACACTCCCTGTGGAAATGGGAGGAACTGCCCGTCGTCTCACCCCGCTACGAGGCATACGCCCGGGCAAATGCGTCGGTGGGTATCAACGGAGCCGTGCTGAACAACGTGAATGCTTCGCCCAAGATGCTGGCGACAGACTACCTGAAGAAGGTGAAGGTGCTCGCCGACATCTTCCGTCCCTACGGAGTGAAGGTCTATCTGTCGGTGAACTTCGCTTCGCCGATGGGCCTGGGCGGACTGGAGACTGCCGACCCGCTCGATGCCGGCGTACAGGCATGGTGGAAGCAGAAGGTGAGTGAGATTTATGCCCTCATCCCCGACTTCGGCGGCTTCCTGGTGAAGGCGAACTCCGAAGGGCAACCCGGTCCCTGTGACTATCACCGCACACACGCTGAAGGAGCCAACATACTGGCTACGGCGCTGAAGCCCTACGGAGGCATCGTCATGTGGCGTGCCTTCGTCTATGCTCCCTCCAGCGATGACCGTGCCAAGCAGGCGTACAATGAATTCCTGCCGCTCGACGGACAGTTCATGGACAACGTCATCGTGCAGGTGAAGAACGGACCGGTTGACTTCCAGCCGCGCGAACCCTACAGTCCGCTGTTCACGGCGATGAAGCACACCGACCTGATGGTGGAGTTCCAGCTCACGCAGGAGTACCTGGGTCACTCCAACCACCTGGCTTACCTGCCGCCCATGTGGACGGAGTTCTTCGAGGACGTCTGTCCGCGTTCCCTGCGTGCCGTATGTGCCGTGAGCAATGTGGGCGACGACGTCAACTGGTGCGGGCACGACCTTGCCCAGTCCAACTGGTATGCCTTCGGACGCATGGCGTGGAACCCCTCGCTGACCCCCGCACAGATGGCGGACGAGTGGCTGAAGCAGACGTTCACGGACGAACCGGCATTCGTGGATGCCATGAAGCAGGTGATGCTCGACAGCCGTGAGGTCGTGGTCGACTACATGATGCCGCTGGGCTTGCACCATATCTTTGCCGGCAACCACCATTACGGTCCCGAACCGTGGTACGATGTGCCGGGTGCACGCCGCGACTGGATGCCGCCGTACTATCACCGTGCGGATAAGGAAGGGTTGGGCTTCGACCGCACGAGCCGCGGTTCGGATGCCGTAGCGCAATACCCCGACTCCCTGTGCCGTCTCTACGGCGACCTGGCGACTTGTCCGGAGAAGTACCTCCTCTGGTTCCATCACGTCCCCTGGGACTACAGGATGAAGAGCGGACGCACGTTCTGGGACGAGCTTTGCCACAAGTACGATGACGGCGTGAAGGCTGCCCGCGGCTTCTGCGACGTGTGGACCCGGATGAAGCCTTACGTCGATGCCGAGCGTTACGACCGTATCGAGGAGAAGTTTGACATTCAGGCGCACGACGCCGTGTGGTGGAAGGACGCCTGCCTGCTCTACTTCCAGACCTTCTCCAAGCGAAAGCTTCCGAAAGACATCGAGAAGACGCACTTCAAGCTGAAGGACCTGCGTAAGGTGCAGCTCCCCATCTCCAACTACGAGTGTCCCACCAAAGAGATGCTCCCCCGTTACAATGCAAACTAGATAAATGAAGAAGAGTGAAGAATGCAGGAGCCTGTTTGTGGTCCTCATTCTTCACTCTTCATTCTTTTAATTTCCTGTCCGCAGCTCTCACTCCAAATCGACTACCGTAATCCCGGCACCGCCGAACTGCACATGTTCGTCCTGGAAGTGACGTACGCCGGGCACCGTCTTCAGGTAGTCGCGGATAAGCGTGCGCAGGATGCCCGTACCCGTCCCGTGCAGGATACGCACGCGGCTTACTCCCAGCAGGATGGCATCGTCGATGAAGTAGGTCACTGCCTGGATCGCCTCGTCGCCACGCATGCCGCGCACGTCGATGTCCTGTTTGAACTGCAACTTCTTCTCATACACACTCTCCTGCGTGCTGGTGCTGACGAACGATGAACTCTTCTCCAGTCCGGTCTTTGTCACCGGAGCATCGGTGCGCTCCAGGCGGTCGAGCTTCACCGTCGTCTTAATCATGCCGAATGCCACCGTCGCATTCTTTCCGCTGATGTCCAGCAACTCGCCCACGGACGTCTGTCCCTTGATGCGTACCGGGTCGCCCGGTTGCAGCGGTTGCACGGGGCGTGGCTTCACCACCGTCTGTGCCGTTTCCCCCTTCGGTTGCTTCTTCCGTTCCTCGCGCCGGCGCTGCTTCTCCAGCAGCTGTTCCATCTTGCGGGCAATCTTCTCTTCCGCCTTCTGCTTCTCGATGTCTTTCACCGACTCCTTGAACTCGTCCAGTTCCTGACGGGCGGTCCGTGTCTTCTCCTTCTCCGCCTGCGACTCCTTGATGGTGCGGATGGTGTTTTCGATGCGGGCGTTCGATTCCTCCAGCAGGTGCTGTGCATCCTCCTTCGCCCGGCGCAGGATGTCCTTGCGGCTCTCCTCCAGCTCTTTCAGCTGCGCCTCATAGCGGGCGATGGTCTCCTCCATCTGCTTCTCCCGCTTGCGGATGTTCTGTCGCTTGGTCTCCCAGTAGCGCTTGTCGCGGACGATGTCCTGCAGATACTTGTCGGCGTTGATGTACTCGCTGCCCACGATGGCGGACGCGTCGGCAATCACCTCCTCCGGGATGCCTATCTTGCGGGCAATCTCCACGGCGAACGAGCTGCCCGGGTTGCCTATCTGGAGTTGGAAGAGCGCCTGCATGTGGTGGCGGTCATAGAGCATCGCCCCGTTGACCACCCCTTCGTGGGCGTCGGCAAAGTGCTTCAGGTTCTGGTAGTGCGTGGTGATGACGCCGAACGCCTTCCGGTCGTTGAACCGCTTCAGTACCGCTTCCGCCATGGCACCGCCTATCTGTGGTTCCGTGCCGCTGCCGAACTCGTCGATGAGGATGAGGCTCCGTCCGTCGCAGTGCTTCATGGTCTGCTTCATGTTGAGCAGATGGGAGGAGTAGGTGCTCAGGTCGTTCTCGATGCTCTGCTCGTCGCCGATGTCGATGAAGATGCTGCCGAAGATGCCCGTCCGGCTACGCTCGTGCAGCGGGATGAGCAGTCCGCATTGCAACATGTATTGCAGCAGTCCCACCGTCTTCAGGCACACCGACTTGCCGCCGGCGTTCGGACCCGAGATGATGAGGATACGCTGTTTCTCGTCCAGCTCGATGTCCAGCGGAACCACCTTCTTGCCGTGTTTCTCCAGCGACAGTTGCAGCAGGGGGTGCACCGCCGTTGCCCAGTCGATGAGCGGACGGTCCTCCAGCAGGGGCTTGATGGAGTGCGTGCGGATGGCAAAGCGTGCCTTTGCACGGATGAAGTCTATTTCCGCCAGGAACTCGTAGGAGCGCAGGATGTCCGGTATCAGCGGACGCACCGTGGCAGAGAACTCCGTCAGGATGCGGATGACCTCGCGCCGTTCCTCCCCCTCCAGCTCGCGGATGCGGTTGTTCGCCTCCACCACTTCCGCCGGTTCGATGAAGACCGTCTTGCCTGTAGCGGACTCGTCGTGCACGATGCCGCGTATCTTGCGTTTCATGCCCGGAGCCACGGGGATGACCAGACGACCGTCGCGCATGGTGGGTGCCACGTCCTTGTCCACGTAGCCTTCCGACTGTGCCGAACGGAGGATGGCGTTGAGGCTGCGCGAGATGCCGCTCGTGGTGGAGAGTATCTCCCGACGGATGCGCAGCAGCTCAGCGGACGCAGAGTCCTTGATTTTTCCGTAGTTGTCCAGGATGCGGTCGATGGCGCCGATAAGCTGGGGGAACACCGTCACGTCGCCTGCCAGAGTCTGCAGGGCAGGATAGGGGTAGTCGCCCGTCTCCTCCTCTTCCCAGTGCAGGAAGCGGACGATGCCGTGGATGGTTTCCAGCGAGCGGCGCAGGTCGAACACCTCTTGCTCGTCGAGGTAGAGCCCTTCCACGCGGATGCGGCGCAGCGAGGGACGCACGTCGAAGAAATATTGGTCGGGGAAGCTGTCTTCCTCCTGAATGATGCGGACGAACTCGGCGGTCTCTTCCAGCCGGCGTCCGATGTCCTCCCGACGGTCGGAGAATGCCAGGGCGTCGACACGTTCCTGTCCCAGCGAACTGAGGCACTGCCCTTTCAGCAGTCCGCGTATCTGGTCAAAGCCTATCTTCTGTTCAAAGTTCTGTGGATAGATCATATATATAAGGTATAGTTGAGGCATGCATCAGCCGACGGGACCTCTTCCCGTCACCTGAGAAGCGGTGCAAAATTAACGGCTTTGCCGTTGACGGACAAATTTTCCTTTCAGATTCCTGTCCGGGGGGATGCCCCGCTGTGTCATTCGTCAAACGGTCAAATGAATCGCCCCACACGCCCCTTTGTCCCGTGTGAAAAAAAATCCGAGCCGTGCAACGCTTTGGCATAGGGTGCCCTTTTCTTTGCATCAGTCAATGGGCTAAAAATCCTCGTTGTTGGAGGGCTAAAAAAATCTTTCATTTGTGAACCTACTTGAACCTAAAATAATTTGGCAGTGGTACACGAGACAAATAACTTTGAAAAACCGATGCCGAGTGATAACCTCAAAAAACGGAAGAACGCATGAAAAACCGAGTATCCATCTTATCCATGAGCGTTGCAGCCTTCGGTCTGTACCTGCTCTTCACGTCGGGCATGCTGCCCGGAAAAGGAGTGACCATGTCTTCATCAACCCCCACCTGTTATTGCGAATACTGCGGCAAGAAGTTCGCCAGTGTCCGTCAGTTGACTTCCGCCACCTGCGTCCGTCACCCCGACGGACCGAACAAGGGACGTCACAAGCTCTACGAAGGGACGGAAAAGAGTGAATACACGTGTAAATATTGTGGCAAGAAGTTCCCCAGCATCCAGGTCATGACCGGTGGCCAGTGTGTGCACCATCCCAAGGGGGAGAACAAGGGTCATCATTCCCCGGCATTGTAAGGTTATGTTACGCGGAATAACCCAATTCAAGTGTACCCATTGCGGCAAGAAGTTCCCCGGTCTGGACATCGAGTATGCCGCTACCTTCTACACCATGCCCCAACGTTGCCCGCATTGCGGCAGCATACGTACACGCCCCGCAGGATGGCTGGGCAGGCTCCATGAATGGGTGTATCGGGGGATTTGGGAAGGGATGGAGAAAGGGGAGAAAGAGAAGTAATGAGAATTAGAATGATTTGTTAATTTAATAACTAAATTTATGGTGAAAAATACCCAAACAGATATCGAAAATGCATACAATGAATTATTAGATATTCTACGTAACACCAAACAAGATGTTTCGGGACTGAAAGGAGTTAATTCCTCTTTCGATACCGTCAAACGTTCTATTGGGGAAACTCTTAACGCCCAGATAGACTTAGCTAACAAAGAACTTTCAAAGGCTTTAAGTGAAACGATTTGGGATAACCTTGTCATTGCATTTTTTGGAGAAACGAATGCAGGTAAAAGTACTATTATTGAGACCTTCCGTATCTTGTTTGACAAGAATAGACGGGAAGAGGATGGACTCATTGTAGGAGACGGAAGGCATGATTTCACCAAAACCTACGAGGAATATAAGATGTCCATAGGGGGACATAATTTTACTCTGATAGACGTACCTGGTATAGAAGGAAACGAAGATGAATTCAAAGAGGTTATTCAGACTGCGCTTCATAAGGCTCATTGCATTTTCTATGTACAAGGTCATAATAAAAAGCCCGATGAAGCTACAGCCAAGAAAATAAAGAAATATCTTGGGGACTGGGTCAAAGTATATTCTATTTACAATGTGCGTGGTGGGGCTAGTAACTACGATGAAGAGGAAGAACGTGAAACCCTTCTGACTGATGGCATAAAAAAGACAGAGAGCCTTATTCAATTAGAATTTAAGAAAATACTCGGTGATGTATATGCCGGACATATTACTGTGCAGGCTCTTTTAGCAATGTCTGCTAAAGCAAGATTCTCAAAGCAGCGTGAGGACCTAATCAAAACCCAACAAAAACTGATTAAATATTTCGGGAGTCCGGATAGAATTATGAATTTTAGTCAGTTTCAAACTTTAATCAATCTTGTACAACAGAAAGCTTCTAACTTTAGAACTGAGATTGTTGAGGCCAATAAACAGAAAATGATATCGTTGGCTAACAAGATTTCAAGTGAAATCTCTCTATCTATGGAGGAGCAAAAACATAGTTTAAAGCGATTGGAGGACAACCTAAAAGTCGTAGAGCGAGAGGTATGCAACAATTATCTTGATTCAGCTTATATAGCTATACAGAATAAATCAAGGAATGCAATAGATAGCATATATGGTAGACTTAAAAATGAAGTTTTTGAGTTGATAGATAAAGGTGACAGCAATATTAAGAATCAAGTAGAATATATACAAAGCCATTTATTGTATGAGCTTAAGACTTGTATCAAAAGCCTTGTTAGTGATGAACTTTCACGTGTAAGTAATAATGCAAATCGAAAAATTAAAGAACTTGATGGCATTCATTTGGCTTCCATTAGCTTCTGTATAAATATTAATCTTGATTCAGAAATAGATTTCAGTGGAGCACTATCTGAATTGGAGATTGACTTTGATGATGTATTAGGCTGGGCAACCAAAACAGCAAGTACAGCTGCCGCAGGAGCAGCAATTGGAAGTGTAATTCCTTTAGTAGGTACTCTTTTTGGTGCTGTTGCTGGAGGAGTAATAGGAGGAATAGCACATGCAGTCAGTGGTGATGGTGGAAAAGCAGATGCTAAGAAGAGTGTTTCCGATGCTGTTGGTGAAGCAAAAAAAATAGCGAAAAGAGATATTGAAAAAGCATTAAATCCTGTATTGAGGGATATTGAATCCCAAGAGAAAAAGCTCAAATCTGCAGTAAAGCAGGAATTGAATAATATAGAAGAATTGAACGACTCTATAGATAGCTTTAACGATGAAATAGAGGCATTTGTAAAACTATTAAAGCATAACAGATATGGAAGAATTTAATATTAGAAGTAAAAAGCTAGACAGACTAACATCTTTAAAGCGTTTACTAGAACTAGGACTTAACAGCATCCCAGAGCTACAACCTTACATTGACAAAGTGAACAGTATTATTAATACCGTCAATGATGGTGAGATTAGTGTTGTATTATTGGGAAGCTTCTCTGATGGTAAAACAAGTGCGATTGCCGGGCTGTTAGGTCGCTTGGAAGATAATATGAAAATTGATAATGATGAATCCTCAGATGAACTAACAATCTACCGTCCTAAAGATTTAAAGAAAGGATTTAAGATAGTTGATACCCCGGGACTTTTTGGAACAAAAGAGAAGGAGATAGATGGGAAAGATATAAAGTTCTCACAAATTACTGAGAGATACATTTCTGAGGCACATATTATTATATATGTATGCGATGCAGTTGTTCCTTTAAAGGAGAGTCATGTGGAGATAATTCGTCGTGTCATGCGCGATTATCATAAATTGGATAATACTATCTTCGTAATCAACAAGATGGACGAGGCAGGCTATGATCTTTTGGATATTGACGACTTTAGAAGAGGTAGCGAAATAAAAAAAGAAAATCTCATTTCGCGCCTTCGCACTACCATCAATCTGACTCCCGACGAAGAGAAGAGTCTGCATATCGTTTGTATTGCAGCTGACCCTAAAGGTAAAGGGCTAGCACATTGGTTTTCCAAAATGGATGGCTATTACGAGCGCTCACATATAAAGGATTTAAGAAATTGTATAAATACAGTTATTGACAAGACTGACGCCGAATCGCTTTCCTCTTCAACATTTGAAACATCTGTTGAAGATGTTGTTGATGGCTTGAAAAAAGCTATTGAAGGAACAACTAAGCCTGTGAATAAAGCACTGACCAAGATAAAAGACTCAGCAACAGATCTTGAGGAGGACCAAAGGCTGTTGAAGAAAGAGCTTGCCTCATCAAAAGATGAACTTCAAAATGCCATAAATGAAATAAAAAGCGATGTCCTTCGAGAGATCAAAGGTGCTTCCTTGGAAACTATAGGAGACGTAATATCAAATCATTTGGGAGAGCAAGATGGGAATATTACATTTTATGTCTTCCATAAAAAAATAAATACTCTTATTGAACAGTGCTGTGAGACAAACGCAAAGGCCGTAGATATAGCAGCTGTAAAATTGGAGAATGATTATTCGATGCAAAATGAGATGCTTAACGAAGCAGTTAAGTTTGGTATAAGCGAATTGAAGAATTTACAAGTAACAGGAGAACAAGTCAAAGTCATTCGTGATGTTATTGCTAAAAGTTATAAGTTCAAGCCTTATGGGGCAATAAACTTAGGCAAAAATATTACGAAATGGGCTGGATGGATAGGTGCTGGTATTGGAGTTGCGTTTGAACTATATGGCTGGTATAAACAACATGAGAATAAAAAGAAATTAGAAGAACTGAAACAAAAATTGGGAAATGCTATCAATAATTGCATAGCTGAGATTTTCAATTTATTTAGTTCTGAAGATTTGTATTATAAAAACTTTGCTCCATCCTACATTGAATTGTGTAAGAGGGTAGCAGAACGAAATAAGGAGGTTGAAGACTTACAGATAAAAGTAAAACAATTAGAACAATATAAACAACATATTGAACAGTGGAAGAATTCTGGTCAATATGTTAAATATGAAGAAATATAAAACGTTTACTCTTAAAAATTAGTTACTATGGGCATTAATACAAAGAAAAAAGAGAAAAAAACTGGGAAGAATACTAAGAATGCTGCTATGGCTATTTTGGGACTTGCTCTTGCAGTTCTTGTGGGAAAGAAAAAAGGCAATTAAAATCATGTCAACGTATTTCAGACAACTAAAAAACAGATATCAATACGTTAACCCATAAACAGTAGCATTTAACCCATACCCCATGGACAAACAAAAGATTTATCAGAAGATTCGCGACATCGCCCATCGGCTGGAGCAGAACGGAGGAACCTATACACGGGCGGACCTCGCCTTCGACCTCCAGGAAATGGGCATCTCCAAAGACGGGTTCGAAGTCGGCATGCTCGTCTGGGAAGCATACAGGCACTTCCGCGATGACAAGGCCATCCGACAAGCCTTCTACGATAACGACGGGAAACGGGGGCTGGTCGACGAGTATGGAGTGGAACACCTGGTCGAGACACAGGACGACGCACTCTTCCCCTACCTGCACAAGCAGCTCGACGGAGGAAACGATGCCCTGCGCGCACTCGAACAGCGCGTCACCCAAGCCATGAACGTGCAGATTGCCGGCGGAGGAAGCCTCCTCAACACCGTGGTGGGAACACAGGGCGTGGTCAAGGTGCGCAACGAAGCCACCGCCGTGTTCAACGGATACACGCAGATGGTCGCCGGATATGACGATGCCAAACAGCACATCAAGACCCTCATGGCGGACTTCGTGCGGCTCCGCACCTACATCTGCGACATCTACCGCGAGTACGCCCTCACGCTGACCGACACCTTCGGCGACTCCGTCAAGACGGTAGCCCCCGAACTCTTCGACTTCGACTCCGTCCAGTGGCTCGACCTGCGCGACATGCTGCAACGCGTGCAGCTCGACTACGACAAGGTGACCGAACGCTGTGCACTCCTCATGAGCGACATCTCCGACAGCTTCCAGGAGTCCGTGCGGCGCGCGGGCGCATCCTACCGCAGCGGAGGCAGCAAGCAGGCTGGACTCGTGCTGGCTGCCCTCAACATGGTGTCGCACTACACCGACGCCGCACAGAAGACTGCCGCCCTCCAGCAGGAACTGCTCACACTGAAGAACAGCGTCAAGCGCGACGTCACACTCGTCAAGGGAGACCTCAGCCGTCTGTGGGTCATCCACCGGACGCTCGACGAACTGTATATCCCCCAGGCGGAAGCCTTCAGCCGGTTCAGCCGTCAGGTGCTCTCACGCGAATGGCAGCAGCTGACCGACGCACTCTATGCCGACGCCGACGTCCGGAAGCTGAAGGACAGCCGCGACGCCCTGCTGGCAGAGTGCAAAGCGCTGGAGAAGGACGTCAGCGACGCCGAACTGAACATCAGTTACTATACCTCCCACCTCGGGGAGTGCCGTGCGCTGCTCGACAGTCTGCGTCCGCAATACAACCAGGCGAAGGCAAGCAAGCCGCAGAAACCCTTCTTCCTCGCCAACCTGTTCACCCTTGGAGGGGCATCGCGCAGCTACAACCGCAGCCTCTATGAGTGGAACCAGGCTTGCAGCCCTGTCGTCTCCCGCTTCGAGGAGCTGCAGCTCGACGTCAAGGTCGACGGCGACGAACTGAACCGCCAGCAGGCGGAACACCGGGAGAACAGCCGTCAGCTCGAGGAGGTACGCCGCCAGCTCCACACGCTGAACCGCCGGCTGATGGACACCATCCGTGTCACGCCGGAGCTGCGCGTGAAGATGCTCGCCCACCTCGAGGACATCGTCCGGCTGCTGCGCCTGGCACGCTCCATCGCCAACAGCAGGCTGGATGAGAAGCTCACGCGCACCGTCACCGTCCGCGAGCAGGACACCGCGCTGCCGCCCGACCTCCAGCAGGGCATCCGCCTCTTTGCCGACACCGTCCGCGAACAGGTCAACCTGGGGACGGACACCATGCGTCAGCTCGTCAGTGAAGACGGTGCCGAGGAAGCACGCCCCACGGACGAGGACCTCGTGCAACTGACCGACGCCGGCAACGAAGCCGTCCGCAACACCGTCTCCCTGCTCGAGGAGTGGGGACGCCTGCAGGCAATGAAGGCATCGAGCGCACTCGCCCACCGCGAGTATGACCGCGAACTGGAATGCCTGCAGACGGAGTTCCGCGCACGCCTTGCCAACATCGACGACCGCAGCGCCGTGCTGCGCGAGAGCCTGCGGCGCATCAACACCGCCCAAAGCCCCGACGAGCTGAAGGCGGCACTGCTGTCGCTCGCCGGGGGAGACCTGAAGTTCACCGACGACGACTGGGAACAATTCTTGAAAGGAACTAAAACCATAGAGCTATGAGCGAAATGCAAAGCAACCGCCGCCGGCAGGCCCAGCAGGAACTGGGACTCGTCGACGAGAAAGAACAGGCGCAGGATGCACGCGCCATGCAGGCAGAACAGGAGCGCATCCGGCGCAAGGAGGAACGGCGGATGGACATCGAGCTGTCGACCTCCTATCAGATGACACAGACCATCGCCCGTTGGATGGACAAGTACTTCCTCGACCCGCTGATTGGATTGATTCCCGGCTTGGGCGATGCCCTCTCGTCGTTGCTGGTCTTCCCGTTCATCTACGTGGCTGCCGTCAAGGTACGTTCGCTGCCCCTGACGCTGGCGGTCATCTTCAACGTCCTGCGCGACATGGCAATCGGTCTGATACCGTTCTGGGTCGGCAACATCCTCGATTTCTTCAACCGCGCCTACCTGCAGAACTGCCGCTTGATTGTCGGCTTCGTGGAGGACGACCGCGAGATTATCCGTGAGGTCAATCGGAAAGCCTTCTGGATGGGAGTGGGCATCGTCGTGTGCTGCATCCTCATCTATTGGTTGATATCCATTGCCATTGCGGCGACCGCCTGGATCTTCAACTTCATCAGCAGCTTGTTCAGCTGACGGACGCGCCCACGCGCAGACAGAACCCCATGTATAAACCTTATAAAACAATAAAACATCATGTCAAGAGTATTTCAAGTAATCCCCAAGCGCATCAAGCGCGTCAACGGGACCGTGCTCACCCCCGAAATGGTGGTGACCGTCACCACGCAGACCCACACCTCGTCGCCCTTCAACAACGGAGCGAAGGAAGTGCAGGAAGCCTATATGCGGCTCTATAACTTCGACTACAAGAAGGCGGGCTGCTCTGTGAACGATTTTGAATTCAGAAAATTGGACTGACCTCCGATGAACTACACTGCGCTTGAAGACCGCCTGTTCGAGGAATGGAAGACACGTTCCCGTCAGTGCGGCGACGGCGAAGAGATTGCCCCCGACGGACTGCTCTATCGGGGGCTTTTCTCTTATGCCGACGGATATTGGACCCGGCGTCCGGGTGACGAATGCCGACGCTGGGAACAGGCTCCCCGTCGGGTGCTCATCCTGACGAAGGACCTCAATGACACCGAGGCATGGGACATCCGTTGCGAGACCGGCAGGCGAAACTTCTCCGGACCCGCCGACGCGACCGTCTCCGCGCCCTTCTACAAGAACCTCATGCGCTGGGTCTACGGACTGCTGACGGTGGACCGCCACGGCAACACCCGTCCGTTTGACGAAGCCGACCGCCCGGACACCTTCCGTCCGTTTTACGACGAGGCACCCGTCGCACGCGTCAACTGCAAGAAGCAGCCCGGCGGCAGTCAGCTGACGAACAGCGCCCTGCAAGCCTTCCTCACCCGCTACGCCGACCTGCTGGAGCGTCAGATACGCCTCTACGACGCCGACATCCTGCTGTGCTGCGGCGGCAGTGACCTGATAAAGGATTTCGTGCAGGCGCACTACCTGCCCGACCTGTGCCGGATGAGCGACTGGATGTGGTACTCCCCGTCCGTCCGCAAGCTGGTCGTCAACAGTTGGCACCCCAGTTACCGCGGCGACACCCACGAGGGGATGTACGACGCGATGATGCAGCACTACAGCGAGTTCCTGCACGCCTTCCCCGGCTTCTTCCCCGGGCGTTGAGGCAGTCAGTCGTTTTTTTTCAACGGAAGTCGCCTGCGCGCCCCCGGAATCGCGTTCCTCAGCCTTCCAGCCCTGCTGCGAGGACCTGGAAACGCCGTTTCCGGGGGCACACTGTTTTGCGGAAGCCTGGAAAGGCCGTATCCGGCTTCAAACGGTTTTGCGGAAGGCAGGAAACGTCGTATCCAGGCTCAAAATGTTTTGCGTGAAGCAGGAAATGTCGTATCCGGGACCAAAATGTTTCGAAAGGTTAAGGATACGTCGTATCTAGGAAGGAAATATTTCGAAAGGTTAAGGAAATATCGTATCCAGGACCAAAACATTTCAAAAGGTTAAGGAAATGTCGTATCTAGGACCAAAACATTTTGAAAGGTTAAAGAAACGTCGTATCCAGGCTCAAAATGTTTTGCGGGACGGAAGAAACGTCGTATCCGGACTTCCGACAGACAAAAAGAAGGTGTTGCCGGACGACGCGGGATGCTTTTCTTTTCATTTTATCTCATTTTCTTTCATCCATTGCCACGATTTGGCATAGATGTGCCTCATCTTTGCATCGTGATTCAGAGAAAAGAAACAAAAAACGTTACGAAGATGAGACCAAGCATCAAAAGACAAGACACCCCGGAACAGAAACCGGTAATCGCGGAACCCAAGAGGCTGAACCTCCTGAACGCCATCGAACAGATTGTGGAACTCTCGGAAGGCTCCGGCCTGAAAGAACAGTTCTTCACCGACGCGGCGCGTTACATCCGTTACGTCGGTAAAAAGATGCACCTGACACCCATTCAGGCGGTACTCTTTGCTATCTTTGTCGACAACAGCGACGATAACAACATCCACTTGGGCGACTTCGCCCGCCACTTCCGTTGCCGCACCGTGCGCATCATCCGCTACATGAGCGACGTCGATGAGCTGGAGCGACGCAAGCTGGTGGTCTGCTGCCGCGAACGGCGCGAGAAGTCCTACCGTGTCCCGATGTACGTCGTCGAGGCGCTCAAGGAGAACCGTTGCTACGAGCCGAAGCCGCTGGGCAACCTGACGTGCGACGCCTTGTTCGACGAGCTGGACGACCTCTTCGAACAACGTTCGGACAACGAGCTGACCTACGAGGCATTCGTCGAGGAGGTGCACCGCCTGTTCGACGCCAACCCGCAGCTGCGCTTCGTCCGTCGGATGGACTCCTACGGACTCCGGGAGTGGGACTGGGTGCTGCTGCTCCTCTTCTGCCACGAGCTGGTCAACCGCAACGACGACATCATCTGTTCGCGCGACTACGAGAGTCTGTACGGCGGCAAGTCCATCTTCCGCATGCAGGAGCGTTCGATGGAACGTGGACACAACGACCTGATAAGGCGCAAGCTGGTGGAGTATGTCAACAACGACGGTTTCGCCGACCGCAGCAACTTCAAGCTCACCGCCGGCGCCCTCAACGAACTGCTGGGCGAGGTGGGCATCTCCAGCCAGCAGGCGGCGTCCGGTAAAGACCTGCTGCGCTGCACCGACATCGTTCCCAGGCGGCTCTACTACGGCGAGCAGGAGGAGCGTCAGATAGCCCAGCTGACGTCGCTGCTGAGCCGCGAGCGCTACGACGAGATACGCCAACGGCTGGCAGCCGACGGGATGCGGCAGGGTTTCGCCTGCCTCTTCTACGGGGCGCCGGGCACGGGCAAGACCGAGACCGTCTATCAGCTGGCACGCCTCACGGGGCGCGACATCATGGCGGTGAACTTCGCCGAGATGAAGAGCTGCTGGGTGGGTGAGAGCGAGAAGAACGTCAAGGCGCTCTTCGACCGTTACCGCGCCCTGGTCCGGGACTCCGAGGTCACGCCCATCCTGCTCTTCAACGAGGCGGACGCCCTCATCGGCAAGCGTCAGGAGGGAGCCGAGCGTGCCGTCGACAAGATGGAGAACACCATCCAGAACATCATCCTCCAGGAGATGGAGTCGCTCGACGGCATCCTCATCGCCACGACGAACCTGACGCAGAACCTCGACAAGGCGTTCGAGCGTCGCTTCCTCTACAAGGTGGAGTTCGCCCGTCCGTCGCTCCGTGCCAAGAAGGCCATCTGGCGGACGTTGTTGCCCGATCTGACGGCGGACGAGGCGGGCGAGCTGGCTGCGTGCTACGACTTCACGGGCGGACAAATCGAGAACATCGCCCGCAAGCACACGGTCGAGAAAATCCTGAGCGGCAAGGAGCACGTTTCACTCGACACGCTGAAGCAGTACTGCGACAGCGAGCTGATTGCCGCTCCCGACCGCCGACGGAAAATCGGGTTCGGCGTCAATTGACAATTGACAATTTACAATGGACAATTAAACAAAAACGATATGGCAAAAGACTTGTTTAACCGTTACATCTGGCTCGTGGACACGATTTATCGGGCGCGCCGGATTACTTTTGAGGAAATCAATGCACGGTGGGTGCGTACCGAGATGAGTGGGGGAGAGGAAATCCCCCTGCGCACCTTCCACAACCACCGCAAGGCAATCGAGGAAATCTTCGACATCAACATCGGGTGCAGCAAGAGTGGGGGATACTACTATTTCATCGAGCATGCGGAGGACATGGAGCGGGGCGGCGTGCGTTCGTGGCTGCTCAACACCTTTGCGGTGAACAATCTCATCAACGAGAGCCACCACCTGAAGCGGCGCATCCTCTTCGAGCAGATTCCGTCGGGACAGCACTTCCTGACGCCGCTCATCGAGGCGATGCGCGACGGCGTGACGGTGGAGCTGACGTATCAGAGCTTCGGACGCGACGAGGCGAACACGTTCGAGGTGGAGCCTTACTGCGTGAAGGTGTTCCGCCAGCGGTGGTACCTGGTGGCACGCAGTCCCTACTATGACAAGGTGATGATTTACTCGCTCGACCGCATTCACGACCTGGAGGCGACGGGCCGCGCGTTTGACTACCCGAAGTCGTTCGACCCGGAGGAGTTCTTCCGTTTCAGCTTCGGCATCATCGTCGACGAGGAGTATGATGTGGAGTCGGTGCGCCTGAAGGTGTACGGCACGAAGTGCAAGTATCTGCGTGCCCTCCCGTTGCACGACACACAGGTCGAGGTGGAGCGGGGCGAAGGCTATGCAGTGTTCAGCTACCTGCTGCGCCCGACGTATGACTTCGTGCAGGAGCTGCTCTCCCACGGCGACGAGGTGGAAGTCCTGTCTCCCGACTGGCTGCGCGCGGCGATGCGCGAGAAGGTACAGGCGATGCTGGCACACTATGCCGATGGGGAAGGAGGCGCGCGATGAAGGACTTTGCAGCCATCGACTTCGAGACGGCAAACCGCGAGCCGACGAGCGTCTGCAGTGTGGGCATCGTGGTGGTGCGCGGCGGCATCGTCACCGAGAAGCTCTACCGCCTCATCCGTCCCTACCCGGACACCTACGAGTACTGGAACATCCGCGTCCACGGCATCCGTTGGGCGGACACCGCCGGGGCGCCTGCGTTTCCAGCCGTCTGGGCGGAGCTTGCGCCCCACATCGAGGGACTTCCGCTCGTGGCGCACAACAGTCCGTTTGACGAGGGCTGCCTGCGTGCGGCATTCCGCCACTACGGCATGACATATCCCGGCTACACGTTCCACTGCACCTGCCGTGCCTCCCGCCGCGTGTTCGGCAAGAGTCTGCCCAACCACCAGTTGCAGACGGTCGCCGCCCGTTGCGGTTTCGACCTGACGCAGCACCATCATGCCCTTGCCGACGCCGAGGCGTGTGCCTGGATTGCGAGGGAGATATTGTAAAGGGGTGGGCGGTGTCAGTTCACCTGCACGCAGTCGAAGTATTCCCTGAAGAGCCTTTCCGCCCGTTCGAGCTGTTCCGTTGTGTTTTCACGGACGCCCTTCAGCCGGTATTCCTGTCCCAGGGCCTCATACTTGTGCACGCCCAGGGTGTGGTAGGGGAGGATTTCCACCTTTTGCAGCATCCGGTAGTCGCGGAAGTGCTCTCCCAGCTGTCGGATGTCCCCCTCCGCGTCGCTGTAGCCCGGCACGAGCACATAGCGCAACCAGAAGGGCTTGGCGTGCTCTTCGAGCCATGCGGCGGTGCGCAGGGTCTGCTCGTTGCCGCGTCCCGTGAGGTTCCGGTGCCGGCTGTTGTCAAACTCCTTCACGTCGAGCAGCACGAGGTCCACCAGGCTGAGGAGTTCCTCCACGGCGTCGTTCCACAGTCCGCCGTTGCTGTCGAGACAGATGTGTATGCCCTCCTCCTTCAGCCGTCGGCAGAGCGGAATCAGTGCCTTCGCCTGGAACGTCGGTTCCCCGCCGGAGAAGGTGATGCCTCCCCGCCGACCGAAGAACGCCTTCTGGCTGACAGCCATGCGGACGATTTCTTCCGCTTCCGTCGGTTTGCCCCCGTGGCTGTCGATGGTGTCCGGGTTGGCGCAGTAGAGGCACTTGAAGTTGCATCCCTGCAGGAAGACGACCAGGCGGAGTCCCGGTCCGTCGTAGGTGCCCATGCTCTCGTAGGAGTGGACGTTGAGTGCAGGTTGTGTTTGGTTGTTTTCCATTTGATACATGCGTATGAAAAAAGCAGAGGCACGGAGGCGACTGTGCCGTCGAACTCCTCCGTGCCTGTGCGGTTATGTGTGTCCGGATTTCTGTTCTCAGCCGATTACATGCGCTGGTGGAAGCTGCGTGAGATGACCTCCAGCTGATGTTCGCGGCTCAGCTTGATGAAGTTCACGGCATAGCCCGACACGCGGATGGTGAGTTGCGGGTATTTCTCGGGATGCTCCATGGCGTCCTCCAGCATCTCGCGGTTGAGCACGTTCACGTTCAGGTGGTGTGCGCCCTTGGTGAAGTAGCCGTCAATCATCGTCACGAGGTTCTCGATGCGTTCCTCGCGCGTCGGTCCGAGCGATTTCGGTACGATGGAGAATGTGTTGCTGACGCCGTCCTGCGCATCCCGGTAACGGAGTTTTGCCACGGAGCTGAGCGATGCCAACGCACCGTTCTTGTCCCGTCCGTGCATGGGGTTCGCACCCGGAGCGAAGGCGACACCCTTGGCGCGTCCGTCGGGGGTGGCACCGGTCTTCTTGCCATACATCACGTTCGAGGTGATGGTGAGGATGGAGAGCGTCGGGCGTGCGTTCTTGTAGACGGGCAGCTTCTTGAGTTCCTCGTCGAAGAAGTAGACCAGGTCGACAGCCAGGTGGTCCACCCGGTCGTCGTCGTTGCCGAAGCAGGGGAACTCGCCGTCAATCTGGAAGCTCTCCGTCAGTCCGATTTCATTGCGTACGGCTTTCACCCGTGCATACTTGATGGCTGACAGCGAGTCGACGGCGATGGACATGCCCGCCACGCCGTATGCCAGGTTGATGCGCGGGTTGGTGTCGACGAACGCCATCTGTGCCTTCTCGTAGTAATATTTGTCGTGCATGTAGTGGATGATGTTCATCGCCTCGTTGTAGACGCGTGCAATCTCCTTGAGCACCTTCTTGTAGTTTGCCATGACCTCCTCGAACTTCAGCGTGTCGCCGGTCAGCACGGGAATGTCCTTGACCATCAGCGTGCCGGTGTTCTCGCAACGTCCGCCGTTGATGGCGAGCAGGAGGGCTTTCGCCAGGTTGCATCGTGCGCCGAAGAACTGGATGTGCCGTCCGATGTCCTGATACGACACGCAGCAGGCGATGCCGTAGTCGTCCGAGTGACGCACTTCACGCATCAGCTCGTCGTTCTCATACTGGATGGACGAGGTGTCGACCGACACCTGTGCGCAGAAGTCCTTGAATCCCTCGGGCAGCTGCGGGCTCCAGAGCACGGTCATGTTCGGTTCAGGCGACGGGCCGAGGTTGTAGAGCGTCTGGAGGAAGCGGAAGGAAGTCTTCGTCACCTTCGTCCGTCCGTCGTTGAAGCGTCCGCCGATGGCTTCGGTCACCCAGGTCGGGTCTCCGGCGAAGATGTCGTTGTAGCTCTGCATGCGCAGGTGGCGCACCATGCGCAGCTTGATGATGAACTGGTCGATGAGCTCCTGTGCGAAGGTCTCGTCGATGAGTCCGTGCGCCAGGTCATACTCGATGTAGATGTCGAGGAAGGAGGACGTGTTGCCCAGCGACATGGCAGCTCCGTCCTGTTCCTTGACGGCAGCCAGGTAAGCCATGTAGACCCATTGCACCGCTTCCTGTGCGTTGTGTGCAGGGCGGCTCAGGTCCAGTCCGTAGTATTCGCCCATGACCTTCATGTCCTTGAGCGCCTTGATTTGTTCGGCAACCTCTTCGCGCAGGCGGATACGTTCCTCGGTCATGGGACCGGTGAGGTCGCGCAGGTCCTCCTGCTTGGCAGCAATCAGGTTGTCCAGTCCGTAGAGCGCCAGCCGTCGGTAGTCGCCGATGACCCGTCCGCGTGCATAGTTGTCGGGCAGTCCGGTGAGGAATCCCAGGGAGCGGAAGGAACGAATCTCCTCCGTATATACGTCGAACACGCCATCGTTGTGTGTCTTGCGATAGTGTGTGAAGATGTCTTTCACCTTCGGGTCTACTTCCACTCCATTTTCACGGCAAGCCTTCTCGACCACCTTGATGCCGCCGAAAGGCTTGATGGCACGCCGGAGCAGTTCGTCGGTCTGCAGTCCCACGATGAGTTCGTTCTCCCGGTCGATGTATCCAGCCTTGTGTGACGTGATGGTTGACACCGTGTTCGGATCGAGCGAGCGTACTCCCCCGTTGTTCCGTTCCTCTTCGAGTGCCTTGAGGCAGCACTCCCAGACTTTCCGGGTTCGTTCGGTGGGGCCTTGCAGGAAGGATGCGTCGCCTTCGTAAGGGGTAATGTTTCTGCTTACGAAATCAGTCACGTTGATCTCTTGCGTCCAGAGTCCGTCTTTGAAGTTTCTGTTCAATTCCATAAATCCGATAATCTTGTGAAAGTTGAATTAATAATAGTGCATAAACGGAGGTACGTATCCTCCTCCAAAATTTTGAGCCGCAAAGATAAGCTGTAAATTCCGTATGCGCGTCACAAACAGCCCTAATTTTATGCTGTAGAACATAAAATAGCAACATTTAGGTAGTCCGTACGTAAATTTAAAGTTGAAAAAGATGAAAAAGAGTCCCTGAATATTTGGAGCTCTGCCAACGAACCTTTACCTTTGCAGCGCTTTCGAAGGAAAGATGCCGGAGTGGTCGATCGGGCCGCACTCGAAATGCGGTGAACGGGCAACTGTTCCCAGGGTTCGAATCCCTGTCTTTCCGCTGATAATAAGTAGATTATAGGAATTAAGCATAAAAACTTAGTTCCTATTTTTTTGTTTGCGGGAGCGGATTTGCCCCCTTGTTTTGATGGAATGTTTAGAGAAAATGGCAACCATTTGCCACACCAGAACAACGGAACAATTTCACACTAAGCGATGATGGAATCCATTGGGAGGAGATTGATGAAGACCTGAGTTTTGAAGGGTTCTTCATGAAAAAGCCAACTAATCCTTTGTACGAGGTGTTTATGGCGCATCCGGAGCTTAATGCTTCCGCCATTGCTCGCAGATTGGGAATATCACAAAGTCTGTTTGCCCAATACGTGAGTGGCACCAAGAAACCTTCCGCAGAACGAATGGAAGCTATATTTGAGACCATACGTTCTGTGGGTCGAGAATTATGCTCCATTTCTGTGGCTTGATGTATCAAATAAAATCTTATGTAAGCGCGATTCCACCCGGTTTCGCGCTTTTTTGGTTCGCCCAGCACGAACATTCCAAAGTCCGATAGCTATACGGAAATGCCCTGAGTAAATCAAGCGGGTATAAGGTGGAAAGAGGATGTCCTTAACTGGGGAGGTCTCATGGACGTGCGGAGAATGAATTTCCGAAGCACGGAGTAAAGCTTGCCATGATAAGTCAGCCGAGGTCATAGTACCCGATGATTTACCCACTCGTCTTGGGGAAGGGCTGAACCATTAGTCAATTGAGCAGTAATGAATGTCACTCCATGAAGGAAAGAATGCAGAAAATACCGATGTCAATCGATAGCCACCCTCAAAAGGATAGCACGGAATGCGAAAGCTATGAGGGGGTGCAGGCCTTCATGGACATGACTGAAAACGACCTCAAGGAAGTGCAATTTGAACTTGGAAACCTATTGGAGTTCATCCTCTCGCCAGAGAACCTTAACCGTGCATACCTGCAGGTTAAGCGCAATCTCCAACAAGCAGTCAGCCAAATCCTGAGCCCTATCTATGAACGGCAGTTCAGCAACACCAGCTTTGGCTTCCGCCCTCACCGTAGCTGCCACAAGGCATGTCGAATCGAAGCTTCACCTTAAAGTGAACCGGGACAAGACAGAGGTGTCATATGCAGGCAAGGTAAAGTATTTAGGCTATTCCTTCTATATGGTGAAAGGTAAATGCCGCCTGCGTCTACATCCTAAATCGGTTACGAAGATGCGGTCAAAGCTGAAAGTTCTGACCTCCTATTCGATTGTTTGTAAAGGCGGTATTATTCATTATAAAACTTTTGGCTCTGCATGGTTAGTGCTTCGCTTTGCCGTTTTGCTTCTGCAGGCGGCGCTGCTCCCTGGCACGTTTCTTCTCCGCCCAACGTTCCTCAATCTCTTTGATCTCCCAGTCTTCTTTGAGGTGGCGAGGATCTATGGTGACGAGAAGCCATCCTATAGAACCGACTATAAAGGAGGCGAGGCCACAATTAAATAGAGTGTCGGTGCTCTGAATGAAAAAGATAGAGAAAAGCAGTATTAAGCTTATCAAAACGAGAAAATAACCGAGTTCAATAGTTCTCATGGGGTTAAAGGTTTTGGTTTGTCGCAAACATAAGAAATAAAAATCAGAAATACAATGTCTAAAGGTGTAAAAATCGTGGGAGAGAGCCGGATGCCGAGCCTCGCAACCCATCGCTTCCGGGCATGAAAAAAGGAAGCCGTTCGATGTGAATGACTTCCTTTCCCTGTGATTCCGCTGCGATTCGAACGCAGGACCCACGCCTTAGAAGGGCGTTGCTCTATCCAGCTGAGCTACGGAACCAGCCTTATTTGCGGTTGCAAAGGTAGTGCTTTTGGGGGAAAGTACAAATATCGGATGCATTTTTTTGTGAAGAATCTCAGGAAGAGGACGTGAACTTCGTTAAATTCAGTATAGAACAGGAAGGTTTTCAAAGTCAGACTTGCAAGAACGTGAAACTTTTACGTATGTTTGTACCCTATTTAACCACACAAAGACAAAAAGAAGATATGAAGTACAATTTTGATGAGCTCATTGAGCGCAGAGGTACCAATGCCATTAAATATGATGCCATGAAAGAATTGTGGGGCAGGGAAGACCTCATCCCCATGTGGGTAGCGGACATGGATTTCCGCACACCGCCTTTTATCCTGGAGGCTATCCGGCGTCGGCTGGACCACGAAGTGCTCGGCTACACACACCCGGCAGACAGCTATTATGAGGCAATCATCCGTTGGGTGGACAAACGTTACGGCATGAAAGTGGAAAGAGACGATCTGCACTACATCCCGGGCATCGTGCCGGGCATACACCACGCCGTGTGTGCACTGACGGAGAAAGGAGACAAGATTGCCATCCAACCGCCGGTGTACCATCCTTTCCGTCAGGTTATCGAAGGGACGGGACGTGTGCCGGTCTGTGCACCCCTGGTGTTGCGCGACGGACGGTTCTGCATGGATTTTGATGCCTTGCGCAGGGCTTTGGAGGGTTGCAAGCTCTTCATCCTGTGTAACCCGCACAACCCGGGCGGAGTGGTCTGGACACAGGAAGAGCTGGAGGAGGTCTCCCGCCTTTGTGAGGCTTGCGGTGTGACCGTCATCAGTGATGAAATCCATGCCGACATGGTGTTTGCCCCGCATCGCCACCGTCCGTTTGCCACCGTCACCCCGTGGGCACGGGAACATACAGTCACGTTCATGGCACCTTCGAAGGTGTTCAACATGCCCGGCATCATCGTCTCCCAGGCTATTGTCTACAACCCGGAACTGCGTGAGTGCTTCTATGGTTACATCGACCAGAATGACCTGGCGATGGGCAATGTGTTCTCCTACCTTGTAGCCGAGGCTGCCTATACGGAAGGCGAGGAATGGCTGACGCAGATGCTGGACTATGCACAGGCAAACATCCGTCTCGTGGATGAGCGTCTGAAGGAACGCATGCCGAAGATCAAGGCGGTGCTTCCGGAAGCCTCCTTCCTGATATTCCTGGATTGCCGCGAACTGGGCTTTGCCACGCAGGCAGAGCTGGAATCGTTCTTTGTCAACGAGGCACGGCTGGGGCTGAACAACGGAAGCATGTTCGGCGAAGAGGGCACCGGTTTCATGCGCCTGAATGTGGCGGCACCCCGCAGCGTTGTGGAGCAGGCATTGCAGCAGCTGGAGGAAGCTTACGCCCGGTTATAGGCTGCAATAACTAGAGTACACATGTGAAACTTACATCAAAATGACAAGACAGATATGATCAGACACATTGTAGCATTCAAGTTGAAAGGGACTCCGGAGGAACGTCTGGAGGTGTCGCGCCGATTCAAGGCGGCACTGGAAGCACTCCCTGCACAAATCGACGTGTTGAAAAGCATCGAAGTCGGTATCAATGAAAATCCGGCGGAGACATGGGACGTGGTGCTGACTGCCGTCGTGGAGACGCTGGAAGATGTGGGTACGTATGCCCGCCATCCGGCTCATGTGGCAGCAGCTTCCATCGTGGCGCCTCACAAGGAGGCACGCGCCTGCGTGGACTATACTTTCTGAGTGAGGGGAGGCATCCCCGGATGAATTCCCGGCAGGAAGGTGTACCGGTTCCGTTTTTTATGGCAGACGGACGTGGCACCTCCCTGCCGGTTTTTTTTTATCGGACGGACGGAAGTGACAGAAAGATGGCTTTCCCGTCCTTTTGCTTGACAGATTCCCCGTTTTCTTTCTTTTCAGCTGACGCGTACTTTGCAGGATTCCGCCAAACTGGAACGGAATTGCAAAGGAATGCAAACGAAACGCCGAAAAAAGCTTTTGATTTTAGAAAACTATACATTTCATTTTCGGAATACTGACAAAACGTGCCCGGAACAATATTGTTTCGCGAGCCAAACAATATAGTTTGCCGCCTCAAACAATATAGTTTCACCCGCCAAACACGATTGTTTCGTGCCCGGAAGTCAAATCTTTGGAAAGTGAAAGTGAAAAATTCCGGGTTTCGTTCGCTGGAAGAAGGAGGCAGTCAACATTTCGGAAACTATTAAAAGAACGGGGAGAAGCCGATGCGAAGGTGCAGGATGGCAGGTCCCGTCTGCAGAACCATCCGAAAGGAAACGAAAACAACGAAACGGGCGACAAACTGTATTTCGCGAATCGCCTGAGAATACAAAAAAATCCATCAAGCCGTATTTGGGTGCAGGGAAAGCCCCTGTCGGGCGCTTCGTTTGACATTTTGTCAATCGGAGTCGGACGTTCACGGACGGAAAACGGCATCGTTGTTCCCGCCTCTTCAAACCGACAAGTCCGGAACGGGTTGACCGCTCTTTCAGGGGGAATATGCAGGGTATTTGTATTTATTAACTAGAAAGATTAGTTGTGTAACTAAAAAATGCAGTTATTTGCGAAAAAACAAGAGATGCCATGAATAAACTGACTGCAAAAGAAGAAGAAATCATGGGCTTTTTCTGGGAGAAAGGGCCTCTGTTCGTCAGACAACTGCTGGAGTTCTACAAGGAACCCCGTCCTCACTTCAACACGTTGTCTACCATTGTCCGCGGCCTGGAGGAGAAGGGTTTCCTGTCTCATACCTCTTATGGGAACACCTATCAATATTATGCCGTGGTGTCTGCCGACGATTTCAAGCGTCGTACGCTGAAGGGTATCATCAGCAAATATTTCAATAATTCTTATCTGAGCGTGGTGTCATCGCTGGTCAAGGAAGAGAAGATTTCAGTGGACGAACTGAAGCAGCTGATCGACGAGGTCGAGAAGCCCGGACGCGATGCCAATCCTGCCAATCATCCTGAAAATTGAAGCTTATGGGAGCACTTTTGGTTTATGTGGTCAAGTCCGCCGTCTGCCTGGCACTGTTGTTTGCCGGCTACCGGCTCTGGTTGAGGAGTGAGACGCTTCACGGGATGAACCGTGCGACGCTGTTGGGGATTTGTGTGGCTTCGTTCGTGCTGCCTGCCTTGGGTGGGGCGTGGATGAGGCTGGTGGGGTTGCCTTCGTCCGGAGGAATCGATGTCGGGTCTGTCCTGGTTGCGACGGCGGAAGCTGTTCCGGCGGAAGTGGCGTCCGGGAGTCCCGTTAGCTGGCAGTCGGCAGTGGTTGCCCTCTATCTGGCAGGGCTGGCAATCTTCTTCCTGCGTGGGGGAATCGGGCTGTTCCAGTTGCTGCGTCTGCTCCGTTCAGGCAGGCGGACCCGGCTGGAGGATGGCGTATGGCTGGTGGTACACCGACGCAACCTGGCTCCGTTCAGCTGGTGGAACTGTGTGGTCATCAGCGAGGAGGACTTGTCGGCACACGGCGATTACATCCTGACTCACGAGCGGGAGCACATCGTCCGTCGTCACACGGCCGACCTGATGCTGGCAGGACTGTGCACGGCCCTGCAATGGTTCAACCCGTCGGCATGGATGCTGGAGCGCGAACTGCACGACGTGCATGAGTACCAGGCGGACGAAGGAGTCTTGGGCAAGGGGTTGGATGCCAGATGTTATCAATTGCTGTTAATAGAAAAAGCTGTCGGCACGAAACGCTACTCTCTAGCCAACAGCTTTAATCACAGTTCACTTCAAAAACGTATAACTATGATGAAAAAGAAAAAGTCCGGTCAATGGGCACGCGTGAAGTATCTTTGCCTGCTTCCGCTTGCCACGGTGGCGGTGGCGGCTTTTGCACGCCCCGAAGTGTCCGCTCCGTTGGAGCAGTTATCGAGCGCCAAAGTTACAGATTTGGCAGCAGTCGTGAAAGCAAAACAGACGGAAATTCCGGCTGACAGTGTCAAACCGACGCAGCATGGGGAGGGGGTCTTCGACATGGTGGAACAGATGCCCCAGTTCCCCGGTGGTACCATGGAGTTGATGAATTTCATCGGTAAGAACCTGAAGTATCCGGAGGAAGCCGTGAAACAGAATCTGGAGGGACGTGTCATCATCCAGTTTATAGTCGGGAAGGATGGAACGGTCAGCGATGCGAAGGTCGTGCGTTCCGCAGGTCAGTTGCTGGATAACGAAGGGCTGCGGGTCATCAACCTGATGCCTCGTTGGGTGCCCGGCAGACAGGGCGGTAAGCCGGTGGCTGTCCGCTATACGGTGCCCATCGTGTTCCGCAACGACAAGAAGTCCGCTCCGTCGGGAGAAAACAAGCAGTCGGGGACGGACACCGGGCAGAAGCAGGATGTCAACCTGACGTCGGGCGACAATCCGATGGTCATCTGCGACGGCAAGGAAATCACTCCTGCAATGATGCATGCACTGGACCCGAATGCCATCGAGCGCGTCGAGGTCTTCAAGGACGAGGCTTCCAAGGCGAAGTACGGTGCTGCCGGCAGGAGCGGTGTCATCCTGGTGACGTTGAAGAAAAAGTAAAACGATATTTAAACGGGAGGCAATTTTCAGGACATTCGTGCTGAGCTTCTCGGAAGATTTGTCTACATTTGTTGCGCTGTAGCCTCCTGCGGGGGACTACAGCGTTAACGCTTTAAATGTAATACAATGAACAAGTACCCTAAAATTGGAATCCGCCCGACCATCGACGGTCGTCAAGGCGGTATCCGTGAAAGTCTGGAAGAGAAGACCATGTGCCTGGCAAAGGCAGTGGCAGAGTTGATTACCAATAATCTGAAGAATGGCGACGGCTCGCCCGTGGAGTGCGTCATTTCCGACAGCACCATCGGACGTGTGGCCGAGGCTGCTGCCTGCGCCGAGAAGTTCGAGCGTGAGGGAGTGGGTGCCACCATCACCGTGACCTCGTGCTGGTGTTACGGTTCGGAGACGATGGACATGAACCCTTATTATCCGAAAGCCGTATGGGGATTCAACGGAACCGAACGTCCGGGAGCCGTCTATCTGGCTGCCGTGCTTGCCGCCCATGCACAGAAGGGATTGCCGGCATTCGGCATTTACGGACATGACGTGCAGGACCTGGCAGACAATACCATCCCTGCCGACGTAGCCGAGAAGTTGCTCCGCTTTGCTCGTGCCGCACAGGCTGTGGCGACGATGCGTGGCAAGTCCTACTTGTCGATGGGAAGTGTCGCCATGGGTATCGCCGGCTCCATTGTCAACCCGGACTTCCTGCAGGAGTACTTGGGCATCCGTGCCGAGTCGGTTGACCTGACTGAGATTCTCCGCCGCATCGAGGAGGGCATCTATGACAAGGAAGAGTTTGCCAAGGCGATGGCATGGACCGAGAAATACTGCAAGCCCAATGAAGGCGAGGACATCGGCAACCGCGACGAGAAGAAGAAGAACCGTGCCGAGAAAGATGCCGACTGGGAGTTCGTGGTGAAGATGACCATCATCATGCGCGACCTGATGCGTGGCAATCCGCGGCTGCGTGAGGCGGGCTTCAAGGAAGAGGCGCTGGGACACAATGCCATCGCTGCCGGATTCCAGGGACAACGCCAGTGGACGGACTTCAAGCCCAACGGTGACTTCTCGGAGTCGCTGCTCAACTCCTCGTTTGACTGGAACGGCATCCGCGAAGCCTTCGTGGTAGCTACGGAGAACGACTGCTGCAACGGCATCGCCATGTTGTTCGGTCACCTGCTGACCAACACGGGACAAATCTTCTCCGACGTGCGCACCTACTGGAGCCCCGAAGCCGTGAAGCGTGTCACCGGCAAGGAGCTGACCGGACGGGCTGCCGGAGGCATCATCCACCTCATCAACTCCGGAGCCACTACGCTCGACGGCACCGGTCGTCAGTGTGACGCGGAAGGCAACCCCGTGATGAAACAGCCGTGGGACATCAACGAGAAAGACGTGGAGGCCTGTCTGGCAGCCACGACCTGGCGTCCTGCCAACCGCGACTATTTCCGTGGCGGAGGCTTCTCGTCGAACTTCCTGAGTCGCGGCGGCATGCCGGTGACCATGAGTCGTCTGAATCTGGTGAAGGGACTGGGTCCCGTGCTTCAGATTGCCGAAGGATGGACCGTGGACATCGACCCGGAAATCCACGCGGTGCTCGACAAGCGTACCGACCCGACCTGGCCGACGACCTGGTTCGTACCGCGTCTGTGTGACAAGCCTGCCTTCCGCGATGTCTATTCCGTCATGAACAACTGGGGTGCCAACCACGGTGCCATCAGCTACGGGCACATCGGTCAGGATTTGATTACGCTGGCTTCCATGCTCCGCATACCCGTATGCATGCACAACGTGGAAGAGGACAAGATATTCCGTCCGGCAGCCTGGAACGCATTCGGCATGGACAAGGAAGGTGCCGACTACCGCGCCTGCGCCGCCTACGGTCCGTTGTACAAATAAAACCTGAACTGCTATGGAGCCCTCGAAAAAAACATCTATCCTTCACAAGGATGGGGTGAGCTTCGTGCTTCCCTTCATCCTCATCACGTCGTGCTTTGCCTTGTGGGGCTTTGCCAACGACATCACCAATCCGATGGTGAAAGCCTTCTCCAAGATTTTCCGCATGAGTGTGACCGACGGTGCGTTGGTACAGGTGGCGTTCTACGGAGGCTACTTCGCCATGGCATTCCCTGCCGCCATTTTCATCCGGCGTTATTCCTACAAGGCGGGCATCCTGCTGGGGCTGGGGCTGTATGCCGTCGGCGCCTTCCTCTTCCTGCCTGCCAAGATGCTGGGTGAGTATGCCTACTTCCTGTTGGCCTATTTCATCCTGACGTGCGGACTGTCGTTCCTGGAGACGAGTGCCAATCCCTACATTCTCTCCATGGGTACGGAGGAGACTGCCACCCGACGGCTGAACCTGGCTCAGTCGTTCAATCCGATGGGCTCCCTGCTGGGTATGTATGTGGCGATGAACTTCATCCAGGCGCGGCTGAACCCGATGGACAGCGATGCCCGTGCCCAACTCAACGATGCCGAGTTTGAGGCATTGAAGGAGGCGGACCTCTCGGTGCTCATCACGCCTTACGTCGCCATTGCTGCCGTCATCCTGCTGATGTTCCTCATCATCCGTTTCACCAAGATGCCGAAGAACGGCGACCAGTCGCACGACATCCGTTTCGGTGCCACCATGAAGCGGCTCATCCACCTGCCCCGTTACCGCGAGGGGGTGATAGCCCAGTTCTTCTATGTGGGTGCACAGATTATGTGCTGGACGTTCATCATCCAGTACGGCACGCATTACTTCATGCTCGAAGGCATGGACGAGCGGTCGGCGGAAGTGCTGTCGCAGCGTTATAACATCTATGCCATGGTGCTGTTCTGCTGCAGCCGCTTCATCTGTACCTTCATCCTGCGTTACATGAATCCGGGGCAGCTGCTGATGATTCTTGCCATCTGTGCCGGCTTCTTCACGCTGGGAGTCATCGGACTGGAGAACCGTTACGGAGTCTACTGCCTGGTGGGCGTGTCGGGCTGCATGTCGCTGATGTTCCCCACCATTTACGGCATTGCCCTCGAAGGTCTGGGCGATGATGCCAAGTTCGGAGCTGCCGGACTGATTATGGCGATTCTGGGAGGTTCGGTACTTCCCCCGGTGCAGGCTTCCATCATCGACTTGGGCAGTGTGGGAGGCTTCCCGGCAGTCAACCTGTCCTTTGTGCTTCCGCTGATTTGCTTCATCGTGGTGGCAGCCTACGGGTTCCGTACCTTCCGACGGAAAGTGTAAGCGGAAAGAAACTCATACAGATACTATGAAGCGAGGGCGTGCCGGTCAACAGCCGGACACGCCCTCGCTCGCTTTAAATACAGTTTGAATGCTGTTTGAATGCCGTTAGGCGTATGACTTGAGTTGTTTACGTGTGCTGTCTGTGTGCCTCTGCATACTGCCGGAAGCGCTCAAGTCCCTCATGGAGTACGGACTTCGGGCAGGCGATGTTCCACCGCATGAAGCCTTCCCCTTCGGCACCGTACATCGTGCCTGCATTGAGCCAGAGCCGCGCCTCCTGTGTGAGGCGGTGTTCCAGTTCCTCCGACGGCTGACGGAGCGCACGGGTGTCCATCCACACCAGGTAGGTGCCTTCGAGGCGGGTGAGGGGGAAGTCGGGCAGATGCTCCTCGCAGTAAGCCTGCATGTAGCGGTAGTTGGCATGCAGGTAGGCAAGGAGCTGGGTGAGCCATTCCTCGCCCTCGTTGTAGGCGGCGATGGTGGCGAGTACGCCGAAGGGATTGACGTCGCACACCTCGTTGATGTTGATTGCCTTGTCGATGCGTCGGCGCATGTCGTCGTCGGCAGCTACGATGGTGGCAATCTGCAGACCCGCCATGTTGAACGATTTGCTGGGCGACACACACGTCACCGAGTGCTGCCGGAATTCCTCCGACAGGGAGGCGAACGGTGTATAGGTATGTCCCGGGTAGACCAGCTCGCAGTGAATCTCATCCGAGACGACCGTGACCCCGTGGCGGAGGCAGATGTCACCCAGACGGGTCAGCTCTTCGCGGGTCCAGACACGTCCGGCAGGGTTGTGGGGATTGCAGAGCAGCATCACCTTGACCCGCTCGTCGGCTGCCTTCCGTTCCAGGTCCTCGAAGTCCATGCGGTACGTCCGGTCCTCGTATGTCAGGGGACTGCTGACCATCCCGCATCCGTTGTTGCGGATGGAGGAGAAGAAGCAGTTGTAGACCGGAGTCTGCACCAGCACCTTGTCGCCGGGCACGGTCAGTGCCTTGATGACGGCAGAGAGGGCAGGCACCACTCCCGAGGTGTAAATCATCCAGTCGCGTCGGATGGTCCAGCCGTGACGGCGGGCGAACCAGTCCGTGACGGCATCGTAGTAGGCGTCCGGTACCCGTGTGTAGCCGAAGATGCCGTGGGCGACGCGCCGTTGCAGCGCCTCTACGATGGGGGCTGCCGTGCGGAAGTCCATGTCAGCCACCCACAAGGGGAGGACGTCGGCATCCGCCGCACTGTCCCACTTGTAGGAGTTGGTGTTCCGGCGCGGGATTATCTCGTCGAAGTCATACCGCATGGCTGCCTCCTCTCTCTTCGATGACGCAGTCGGCGGGAGCCTTGATGTTCTCGTCGAGGGTGATGGAGCCGATGGAGTCCGCCACGATGTGTCCCGACGTCGGGTTCTTGATGTTCGTGATGGCGCCGCGGATGTCGGCCTTCACGGTGCTGTACTCGAAGGCGCGGTCGCAGTCGGGACCGAAGGTGCAGTTCTCCAGCACGAGGTCCTGTGCGTAGCAGAGCGGTTGCTCGCCGGTGATGTGGCAGTTGACCAGGCGCAGGTTGCGTGAGTGCCAGCCGAGGTACTCGCCGTTCAGCTCGGAGTCATAGATGGTGACGTTCTCCACCTCCCAGAACGCATCCTTGGTCGTAATCCGGGCGTTGTGGATTTCGACGTTCTTCACATACTGGAACACATACTTGCTGTCACTCTCCAGTCCGTCGACGTAGATGTCGTTGCTGAACATGAAGGGGTAGGTGCCGTCGTGGAGCTTGAGGTTCTTGATGTGGAGGCGGTTGCAACGCCAGAACACTTCGTCGGCGTCGTTCATCACCACATTCTCTATCTCGATGTCGTCCATCTCGCGGAACATCTTCGGGGCATCGATGCGTGTGTCGGTCATCTTCAGGTGGTCGGAATACCACAGTGCCGAACGTCCGCCGACGTCGAAGAAGCAGCGGTCGATGGTGAACCCGTGCACATGCCAGAACGGGTAGTTCCCTTCAAACGTACAGTTGGTGGCTATGATGTTGCTACACTCTTTGATGGCGGATTCGCCGACGCGGATGATGACGTTGTCCAAATGGAGGTCGTGCGAGGCAAACAGGGGACGTTCGCCTCCGAACTCCTTATTCTTGATCTCTTTCATACACAATAATATATTAGTTGATGATTCGTTGCGCTTTGCGGGCATCCCGACGGATGCCGGGAAGGTTTCCCTTCCGGGGCTTCGTTCACGATGCAAAAGTACAAAGCGGTTGTTATTCTCCTTGTAGATAAATTACGGTTGTTGTAACCTGGATTACGGATGATGCCGTCGGTCATCACCCGAAGGCTACCGGATGGTCTTGAGCCACTTGCCGCGGAACAGGCGGATGAGGAAGATGACTCCCCGGAAGCACAGCTCCACGCACATGGCTATCCAGACGCCCTTCAGTCCCAGGGTCGGGGCGAGCAGGGCTGCGAGCGACAGACGCACCGCCCAGATGCTGAAGAAGTTCATCAGGCAGGGGATGAGCGTGCTTGCCGCACCCACGAACACGCCGTAGGCGACGATGGCTGCCGCGAACATCGGTTCGGCAAATGCCTCGATGCGGAGCGCCATGACGCCCAGCTCGCGGATTTCGTCGACGGGAGTCATGACACCGATGATTTGCGGGGCGGCAACGTACATAATGACTCCCATGAGACCCATGATGAGCATGCCCATGAAGACCGTGATGTAGGCGAACCGGCGCGTCAGGTCCCGTCGGCCTGCTCCCATGCTCTGCCCCACGAGGGTGGTCGCGGCGTCGGCTATACCGTAGCCGGGCATGTAGCAGAGGCTCTCGGCGGTGATGGCAAACGAGTTGGCGGCAATGGCGAAGATGCCCAGCGGAGCCACGATGACCGTGGTCATGATTTGGGCGCCGCAGATGACCGCATGCTCGATGCCCATCGGCAGACCGATGTGCAAAGCCTTCCTGAGAGTGGCGGCAGTGGGGCGGAAGCGTCCGTGTTCCTTCGTCAGCCGGAGCTGGGGAGAGCGGGTGAGCAGGAACCAGAGCAGCAACCCGGCGGCAATGGTCTCGGCAAGGACCGTTCCCAGGGCGGCTCCCTCGACGCCCAGTCCTGCGCCCGGCATGAAGAGCGTGAAGCTGCCCAGCCGGATGTCCCGCGAGGGGAAGATGAGGAAGAAGTTGAAGATGACGTCGAGCACGCACATTAGCACGCCGGCAAGGCTGGGCATGTGCATGTTCCCGCTGCAACGCAGCATGCTCCCGGCGAGGAAGTTCATCTGGAGCACGGGCAGGAAGAGGGCATAGATGAAGAAGTAGAGCGAGGCATCCCGGCGGATTACTTCGTCGCCGCCCAGCCACCCGGGCAGGAAGCCGCTGATGGAGACGCCGATGAGGGCAAGCGTCAGTCCGAACAGCCCGATGGCAACCAGACCCTGACGCAGCACGGCACGTGCCTCGGTGAAGTCGTTCGCCCCGATGCGGTGGGCGACCTGGACGGAGAAGCCTGCCGTGGCTGCCATGCAGAGTCCGCCGAAGAGCCACGTCGTGGTGGATACCAGTCCGATGGATGCCGAGGCGTCGGCACCGAGACTGCCCACCATGGAGGCGTCGATGTACTGCATGACGATGCTGGAGAGCTGTGCCACGATGGAAGGGATACTCAGCTGGGCGGTCAGCTTGAGCTGCTGGCCGAACGTCAGTGACTTGCCTTCGCGGATGAGGGCCAACAGGGCTTCAGCCTTTTCTGTTTGTTGTTTCATGAGAAGTCTTTGGGTTCCTTAAAGTCAGTTTCAGGTTCAGGGTCTGTCTCCCGGATGAGCCGTGTGGGGGTGTCTCCGGGACGCGTGCCACCTCGGGCAAGGCGATGAAGGTATTGCCCTCACGGTGAGGACTACCATTGATTAACAGAACTTTCATAGTGCTTGTTTTTTTATGTTATAGGGTTCTTAGGCGGCGCAAAGATACATCAATTGCGCCAAACGGTGAAATGAGTCCGTCCACCCGACGGGGAGGAGCGCGGTACATGCGGCGGATGAACGTCGTGCCTGTAGGGGGTAGACGTCGTACATGTGGGGGATAGACAGACCAAAGTATTATACTTAGGCTGCCAAAGTATAATACTTAGGGGGGCTAAGTATAATACTTTGGTCCGTACAGGCCCGGGGTTAGTCGCGTCTGTGCCGTACATGAATGCCGTCCGTCCCCGTCCGTGTGTCAGCTGGCCCCGAGGCGGTACTCGCCGGGCGACACACCCGTGAACCGCTTGAAGAGCAGGCTGAACGACTGCACGCTCGGGTAGCCCAGCCGGCGCGCCACGAACGCAGGGGTGTGGGCGGGGTCCTGCAGCAGGTGCTTCGCCATCTTCAGACGTTTGAGCTGGAAGCATTCGTCGGGCGTCTTGCCGGTCTCGAACTTCAGCAGGTCCTCGAAGTAGGCAGCCGAGAGTCCCAGTTCCGTGGCAAACGAGGCGGTCGTGGGCAGCCTGCCGCCCTCCAGCCTGCCGGACGTCAGGTAGGTGTCGAGCAGTCTGTTCGCCCGGCTCAGGA
This sequence comes from Mediterranea sp. ET5, assembly GCF_023337025.1. NCBI lineage: Bacteria > Pseudomonadati > Bacteroidota > Bacteroidia > Bacteroidales > Bacteroidaceae > Mediterranea > Mediterranea sp. ET5. Next base: position 329,156 of record NZ_JAMBLN010000001.1, on the reverse strand, counting down.
GTGCCTTGTTCTTGTTCTCGCGGGTGATGAACTGACGTTCGTAGAACCGTGTGCAGTAGTCCAGCAGCAGCTCGATGTGGCGGGAGAGGATGGTGCGCGTATGGGTGTCGATGGGGTGGTGCAGTTCCTCCTCGATGTGCTCCAGGCAGCAGGTCACCGTGGCAGTCTCGCGTTGCGACAGGTGGAGCGCCTCCTCCTTGCGGTAGCCGAAGAAGGTGTAGTTGCGGATGTGGTTGTCCAGCGTCGTGCGGAACAGCAGGTCGGGGTGGAACGCCAGCAGCCACCCTTTGTCGGGCAGGGTGTTGTCGGTGGTCATGCGGAAGATGGCTCCCGGTGTGAGGAACACCATGGTGGCGGTGGAGAAGTCGTCGTACTTCCGTCCGCAGCAGTGGCATCCGTCGGGGCACTCCTCGATGAGCAGGATGGCATAGAACTCGAACTTCACGGCGTCGCACCCCAGCTCCGGGTTCTCCAGGTTGATGAGCGTCGCCTGCGGATGGAGGGTCCGGCATCCCAGGCAGCGGTTGCAGTCGTATACACTTTTGAGGTCCAGTGTGTGGTTCTTATCTTCCATAGGTGGAGCGTAATCGTCAACTCGTTAGGGTTTTCTTTCGTCTGCAAAAGTAGTGGATAGGTCGGGAACACGCATAACCTTTATTACGGATGTTGCAACCCGGGTTACGGAACGGAGGGACGGGGAGGGGCGCGGTGTTCCGTAATTCGGGTAGTAACTGCGGTAATCCGTCTACCCCGATTGTGGCGGCAGGCAGTTACCTTTGCAGCCGGACAAACCAAGAGAGATACATGACAAACCTTCAGAAATACCTTTTTTCCCCGTTCCTGCTGACCGTGTCGGCAGGACTGTCGGCACAGACGCTGCCTGCCGACTCCACCCTGCGGGACCGTGCCCTCCGCGAGGTCGTGGTCACCGGGACACGCAATGCCACCGACGTGCGCCATCTGCCCATGACCCTCTCCGTCATCGACCGCCGTCAGCTGGAGGAGCGCTACGAACCCTCCATCCTGCCGCTACTCAACGAGCAGGTGCCGGGACTCTTCACCACGAGCCGCAGCCTGATGGGCTATGGCGTCTCGACCGGGGCAGCCGGAAGCATCACCGTGCGTGGCATCGGGGGTACGTCGCAGATGCTCGTGCTCATCGACGGACATCCGCAGTACATGGGTCTCTTCGGGCATCCCATCGCCGATGCTTATCAGACGATGCTTGCCGAGCGGGTGGAGGTCCTGCGCGGTCCCGCGTCGGTGCTCTACGGTTCCAATGCCATGGGCGGGGTGCTCAACATCGTCACGCGGCAGCAGCAGGCTGACGGAGGATACACCCACATCCGGCTGGGAGGAGGCTCGTACGGCACCTTGCAGACGGAGGCTACCCACCTCCTGCGCCGGGGACGCTTCTCGGGCATCGTTGCGGCTTCCTATAACCGGACGGACGGACACCGCGCCGACCTCGGCTTCGAACAGGCAGGGGGCTATGCCAAGTTGGGCTACGACTTCACCCCGCACTGGAAAGCGTATGCCGACGTGAACGTCACCCACTTCAACGCCTCCAATCCCGGTCCGGTGAGTGCGCCGCTGGTGGACAATGATTCGCACATCACGCGCGGCATGACGTCCGTCGCCCTGCAGAACAACTACGACCGGACGTCGGGTGCCCTGAGCTTCTTCTACAACTGGGGCAACCACCGCATCGACGACGGATACAGTCCCGGAGGCACTCCACGCGACTACCGTTTCCACTCCAAGGACCTCATGATGGGGGTGTCGTGGTATCAGAGCGCGACCCTCTTTGCCGGCAACCGGCTGACGCTGGGCTTCGACTACCAGCACTTCGGCGGAGAGTCCTGGAACAAGGTACTTGCCACGGGTGAGAAGCGTCCCGGTGTGGACAAGAAGCAGGATGAGTTTGCCGGTTACGCCGACTTCCGTCAGTCGCTCGGCGATTGGCTTTCGCTCAACGTCGGTCTGCGTGTGGACCACCATTCGCATGTCGGCACGGAGCTGGTGCCACAGGGCGGACTTGCCTTCCACCTGCCGCGGCAGGCGGAACTGCGTGCCATGGTGAGCAAGGGCTTCCGCAACCCGACCATCCGCGAGATGTACATGTTCAACCCGCGCAACCCGGACCTGAAGGCCGAGCGTCTGATGAACTACGAGCTCTCCTTCACGCAGCGGCTGCTTGGCGGACGTCTGTCCTACGGTGCCAACCTGTACTATATCAAAGGAGACAACACCATCCTGCTCGACCCGACAGTCCCCCGCTATTTCAACTCCGGCGAGATAGAGAACTGGGGCGTGGAGCTGACGTCCGCCTACCGCCTGGACGCACACTGGGACGTCGATGCCAACTACAGCTGGCTGCACATGGAGCACCCCGTGCTTGCCGCCCCGGAACATAAGCTCTATGCCGGCATCACCTTCCGCGACGGACGATGGAATGTGGCGACCGGTGTGCAGTACGTCAAGGACCTGTACACCTCCACGTCCGGTTCAGGCACGACGGAAGACTTCGTGCTGTGGAATGCGCGCGCTTCCTACCGCCTCTGCCGCTTTGCCTCCCTCTATGTGAAGGGGGAGAACCTGCTGGCACAACGCTATGAGGTCATGCAGGGCTACCCCATGCCGCGGGCGATCTTCATGGGTGGAGTGGACATCCGCTTCTGAGAGTATAAACGAAGCAAGCCGTGCAACTGGAAGGGAGGTTTTCCGTCGCACAGCTTGCCGATTGGGTCCGGACGGTGATGGAGATGAGATGATTATCCGGACCTGTAATTATTCTACTACGCTAAAGGTGGTTACTTTTAAACCATTTTTTGTATTGGTATTATTGGGGTCTCCCATGATGATGCCATATTCACCCGGTTCAAGATCGTTTAGGACAATGAGGTACGAGCTTTGCCCATACTTGGAAGCGTTGTATTCAATGGTGGCAAGGTTGTTGGTTTCTGTTTTTGACAGTGTTCCCGCCTCTGCCAGTTGGTAACGACGTTCTTTACCTTTGATTTCGAATTTGAAGATGCTGATGAACGAATTGGGGTCAGTGTCGTTGTCTTTTGCCTTGATGATAATCTTAGTTGTTCCAATGTTCCCTGTCACTTTACTGGTTGATTTGATTCCTTTCAAGGTCAGACGCGATTTTACTTTACCAATACCTGTGAGATAAAGGCTGGCACCGGCCTTTGTCTTGATGGTTGCATTTTCTCGACTCAAGAGTACTCCTTGACTGTCTGATGTTAAGAGTAGGGTCTGTTCTGCAAACTCTGGTTCTTCTACACTTACTTGTGCACTGATATTCATGGCGAATAGGGTGCAGATAAAAGCAATAAACAATTTCTTCATGATACTTTAGGTTTATGGTCTGTTGAAAGCTTTTGCTTTCACTAAACAATGATTAATTCTCCTGGCGGCAAATGTAGGTAATATAATGAGCGAGGGGATATTCTGTGTCGTTGAAAAGAGAGAGCGTTTGAATTAATTAACAATACGGATAGTCCGGGACACAGAGGCACAGCGAGACGGATTGCCTGTCCGGGCATATCCCGAAACGCTGTGTTCCCGTGTCGCCGGGTTTAAATCTTATCCAGGGCTTCTCACATGTCGATGGCTATTTTCAGGACGCCGTCCGCCTTGCTCTCGAACAGCCGGTATGCCTCTTCGATGCGGGCTGCCCAGAAACCGGTGGCAAGCACATCGCCCACAAACAGTGCCGCGTCGTCGCTCACGCCGTCAGGGATAGGTGTCAGCCCCTGGTCGGCACAGGGGACACGGACGTAAGGCGCTTGTCCGCCGTCGATGCGGCATCCGAGTGCCCAGCCCCCGTCGGGGTCGGTACAATTATTCACATAGCCGTGACGGCAGAAGAAGCATTCGCCGCAGAATGTCTCTACATTGACCGCCACACGGTCGCCGGGACGGAGGTGGTGGATGGCGGTGCCGGTCTCTTCGACCACACCTACCATCTCATGCCCTACGGTGATGCCGGGCACGGCGCGGGGAACGCTGCCATGTTTGATGTGCAGGTCGCTGGTACAGATGCTGCTACAGGTCACACGGACGATGGCGTCGCGCGGATGGAGCAGGGTGGGACGGGGCTTGTCGGTCAGTCCGAAACGCCCCGGTCCGATGTAAGTGTATGCTTTCATGAGCGGGTAAAAGGATGGTTGATGGAACAAAAGTAGTGCTTTCCCGCGTCGGGCGGAAGGGAGGGGCAGGAAAAATAGCTACATTTGCGCCCGTGAATGTTGAACAGGAAGAAAGAAACGTATGCCGATACTGGAGATAAACACGTTGGACCATCCCGGAGTGGACGTGTTCAGCACACTGACCGAAGCGCAGCTGCGCAACCGTCTGGAGCCCGGCAAGGGCATCTTCATCGCTGAGAGCCCGAAAGTCATCCGGGTGGCGCTGGAGGCTGGTTACGAACCGCTGGCATTGCTCTGTGAGCGCCGTCATCTGGCGGGTGATGCCGCCGACATTGTGGCGCGTTGCGGGGACATCCCGGTCTATACGGGAGACCGCGAGCTGCTGGCCCGGCTGACGGGGTATGTACTGACGCGGGGCGTGCTGTGCGCCATGCGTCGTCCGCAACCGCGCAGCTTGGACGAGGTCTGCCGGGGAGCACGCCGGGTGGTGGTCATCGACGGGGTAGTCGACACGACCAACATCGGGGCGATTTTCCGTTCGGCAGCCGCGTTGGGGATGGACGCCGTTCTGCTGACCCCTTCCTCGTGCGACCCTCTCAACCGACGGGCAGTCCGGGTGTCGATGGGTTCTGTCTTCCTGGTGCCGTGGACCTGGCTCGACGGTTCTCCCTCCGAACTTCACCGGTTGGGATTCCGCACGGCGGCGATGGCGCTGACCGACAACTCCATCTCGCTGGATGACCCACGCCTTGCTGCCGAGCAACGCCTGGCGATTGTCATGGGGACGGAAGGGGACGGACTCTCCCGCGAGGCAATTGCCGAAGCCGACTATGTCGTGCGCATCCCGATGGCACACGGAGTCGATTCGCTCAATGTCGCGGCAGCCTCAGCCGTGGCGTTCTGGCAATTGCGGGTGACGGACCGTTGACCGCCTCACGGCTCCATCAGCTCTGCCAGCGAGTTCATGAGCCGTATGTGGGGATACGCTTCCAGCTCCTGACGGGTGGTTGCGCCTGTCAGTACTCCCGCAAAGTCGGTACCTGCGGCTTGTGCCGTGAGGGCATCGACCGTGCTGTCGCCCACATAGAGCACTTGGGAAGGGGTTACTCCCAGTTGGTCCATGGCGGCAAGCAGTCCCTCGGGGTGTGGCTTGGCGTGTGTCACGTCTTCCCCACCGACGACGAGGTCGATGAAGTCCGGTTCCACCTTGTCGCTGAAGAAGTCCAGGATGCGGTACCGGTACTTGGTGGAGATGATGCCGATGCGTGCCCCGTCAGCCTTGAGCCGCCTCAAGGTGTCCAGCGTGTCCGGGTAAAGCCGCGTGTTGACGTTCATGTATCGGTTGGCTTCCGTGGTATATTCGCTCCGCCACTCCTTCAGCGTCTGTGCATCGTGTTCGCCGGTGAGGATGGCGAACGACTCTTCCAGGGTCTTTCCGATGGTGCGGCGGATGGCTTCCTCACTGACGGATGGGAAGCCGTGTCGTTCCAGTACGATGCGAAAACATTTCACAATGCCGGTCGAGGAGTCTGCCAGCGTATAGTCAAAGTCGAATAAGTAAGCCGAATAGTTCATGTCGTTTTCGATTTTTCGGCAAAAGTAATCGCTTTTTTTAGCATCTGATGTTGTACCTTTGCAGAAAGTGAACCGAAACATCCGCCAGGCGTCGCCTCATGAACCGGCAGGCAGCTGACGGAGAAAAGAAAGATATGGCAAAGGAAAAGACCGTTTATGTATGCAGCAACTGCGGGCAGGAGTCTCCCAAGTGGGTCGGCAAATGTCCCTCTTGCGGTGCATGGAATACATTTGTGGAAGAGGTGGTGCGCAAGGAGCCTGCCGCTTCACACCGCACAGCCTTCACGGCATCGGCGGAAGGAAAACGCAACAAGCCGGTGGTCCTGTCGGACATCGTCGGCAGTGAAGAGCCGCGTATCGACATGCACGACGATGAGCTCAACCGGGTGTTAGGAGGCGGACTGGTGCCCGGCTCCCTGGTGTTGCTGGGCGGCGAGCCCGGCATCGGAAAGTCGACGCTGGTGTTGCAGACCGTCCTGCGCATGCCCGAACGGCGCATCCTCTATGTTTCGGGTGAGGAGAGTGTCCGCCAGCTGAAGCTGCGTGCCGACCGCATCCGTCATAATTCGTCCGACTGTCTCATCGTCTGCGAGACGTCGCTGGAACACATCTTTACCCACATCAAGAACGTACAGCCCGAGCTGGTGATTATCGACTCCATCCAGACCATCTCCACCGAACTGGTCGAGTCGTCGCCCGGCAGTGTGGCACAGGTCCGCGAGTGCGCCGCCTCCATCCTGAAGTTTGCCAAAGAGACCAATACCCCCGTCATCCTCATCGGACATATTAATAAGGAAGGCAGCATCGCTGGTCCGAAGGTGCTCGAGCACATCGTCGATGCCGTCCTTCAGTTTGAGGGCGACCAGCACTACATGTACCGCATCCTGCGCAGCATCAAGAACCGCTTCGGCAGTACCGCCGAACTGGGCATTTACGAGATGCGGCAGGACGGGCTGCGCCCCGTGAGCAATCCCTCCGAACTTCTCCTTTCCGCCGACCATGAAGGGATGAGCGGAGTCGCCATCGCATGCGCCATCGAGGGGGTACGTCCGTTCCTCATCGAGACCCAGGCGCTGGTCAGTACGGCAGCCTACGGGACTCCCCAACGTTCAGCCACCGGGTTTGACATCCGTCGCATGAACATGCTCCTGGCGGTGTTGGAGAAGCGGGTCGGGTTCAAGCTGGCGCAGAAGGATGTCTTCCTCAACATCGCCGGTGGACTGCGTGTGAACGACCCCGCCATCGACCTGGGAGTCATCAGTGCCATCCTCTCGTCGAACATGGACAGCGACATCGAGCCGCTGGTCTGCATGGCAGGCGAAGTGGGACTGTCGGGCGAGATCCGTCCCGTCAACCGCATCGAGCAACGCATCTCGGAGGCGGAGAAGCTGGGCTTCAAGTCCATCCTCATCCCGCGTCACAACCTGCAGGGACTGGACACGTCGAAGGTGAAGATTGAGCTGGTGGGGGTGCGCAAGGTGGAAGAAGCGTTCCGTTTCCTCTTCGGATGACGGAAGAAGTCAAGTGTCTAATTAGAAGAATTGAAGAACTATGATTGTAGAATACCAATTGAGAATATTGCCCGGACAGGCAACCAGTGAAGCCGACATCCGTCGCTACGTGGCGCGTGAGAAGAGAATCGACATACGTACCCTCACGGCATTGCGTATCCTGAAGCGGAGCATCGATGCCCGCCAGCGGACCATCTACGTCAACCTGAAGGTGCGTTGTTACATCAACGAACAGCCACAGGATGAGGCGTACGTGCCGACACATTATCCGGAGGTGAAGGGGCGTCCGCAGGTCGTCGTCGTCGGTGCCGGACCGGGTGGGCTGTTTGCAGCCCTGCGTCTCATCGAGCTGGGCCTGCGCCCCATCGTGGTGGAGCGTGGCAAGGATGTGCGTGAACGGAAGAAGGACATTGCCCGCATCTCGCGCGACCATAAGGTGGACCCCGAATCAAACTACAGCTTCGGTGAAGGAGGGGCGGGGGCTTACTCCGACGGCAAGCTCTACACACGCAGCAAGAAGCGCGGCAATGTGGAGAAGATACTCAACGTCTTCTGCCAGCATGGAGCCAGCACATCCATTCTTGCCGATGCACATCCGCATATCGGAACGGACAAGCTGCCCGCCGTCATCGAGGCGATGCGCAACACCATCCTGCGTTGCGGGGGGGAAGTGTGGTTTGAGACACGCATGGACGAGCTGCTCATCGAGGAGGGGCGGGTGCGTGGCATCCGTACCCAGAACGGGCATGAATACATGGGACCTGTCATCCTGGCTACCGGACATTCGGCACGCGACGTCTATCGCTGGCTCTATGCCAACGGGGTAGAGGTGGAGGCAAAGGGACTTGCCATCGGTGTACGTCTGGAACATCCCTCGCTGCTGATAGACCAGATTCAATATCACAACAAGAACGGAAGGGGAAAGTACCTGCCTGCAGCCGAGTACAGCTTTGTCACCCAGGCGGACGGTCGCGGCGTATACAGCTTCTGTATGTGTCCCGGTGGTTTCGTGGTGCCGGCAGCCAGCGGCCCGCGCCAGATTGTGGTCAACGGAATGTCGCCTTCCAACCGCGGTTCGCAGTGGAGCAACTCGGGCATGGTGGTGGAAATCCGTCCGGAAGACCTGGACGACCCGACGCTGAAGCCCGTGCACGGACCTCTGCACGACACGCCGCTGTCCATGCTGGAACTGCAGGAACAGCTGGAGGAACAGTGCTGGCTGCAGGGCAACATGCGGCAGACCGCTCCGGCACAGCGCATGGTGGACTTTGTGAACCGGAAGTTGAGCTACGACTTGCCCCGGTCTTCCTACAGTCCCGGTCTGATTTCTTCTCCGCTGCACTTCTGGATGCCGGAGTTCATTACCTCCCGTCTGCGTCAGGGGTTTGAGACATTCGGACGTACTTCACACGGCTTCCTGACCAATGAGGCAGTCATGATAGGTATGGAGACCCGTACGTCATCTCCGGTGCGTATCCTCCGTGATAACGACACCCTCCAGCATGTCCGTGTGCAGGGACTGTTCCCTTGCGGCGAAGGGGCCGGATATGCCGGCGGCATCGTGTCGGCAGGTATTGACGGCGAACGGTGTGCCGAAGCAGTAGCCGCCTACCTGAACCAGAATTCAACCAAATGATTCCAGCCGTATGCATCACCCGATATCGGAAATAGCAATCATCGAACAAAATACCCTGGCAGCCCTGGGCTTGCAGACCATCCTGGAGGAAATGCTGCCCGAGGCTGTCATCCGGGTGTTCTCGTCGTTCAACCAGCTGGTGGATGACACCCCCGACATGTATGCGCACTATTTCGTCTCTTCCCAGATTTACTTCGAACATACGCCTTTCTTTCTGGAGCGGCGTCCCAAGAGCATTGTGCTTTCTGTCGGCGATTTATCCCTTCCCGTGCCTACACTGAATGTCTGTCGTCCGCAGGACCAGTTGGTACAGGATGTCCTGCAGTTGCGTAAAAGAGGGCATCACGGAATGTCCCGTCCGCATCCTTCCCATGTGCCGGCAGAGGAGACTCAGGAATTGTCTCCCCGTGAGATAGAGGTACTCATCCTGATTACAAAGGGTTTGATAAATAAGGAAATTGCCGAGAAGCTGAACATCAGTCTGACCACTGTCATCTCCCATCGGAAGAACATCACCGAGAAGCTGGGCATCAAGTCTGTTTCCGGACTCGCCATCTATGCCGTGATGCACGGCTATATCGAGGCGGACCGCGTCTGAATCCCCTGCCATCCGGTTTATCGTTGGGACGACAGATGAGCCGGGTCCAATTCCCGCCGTACCCATTCCCGGATGTTTTGCCGGGCAACTTCGGGCTTGACCGCTTCCTCTGTATCCATGCCGTCAGGCGTGATGGCATCAACCCCGGCAAACCCTGCAGCGGACAGGATGTCTTTGTCGTCCACCCGTCCGGCGACCAACCGGACCGGTACACCGTGTGCCAACGCCCGTTGCAGGACACGTTCCGGAAGTTTGCCCATCAGTGTCTGTCGGTCGGCATGTCCTTCGCCGGTAATGACCAGGTCAACCCCTTGCAATGCTTCATCAAACCCGATAAAATCGAGCAGCAAGTCCGCTCCTGAACGGGAATCCGTCTGAAAATACTGCATGAAGGCATAGCCCAATCCTCCGGCTGCCCCTGCACCCGGACGGGAAGACATGTCCCACCCCAGCCGGCGTGCCGACTCTTCGGCAAAATGACGTGCCCGGCGGTCCAGTTCCTCTACCATGTCGGGAGTTGCTCCCTTCTGCGGAGCGAAGACGTGTGCGGCACCGTTTCTCCCATACAGCGGATTGCGCACATCGCATGCCAGGGTAAACCGGCAATCGGCCGTGTCACGTGTAATCACCTCTTCCATCGTTCCACCTTGGGCAAATGCGTCGACCAGGGCACGGAGCATCCCTCTTCCGGCGTCACTGGTTCCGCTGCCGCCCAGCCCGATGATGAACCTGCGGCAATCGCGATGCAGTGCGTCTGCAATCAGTTCGCCCACCCCATAACTTGTTGCAATCAGCGGATTGCGTTCTTCAGCCGACAGCAGCGTCAGTCCGCATGCCCGTGCCGTCTCGATGATGGCGGTCCCGTCGGGCGTAATGCCGTAAGGAGCTTCGATGCTGCGCATCAGAGGGTCATGGACGGAAGTGCTGACGATGTGTCCGTGGAGTGCCGCGACGAAGGCTTCCAGCATCCCTTCTCCTCCATCGGACAGGGGGAAGCTGCGGGTTTCCATACCTTGTGCAGCCAAAGCGTGTGCGAAGGTGTCTTCTACCTCTTCTGAGGTGAGACAACCTTTGAAGGAATCAAGAGCAAGGAGTATTTTCATCTGTTGGGAAGAAAGAAGGTATATGGTGCGTGTATCTATACAAAGGAGGGTGTGTCCTTCTGAGTTCATCACTCTGACACACCCTCCGACTTATTGAGTTCAATTCTTACTGACTGTCCGTTGTCATCAAGCGAAGATTTCCGAACGCTCTACATAGGCAATCACCTCACCGGCATTGACCGTCTGTCCCTGTTTGGCGCATACCTCAACGACACGTCCCGTAAAGCCGGTAACGATTTCCTCGTTCTCGCCCCACGGAGTTGAGATGGAGCAGAACACTTCGTCATGCTGGTACTTTCTGCCGACGAACGGTTCCATCACTTCGCCGTTGAAGTTCACTCCGTAGAGGATTTGTCCACGGCGCGGTGCCACAATCGGGTCTGCTTTGGCACGTTTCATCTTGCGGATGGTCTCTTCGTCGAAGCCTTTCTTTGCCATGGCTGCATCCTTGGCACGTTGCAGGTCGTCGAGGAAGCGTTGTTTGGCAACACCCGACTTGTAGTCGCGGTACTGACGGTCGTGCATGGCAAGTTCGAAGAGCTCTTCGTCGTCTTCGCCATATTCCCATCCGTTCTCGTCCATTTCCTTGCGGTACTTGTCCAGTTCATCGGGATAATAGCTCTGCGGGTCTTCCTCGGTGAACTCGTAGCCTTTGGCTTTTGCCAGCTCGATGATTTCGGGAGCCAGTTTTCCAGGCAGACGTCCGCTCTTGCCCAGAATCATGTCCCACGTATGGTTGTCGATCATCGAGAAGCGTTCTTCGCCCTTCACCAGCTGCATGACGTTCATCAAGGCCACGTTCTTCACATATTGGCTGAACGGTGTTACCAAGGGAGGATAGCCGAGCTTCGGCCATACATAAGCCACTTCGTCGAACAGCATGACCAGCAGGTCGTCCAGGCTGAGCGGTTCTTTGCCTTGTCCTTTCAGAATCATGTTGATACCGGAGTGAACACCTTTCAGGTCCGCCATCATGGAGCCCATCATACCGCCCGGCAAACCGCAACCCAGCAACAGGGAAGACATGTGCTTGTTGGTCGGGTCCATGAAGTATCCCAGGAAGTCGTCGATGAACTCCTGTGTCAGGCTGCGCACCTTCATGTAGGCATTCATGTTGATTTCAGGTACGTCGAATCCGGCATTCTTCAGCATGGACTGTACGGAGATGATGTCCGGATGAACCTTACCCCATGAGAGCGGTTCCATGGCAGTATCGATGATGTCGGCACCGTTCTTGCACACTTCCAGGATAGATGCCATCGACAAGCCCGGACCCGAGTGTCCGTGATATTGGATGATGATGTCGGGATGTTTCTCTTTGATGCGGCGGACCAGTTCGCCCAACATGGCGGGCTGACCGATACCTGCCATGTCCTTCAAGCAGATTTCAGGAGCACCGGCAGCAATGAGCTGGTCGGCAATGTTGCAGTAATAGTCTACCGTATGGACCGGAGAGGTCGTGATACACAGGGTGGCTTGAGGAATCATGCCGGCATCCAGCGCATATTTAATGGAAGGAATGATGTTTCTCACCTCATTCAATCCGCAGAAGATACGTGTGATGTCAACGCCTTGCGCCTTTTTTACCTTGTACATCAGCCGGCGTACGTCGGCGGGAACCGGATACATACGGAGAGCGTTCAAACCTCTGTCGAGCATGTGGGTCTGGATACCTGCTTCGTTGAACGGTTTGGTGAAAGCACGTACGGCCTTGTTGGGGTTCTCCCCATAGAGTAGGTTGACTTGTTCGAATGCACCGCCGTTGGTTTCAACACGGGCGAAGCAACCCATATCTACAATGTGGGGGGCAACCCGTTCCAACTGATCGATTCTCGGTTGGTATTTACCAGATGACTGGAACATGTCGCGGTAGACAAGACTGAATTTTATCTGCTTTTTCATGGAGGTATAGATTTTAAACGTTCTAACTTTTTGTTCGACAAATATAAGTATTATCTCAAACTAAGCACAAAAAAGGAGGATTATTTTTAGCACGGGCGACTTTATTTTGGAAAAACGTCAGAATTGCTCCCGTCAGGGTAGCTGAATGCAATGTTCATTTAGCAACTCGTAACGGAAAGAGGGTACTTGCCCTGTCTGCAAAGAGAAACACGACAAGTACCCTCCTGATGGGGAAGCTCCTGAGAGAGCAAAACTGATTATTTCGTCACGCGATACCAGTCAACATCCACCCAGCCGCCGTCGTTGGTCACGATATGCGGACGGGCACAGAAGATGCCGTGCTTGGCACCGATCCATTGTCCTTCGCGCACTTGGAAGGGCTTGCCCAATGAACGGTATTTCTTGCCGTTGGTGCTGTAGGAGAATTCGCACATCACCACTTGGTCATGTCCACCCTCGCTACCTTTGATTTTCTTCTCCGTGTCATAAATCCTGGCACGCAGGTAGAAGGTGTTTTCTTTCAGCGTCACCTTGCCATTGACTCTCTCGGCAGAGCCTTTGTCGGCTTTCATGCATTCCACTTGCGACAGCACCAGCCCGTTGTCGGTATTCTCCACGATGAGGGCGGCATAGTCACGGCCGAACACGGTCAGACCGACGCGTTCGCCTTTGTACTTCTCGATGGGTTTGAAGGTCATCTTGGTCGTGATGGTCTGGGAGGGTCCGGTGGTCTTTTGCATCAGTAGGTTGGAGACATCGCGCAGGTTCTTGTAGTCTTCGCCTACCGGATAGGAATACAGGCGGAGGTAACCTTTGTCACCGGCGCAATAGAGCCATTTCTCGTTGAAGTTGGCTTGCCATTGCCACTGGGGACCCAGTACCAGTCCGTCGAATTCATCGCTCTCTTGCGGGGTACAGATGGGATAAGTCTGACCGACGTTGGGTTTGCGGTAGGTCAGTACCGGGTCGCCACAGCCATCGCCGTCCTCATCATTGCCGATGACCGGCCAGTCGTTGACCCATTTCATCGGTTGCAGGTGGACCAGACGTCCGTAGGCACCCACGTCCTGGAAGTGGAGGAACCAGTCTTCTCCCGTCGGTGTGTCGACCCAGGCACCCTGGTGAGGACCGTTGACCGGGCTTTTGCCTTGTGCCAGCACGATGCGGTTCTCGTAGGGTCCATAGACATTCTTGGAGCGTTGCACGGTTTGGAAACCTGTCGGCACGCCGCCTGCCGGATGGAAGATGTAGTAGTATCCGTTGCGTTTGTAGAACTTCGGACCTTCGCATGTGCCTTGTCCTTCGTGTCCGTCAAAGACGATGCGTGAGGGGGTGATGGCTTTGGTCGCATCGGCGTTCAGCTCGCAGACGGCAATGACACTCTTGAGCTGTGCGCGGCTGCCGGCGTAGGCATGAGCCATGTAGACACGTCCGTCGTCGTCCCACAGCGGAGTCGTGTCGATGATGCCAATGCCCGGTTTGACCAGCACAGGTTCACTCCAGGGACCGCGCGGGTCCTTGGCTTTCACCATGAAGGCACCTTGGTCCGGGTCGCCCCAGAAGATATAGAACTCTCCGTCGTGGTGGCGGATACAGGGAGCCCAGATGCGGTTGCCATGCTCGGGCTTCGTGTCGGTTACAGGCGGAACGGCATAGGGTACTGCCGCGCCGATGATGGTCCAGTTGACCAGGTCCTTCGAATGGAGAATCTGGAGACCCGGAACACAGTTGAAGCTCGATGAAGTCATGTAGAAGTCATCGCCCACCCGGCAGGCATCCGGGTCGGAATAGTCGGCATAGAGCACCGGGTTCTTGTACGTGCCGTCCCCCTGGTCGGGAACCCAGACCTGTGAACGGTAAGGCTCGGCTTGTTGCGCGGCGAGCGGTAAGGCGATTGCCAGCAACAACGTTCCCAATAATGTTTTTCGTTTCATCAGATTTAGTTGTTATGGAGTGAATGAATGGTTACTTTGCAGGGCTGTGCCAGTGCTTGCTGCCACTCTTTCAAGTAGGCGAACCAGCTCGGGCTGTCCTTGAATCCCTTGTCTTCCTTCAGGGCGTTGAAGGTGAAGTAGTAGGTCAGTTCGCGTTCCCCGTCGGTATTCATCTGGAAGAGGTAGTTCACATCATCCTCCTGATGGGCGGTCACGTAGCGTTTGGGCACGCAGATGCCCAGTCCGACGGTTTCCCGGGGGTGGTTGACCGTGTCGTTCTTGTAGGCGAGGTTGCTGCCCCAGGAACCTGCCAGTCCGTCGGCTTGCAGGAATCCCACATTGTCGCGTTCCAGCTTCTGTACGCCGGTGCTGAAGGTTGCATCCTTTGCGTCCGCTTCCTTGAAACGGATGTCGACCTGCACGTCCCGGTGTCCGGCGTACAGGGTGTAACGCTGTGTCATGTTCAGCGTCCGTCCGCCATACTGCCAGTTGCGGTCAAAGAACTCCACGACGGAGCGCACCGGTCCGGAGGCCAGTACGCCGGCACTGCGGCTCTCCACCGTGTCGATGGTCTGCAGCTTGTTGTCCAGCCATCCGCGGAACGAGCCGACGCCGATGCTGGTACCCGCCCACAGCACATCGTCGCCATAGCCGGCTGCCAGCTGTTCCTTCTTCGGGTAGAAGTTGGTCTCTGCCAGTTCCAGGCGTTGGTATTTCTTCCCGTAGAGGTCGATGGACTGGCGGTTGTCCATGTACGCACGGAAAGCAACGAGTTCCGACTCGAATGCCGGACCGTGGTGATACATGGCGCTGTAGGATTGCTTCACGGGGACTGTCCCTTCGAAGGTGATATAGTTGATGTGGGGACACTTCTGGTTCTTGTCGCTCAGACGCATCTGTGCATGGGTGCGTGCCGGGTAGGTCTTCTCCGACGGTTGGTCGGACAGGATGACCCGGAACGTCTGTTTGGAACGGGCGGGGATGTCGGCTACAAATGCCAGTTCGTCCGCTTCGGTGTCACGGTTGAGGTCGTCGAGCTGCGAAGGGATTTCTTTCTCCCCGCAGAACACAGTGGCAGACTGCACCTCGAACCCCGGATTCACGTCGGCAAGCCGGATGACTACCGGTTCGTCCTCCTTGGCAGAAGTCCAGTTGTTTTCCACCGTCACCTCCAGCGTCTGCTGGCGGGTTTGTGCCAGGGCTGTCGCATTGCCTGCAGCCAGGGCAAACAGTAGAATAGGAAAAGGTTTCATAGATTTAAATTAGGTTTATCTGTGTTCTTGCATATCAGTAAAATACCGGTAGCGGACCGATGGTTCAGAAGTTCAGCTCCTTGCCTTCGTCTCCGACTTCGGCAACCTCTTCGCCGTTGACCTTGATGGTAGAGACGTTGGTCAGGCGTACGGTGGGTGAAGGAGTCTTGGTCTGAATCTTCAGATTGTCGATGGTCACGCCCTTGGCACGGCTCAGCACGGCACCTTCGGCAGCATCGGAGATGGTAATGCCTTTCAGGTTGATGTTCTCGATAGGCATTTCAGGCAGTCCGTTGAAGAAGATGGCACGTCCGGCGCCCTTGCAAGTCACGTCGTTGATATAGATGTTGCGGAAGACCGGTGTCTCTTCGCTGACGGGGGGCACCTCGTCTTTGACGGACGCACCTCCGTAGAAGAGGTCGAAGAGGACAGGTTCACCGGGGATGTTGATCATGTTCACCCGGTTGATGTGGATGTTTTCCACGATACCGCCGCGTCCGCGGGTACTCTTGAAGCGCAGACCGACGTCTGTGCCCAGGAAGGTACAGTTGTCCACATAGATGTTTTTCACGCCACCGGACATCTCGCTGCCCACCACGAAGCCACCGTGTCCGTGGAGGACGGTGTTGTTATAGACAATGACATTCTGGGTGGGGATGCCGCGCTTGCGTCCTTCCTCGTTCTTTCCAGACTTGATGCAGATGGCATCGTCGCCGGCATCAAAGGTTGAGTTGACCACCAGTACATTGGTGCACGACTCGATGTCGAGGGCATCGCCGTTTTGCGAATACCACGGGTTGGAAACACTGATGTTGTTGACCGTCAGGTGCTCGCACATCAACGGGTGCAGACACCAGCTGGGTGAGTTCTTGAAAGTCACGCCTTCGAGCAGGACCTGCTTGCACTCAGAGAAGCTCAACAGTACGGGACGGAGAAAGTCGCGGATGGATTCCCACAGCGTGTCCCCTTTCGCCTTGACAATCTCGCTGTCAGGCACGTTGAATTCCGAGGTGACCTTGGCTCCGTCTCGTGCTCCCTCGCTGGGGTACCACACGTCGCCTTTTTCGTTTGTCACACCTCCCGAAGCCAGGAGCTTTTTCCATTGTCCTGCGGTCAGCTTGCTTTTTTTCACCGGACGCCACGTATCGCCGTTTCCGTCGAACGTACCGTAACCGGTGATGGCTATGTTTTCAGCTCCCCGTGCGAAGATGGGCGACTGGCAACGCCGGGTCTCCAGTCCCTCGAAGGAGGTGCTGATGATGGGGTAGAGGGTATGGTCTGCCGAGAAGAGCACCAGGGCGTTGTACTCCAGGTGAAGGTCGACATTGCTCAGCAGTTCAATCGGTCCGGTCAGCCACAGTCCGGCAGGAATGACTACGCGGCCTCCGCCTTTCTCGTTCACCTGACGGATCGCCTTGTTGATGGCGTCGGTGTTCAGGGTGATGCCGTCGGGCTTGGCACCGAAATCCAGGATGTTGACTTGGTAATCGGGGAAAGAAGGTTGCTTCACGCGTTCCATTTCAAACGGAAGACCGGCATAGACACCTTCGTCAATGAGTGTAGCAGATTGTGATTGTTGGGACGTTGTCGAAGTAGCCGGCTGACAAGAGGAAAGGACGACCAGCCCCAAGGCTACCACGAGCGCTTTCGTAAAATGTGTGTTCATTATGAGATTTGTTAGTTAAATAATAGTTTCCAAAACCGATGTGCAGGCAAAGGTAATAATATATTCCATAAAAATGACATCCGTCTGGCGGAAATGGACGGTAAAATGCTTCTATTTTATGCTTTTAAACATACATTTTGCGGCAAATCTTAGATATTCATTGTATCTTTGCGCCGAATTAATCAATTTTTGACTTATGAGTTATAACTTACTGAAAGGAAAAAGAGGTATCATATTCGGTGCCCTCAACGAACAGTCCATCGCATGGAAGGTAGCTGAAAGAGCCGTGGAAGAGGGTGCGACGATTACCTTATCGAATACACCCGTAGCTGTACGCATGGGACAAGTTTCAGCTCTGTCTGAGAAACTCAACTGTGAAGTGATCCCCGCCGATGCAACCAGTGTGGAAGACCTGGAGAATGTGTTCAAGCGCTCGGTTGAAGTGTTGGGTGGAAAAATTGACTTCGTGCTCCACTCCATCGGTATGTCTCCCAACGTCCGTAAGAAACGTACTTACGATGACTTGGACTATAACATGTTGTCAACGACTCTTGATATTTCAGCCGTTTCATTCCATAAGATGATTCAGGTGGCAAAGAAGCTGGATGCCATTGCTGAAGAAGGCTCCATTGTTGCCTTGAGCTACGTGGCAGCCCAACGTACCTTCTACGGTTACAACGACATGGCAGACGCCAAGGCGCTGTTGGAGTCCATCGCCCGCAGCTTCGGTTACATCTACGGACGCGAGAGCCGTGTCCGCGTGAACACCATCTCCCAGTCTCCGACCATGACAACGGCCGGTCAGGGTGTGAAGGGAATGGACAAACTCTACGACTTCGCCAACCGTATGTCTCCCCTGGGCAACGCTTCGGCTGCCGAGTGTGCAGACTACTGCATCGTGATGTTCTCTGACCTGACCAAGAAGGTGACCATGCAGAACCTGTATCACGATGGAGGATTCTCCAGCGTCGGCATGAGCTTGCGTGCCATGGCTACCTACGAGAAGGGTCTTGACGAATACAAGGACGAAAACGGAAAGATTATCTACGGATAATCCCCCTACCACTTTTTGAGAACGCAGAGCCTGCTTCCCGACGTATGACGGAGCGGCATGCGTTCTTTTTCTTATTACATCCATCAATCATCTGTTTCAAACATCATGGATACAGCCCTCTATCTGCTCCCGGTTACGCTGGGTGACACCCCGGTCGATGCGGTGTTGCCTGCACGCAACTGTGCCATCATCCCTCACATCAGGCATTTCATTGTAGAAGACGTCCGTTCGGCACGTCGTTTCCTGAAAAAGGTGGACCCGTCCATCGACATAGACAGCTTGACTTTTTATCCGCTGAACAAGCATACGTCTGCCGAAGCCCTTTCCGGCTATTTGAAGCCGTTGGAAGAAGGGCAGTCCATGGGGGTCATCTCGGAAGCCGGATGTCCGGCGGTTGCTGACCCGGGTGCCGACGTGGTTGCCATTGCCCAACGGAAAGGCTTGAAAGTCGTTCCCCTGGTAGGGCCTTCGTCCATCATCCTTTCCGTGATGGGTTCGGGATTCAACGGACAAAGTTTTGCCTTTCATGGTTATCTGCCTATTGAAGCGGGTGAACGTGCAAAAGCCTTAAAGCAGCTGGAACAACGTATCTATTCGGAAGACCAGACCCAGCTGTTCATTGAGACTCCCTACCGGAACCATAAGATGCTGGAAGATATACTGAAGACTTGCCGTCCGCAGACCCGGCTGTGCATTGCCGCCAACCTGACGTGTGAAGGGGAGTATATCCGTACCCGCAGCATCAGGGACTGGAAGGGCAAGTTGCCCGATCTGAACAAAATCCCTTGCATATTCTTACTTTACAAATGACACAATCCCCATGAGAGAACTGATTACTTACCTGATTATTGCTGTTGTCGGCTTTTATGTGTTCCCCTTGTTCTGCAGTGTGGAGACCGTAGCCGATTGGTTCCCGACGACCATCAATCCCATCATCTGTTTTATCTGTTCCTATTCGTATGGAGTGGTACGTCCGTATGGCTGGTGGTTCCCGCTCATCCTTGTAGCCCTGTTTGTTCCTACCTTATATATATACTATCATCCCTCCGACTGGCATTACGTGATAGGCTATGCCGGCATCTCTTTCATCGCATCGGCCATTGGTTGGTATATCGGGAAGAAACGGGAAGAGAAGCGTGAGGAGGAACGTAAAAAAAGAATGGAGGAATTCAAAAAAAGAAGATAAAGCATTTGCTCCTTTCAAGAATATACGTATCTTTGCACCGCAAAACAAAGGAGGGGCGTTAGCTCATCTGGCTAGAGCGCGACACTGGCAGTGTCGAGGTGACGAGTTCGAGTCTCGTACGCTCCACGAAAGCAACAGAGGAATTTCAGCAATGAAGTTCCTCTGTTGCTTTAGGCAGGTCTGTGACCTCACCGCACTATTTTAATCCTCTTCAAGGCGTTTCTCTTCGCAGCCGCGATGCTGGGAGATGAATCTTGTGGCATCATGTCTAAATGCAACATCAGTTCCTTGCACAGTTCAGGATAAGGTTTACACATCCTGGCGGCAAGTTTAATCATGGCAGAACGTGCGCTGTCGCTTTCTTTGGGGTCAGTCAGATGTAGAAGACAAAAATCCAGTAATTTACCGTTCACTTCATCCGTCGGGAAGTCTGCGAGGATAGCCAGCAGCAGCCCACGGCGAAAGCAAAGCGCTGTGGAGGTTGCCAGAGCAACCAGCTCCCCGTAGTGCGGAAGAAGATGAATCCTTTTGTCCTCCCTGGATAAATGGGACAGCACCCATGCTGCATTATAAGCCACACGAGGATGGTCCATTTGTTTCATTTGAATAAGCATAGCCTCAATGCCACCTTCGTCGTGATGGAGATGGTCGGCTATTGCCATTACTTGTGCCTTTGAAAGTCTGATATCCAGTGAGAGCATAAGGGTATAATAGTTTGTTTCTTGTTCTTCGGGAAAGGCGACACCTCCCACAAAGCACGGATTACTTCTGCCGTTCCATTCCTTCTGTCAAAATGTCAAACGAAGGTCTCCACAGTGCCTTTCCTCGCACCAAAATACAGTTTGGTGGATTCCGAGGCCCTTCTCAGGCGATTCGCAAAATACACATTGATGCAGATTTGCTTCCTGCCACATGATTGTGACACATCATGGATGCATGCTCCTTCACAACGACTCCTTGATGCACCATTCTACCTGCCTGATGATACCTTCCGATTTGTTGACACCGCTCACCTTCTGGAGAACGAAACTCGGAATTCTTCTCTTCCATTTTCCAAACATTTGACTTCCGGGCACGAAACAATAGTGTTTGGCGGGTGAAACTATATTGTTTGACGCCTCAAACTATATTGTTTGGCTCGCGAAACAATATTGTTCCGGGCACGTTTTGTCCATATTTTGAAAATGAAATGTATAGTTTTCTAAAATGGAAGGCGCTTTTGAGTGTTTTTGTTTGCATTCCTTTGCAGTTGCCCGCTAGATTACCGGAATCTCATCAAAGGTGAGTTAGCAGAAAACGGCTGTTGGGGAGATTCTGTCAAGCAAAACCCGGAAATTGCTTTCTTATCGTTTCCCGGTACACGGCCATGAACCCCGGAAGCTGAGGACGGATTACGCCTCTCCCTGTTCAGGCAAGTCAAGCCGGAAGACAATGCGGAACATGCCGTCGGCATAACGGGTACTGCTGATGCGGAAACGGCCTATTTCTGCCGTGTTTGCCACATGCGTGCCGATGCAGGGGCAGGCATCGTAGTCGCCCACACGGACGATGCGCAACGTCGGGCTGGCATCTTCGGGCAACTTCCCCAGGTCATAACGTCGGGCTGCCTCTTCCTGGGGCATGTATTCCATGGTCACTGGGAGGTGTTGGGCGATGACCTCGTTGACCCGTCTTTCAATCTCTGCCACCTGTTCGGCGGTGGGACAAGTCGGGAGCGGATAATCCAATTTGCTCTTCTTGCGTTCAATGTGTGTATGTCGGGAACGTTCGCAGCCGAACATGCGTACCATGGTCTGGTTGAGGATATGCTCTGCCGTGTGTGCAGGAGGAAATTCTTGCTTGTTGTGTTCGTTGAGTTGAGGTTGTTCGTTCATAAGGTATGCTTTGTTTGAAATCTTTCGCGAATGTATCATTTAATTTCTTCCCAAAGGCTATCTTTGTAACTAATTTTAGAGTAATTCAGAGAAGATATGTTTCAGAAACTTGTAGCTATCGAAGACACCTTGCTGAGCGCGGAAGCCCTGAAGAAGCTTTCTGACTATGCCGTGCAGGTGGAGTTGTACAACGAGCGTCCGGTGGATGACGCCGAGATTATCCGTCGGATAGGCGATGCCGACGCCGTGTTGGTTTCTTTCAAAAGTCCGATTCGTAAATTTGTGCTGGATGCCTGTCCGAATATCCGGTATATCGGTATGTGCTGCACCCTCTATGATGAGAAGGCATGCAATGTCGATGTGGTGGAAGCCCGCCGGAAGGGCATAACGGTCGTGGGTGTGAAGGATTACGGCGATGAGGGTGTCGTGGAATATGCTATCAGCGAACTGGTGCGTTTCCTGCATGGCTTCGGAGACCGTCAGTGGAAAGCAGACAAATATGAGCTGACCCGTCAGCGGATGGGCATCATCGGACTGGGACGTACCGGACGTATGCTGGCAGACGCCTTCCGTTTTCTGGGGGCTGAAGTGGGGTACTACAGCCGGACGCGCAAGCCGGATGCTGAAGCTGCCGGCATCACTTATTATCCGTTGCATGACCTGTTGCGGCAGTCGGATATCGTATGCACGTGCCTTCCGCGGAATACCTTTTTGCTGGGCGAGGAGGAGTTCCGCCTGATGGGGAATAACCGCATCCTGATGAATACCTCCATCGGGGCGACGTTCGATGTGGCGGCTTTGAAAGCATGGCTGAAGTCCAATGACAACAGCTTCTATTTCTGCGACGGGACAGGGATGGGGACGTTGGCTGATGAACTGGCGGGCTGTCCGCAGGTCATGTACACCCCGGTGGTGGCAGGGAAGTCCATACAGAGCGTCGGCAGGCTGTCGCAAAAGGCACTTGCCAACATCGAGACCTACCTGAGAAGCACGGGCGAGTTGCGATGAGGAAGGGGAGGCGCTGGGAAAACGCTTCTCCGTGGACGGGATGCCGGGCGGACGTTCCCTTTTATCTGTAAGATGCAGGGGGGAGTCTGTTGGCTGAAGTAGACGGTGACCTTGCGGAGGAAGTTGCCCGGATGTCCCTGTGGGTCAAAAGTGAGGACGAGGCGTCCGGTCTTTCCCGGCTGCACGGGGCGTCGGTCGAACGAGGCCTTCAGGCAGCCGCAGCTCGTCTTCACCTCCGCGATGCTGACGGCACGTTTGCCCAGGTTGGTAAACGTGAACTCGCAACGGGGAAGGCGGACGGTGTCTTCCGGACAGCTGCCCAGGTCATACGTCGTCCGGTCGAACCTCACCTGGGCATGCAGGAAGATGCCGGCAGAAAGGAACAGGAGCAGGAGAATCTTGCGCAGGTTCATAAGGCTGACGGTAAATGAAGTTCGGGCAAAGTTATAAATAAAGGAGGATTTGCTACCTTTGCGCCCGGTAAAAAAGCAAATGGAATCTATGATACGTTCTTTGATAGTTGTCGGACTGGGGAGCTTTGTGGGTGGAGGCCTGCGCTTCCTGTTGTCCGGACTTGCCAAGCACTACATTCACCATCCGTTCCCGCTCGGGACTTTTGTGGTGAATATCCTGGGATGCCTCGCCATCGGATTGTTCTACGGCTGTTTTGAGCGGGGACACATCCTGCATCCCGACTTGCGTCTGTTCCTGACGGTCGGCGTATGTGGCGGGTTCACCACGTTTTCCACATTCATGAATGAGAATCTCCAGTTGTTGAAGGGGGAACAGTTTCTGTGGATGGCGCTTTATGCGGCGTTCAGCCTGTTGCTCGGACTCCTGGCCGTGTGGGCTGGCTATGCGTTGGTGAAGGCATGGGGTTGACCGACGGGCATGAAAAAAGGGTCAACGCTTTGACCCAACCTTTTGTTAACCTTAAATCTAATACTATGAAAAACACGCGGTAAAGATAGAGGCTTCCCCGGTAATGTCCAAGTGGCAGAAGGGGAAAATGATGAGCTATAACATTTTTTAATAATATACTACTGATTTATGGCATTTGAAGCAACCAAAAGAGAGTGGGGAGAGGTGCAGTCCTTCCTGCGTCTGTTAGCTGACGGGTATGTCTGTGCAGGCACACCGACGGGTGAGGCATGTACGGAACGTCCTTACCGGATTGCGGTCGTGCAGCGTGAAGAGCACGACGGAACCCGCCGGTACCTCATTGAGGGAGATGACATCCACATCGTGGGCGAGAAGATGGACAAGCGGGTTCCCCGGGAATATTTCAAGGCGGCAGCCGAATTGATAGCCAATGCGATGAAGCGGACGCACACCGACGGGATGGAGTCGCCCGCTGGGGTGGAAGAGTTTCTGGACGAGATTGCCGTCTACGACCTGGAGGCAAAGACGGACGACCGTACGGATTACCACATCGGCTTCTGGACGGTGGAGGCTCCGTTGGTGGGCTTCCGTGTCTGTTCACGCCTCGCCCCGATGAATCCCTTGCTGGATGGCGGACGTACGGCAAACCTGAAGTTCGAGCAGACGGGTGTCAAGTTCGCGACTCCGACGGTGAACAAAATCAATGCGCTGGAATCTCCCAACGAGGTCATCGACCGCATGCGGATGATTGATCGGCTGGGGGGTGTGCTGAAGTACAGCGATGTGGCGGACAAGGTGTTCCGCAGCAATCTTTCGATGATTGATTTGCACTTCCCCCGCCTGCTGGCTGAGATGGTACGCACGATGTATGTCGAGGACATGACCCGTGTGAGCGAACTGACGGAACGCATCCGCGAAATCAATCCGCTCAAGATAAAGGAGGAACTGATCACCAAGCACCGGTTCTACGAGTACAAGATGAAGCAGTTCCTGCTGGCACTGGCTCTAGGCATGCGTCCGGCAAAGCTGTTCAACGGAACCGATTCGGCAGTCGAAGGGTTCATCATGGTCGACACCGAGGGATGCCCGGTGTGCTACCAGAAGGCGGACAAGGGGACGTTCGAGGACTTCCTTTTCCGGAACACACGCTTCGAGAAAGGTTCGTTGGAGAAGGACAAGTATGGCTACCTGGAGCGTGAGAACGGTGCCTACTTCTTCAAGCTGAATGCCAAGATTGGCTTTGTGAAGCGATAACGGACCGGACCATCAGGCGCGATGGATGGCATCTGCCGTCACCGTGTGCAGTCCGTCGGGGAGCGTCTTGGCAAGCTTCAGCATCCGGGCAGCCAGCATCTCGGTGGTGATGGGGCGCAAGCGGCGCAACAGCCCGATGTGGTTGAGGGCCTTGAAGACTTTCATGCCGACGTCTTCCCGGAAGCGTCCCTTGGCACCCCGGTCGAGGAAGCTGGGTTGCAGGATGACCGTCCGCCCAAACTGCAGGGCCTTCAGTCCTTCCTCCACTTCCCCTTTCAGCCGGTTGTAGAACAGACGGGAGTGTACGTCTGCCCCTACGGCGGAAATCAGGGCAAAGGTGTGGACACCGTTCCGGCGTGCCGTCCGTGCGAACGACAGCTGGTAGTCGACGTCGATGCGGTGCTGGGCTTCCTTGCTGCCTGCCTCTTTCAGGGAAGTGCCCAGGCAGGAGAAGGCAGCGTCGCCCCGCACGAGGTCTGCCCATTGTTCGGGATGTTCAAAATCAACAACATGTACGTGCAGCTTCGGGTGGCTCAGGTTCACCTGCCGACGGACGAAGATGTGTACTTCCGTCGTGCTGTCGTCTTGCAGCAGGTCCTGTACCAGGTGCTTGCCGGTGGCTCCTGTGCCACCGATGACTAATGCTTTCATGTTTCAGTCAGAGGGTTTAGAGTTTGTAAAAAAGAATCATTGAGCGGTGTCCGGTTCGATGCGTGCCTTCACCTTGCTCCAGGCGTTCGTGCCGAAGAGGCAGGTGGAACGCATGGTCTCATACATCGTGCGGAACCGTGAGGCGGGAATGACGAAGCCCAGTTCGTCGGCTCCCACATACGGACGCACCGAAGGGTCGAACAGTCCGATGAACGTGCGGTAGCCTTGCCGGCGGTTCTCCCGGACGGCAGTTGCAATCGTGGTGCCGCATCCCGAGCCGAAGGGGGTACATACGGCATCCGGCTCGTTGCAGTCGTAGAAGGCCCATGCACACAGTCCCGACAGGATGTCCGGCGTAGCATAGAAGAACAGCCCTTCCATGCCGTCAAAGCTCTCTGCCTGGTCGATGCGGACGAAGTTCAGGTAAGCCTTCGGGGCTGCCTCGATGGAGAGCTGACGGGTGTAGTCGAGCACCATGTCCGGTGTCTGTTTGTAGCGTTCTTTGAGGGAGACAAAGGTCGGGATGTGCTCGCCCATGGGTGCGAAGCCCGTGTAGAAGCGTCCTCCGCCGCAGCCGATATTGTCGGCGTTGAGGCTGACGGGGGTTCCCCGACGGGCGCTGTCAAGCTGTTTGAAGAAGCATCCGCCGACCTTCGCGGTGGTTGCCAGCGGCGTGTCGCTGTAGGCAAAGAGCAGGGGCAGGGGAGCCTGTGCTCCGAATGCCTCCCGGTAGTTGGTGATAAAGGTTGCAATGTCCATGGTATTTATTCAGTTGAAGGGGTAAACTCACATTCGTGGAACTTGCCGTCGTCGCCCCGTTCGTAAGCCGTATTGTAGGGCGCATGCAGCAGGGGGATGATGTCCCGGTCGTAGTTGCACACCGTGTTGAGGCGATACAGTCCCACCTTGTCGGGGTCGTCCATGTAGGCTTCGTCCTCGTCTCCGGCAAGGAAGCGCCACCCGCTGTCAGCAGTCCATTCTTCATCGGGCGTCTCGCGGTACATGTAGCCCACCTTGCAACCGTCCACCGTGATGCGGTCGGAGGCAAAGCAGCCGTCCGCCTCGTCCCATCCGTTCAGCAGCGGATAGATTTCGTCCGCCTTCAGATAGAAGTCTTTCTCCGTCTGTTGCAGGTCCTGCACCGAGGCGCAGGTGTTCTTGCGATAGATATTCACCACGTGGCTGACATGCTCCATGCGGTCGATGAGTGCGTCGGCATCATGGTCGAGCTTGTAGTCCATTTCCTCCTTGAACAGGGGGATGACCTGGTAGAAACGGACGGCATCTCCGTTGGGCAGACGGCAGGTGTGTGCCGCCTCGGGTACTTCCTGCGGGGTGACTAGCATCAGTCCCTGGAAGGGAGCGTTGGGCGCGATGGTCTCGTCGCCCTCTCCCGTTTCGATGGTGTGTCCGTAGCCCAGCCAGTCGTCCTCGTTGATGGGCAGACGTGCCAGGACCTTCAGCCAGTAGATGGGCCAGTAGTCGTTCTCGTCTTGGCTCTGCAGGTTCCAGTCGGGCGGAAGGGTGATGAGCAGTTCGGCACGGTCCACTTCCTCGTCCTCCAGTTCCTCGGGGACGTTCATCGGACGTGCCCCCATGCCTCCTGTCACCAGGGTGTAGTAGTTGCGTTCCGGGGTCGGCTCGACGATGTAGATGTCCACATGGATGTCGTAGGAGATGAGTTCGTGAAACACGTTCTCGTTGGGACCGAAGTAACGGGCGATGTGCTGTTCGATGGCTGTCTGCTCCTCCTCGCTGTACATGACCGGTCCTCCCGGTTGGGGAGCTCCCTGTTCGCAGAGGTCGATGAAGCGTTGGGTGTCTTCGTCCGGAGCCAGTTCGTAGGCACGTTGGAACAACGGAAGAGCTTCCTCCTCCCGGTGCAGGTAGTAGTAGGCATACCCCAGCCGGTAGTACCACATCGGGTCGTCGGTGCCTTCCGACTCGATGGAGAGCAGCACCTGCACGGCATCCTCCATGCGGTCGAGGTTGTTGAGGGCGCGTGCCAGCAGGCTCTTCAGCGTGTAGTCGACGTCCTCTTCCGGAAGGTCGTGGATGGTATCGATGATTTTCTGATGCTGGTCTTCGTCGTGCCAGCGTTCCAGGGTACGGAGTAGCAAGTCTTTGTTCATGTCTAAGGGTAGGTTTATGGATTAGGATTTGTGGATGGAGAGCCGCCCAGGTGTCGGCAGACGATGTGCGAGAGGGTAGCGATGATGGCTGCGTTCACCGAGTCGTTCTCCAGCGAGTTGGTCACCAGGACGGTGATGTAGTAGCGTTGTCCGTCGGGCAGGAGCACGAAGCCGGCATCGTTGTCGGCGGTCTTCACTCCGTCCGGCGTACGGTCGGACGAGCCTGTCTTGTGTCCCAGTATCGCGTGGTCGGGCAGTCCGGCAGGCAGCTTGTTCATCCCGGTGGAGGTGGAGGTCAGGACCCGGTACAGGTAATTGCGGTAGACGGGAGCGGACAGTCCCTCTTGCAGGAACAGGCGGAACAGCCGGGAGATGGCTTCCGGCGTAGCGCTGTTGTCGGTCACTCGTCCGGGTTGCCGGTGCATGTCGTCCTCGGTGGCAGACAGGCGGACGTCCGTGATGCCCAGTTGATGGATGTATTGCTCCACGGCCCGGGGACCTCCGGCATAACGCAACAGCACGTCGCAGGCATTATTGTCGCTCAGTGCCACGCTGTAATAGAGCAGGGAGTCCATGCGGACGTCGGCTGACCGTTCCGGATACCGGATGCACAGCGGACTGTACGTGCCGGTCTTCAGGTCGTCGGGCGTCAGGTGAAGCACCGTGTCGAGAGGTGTCTGCTGTTGCTCCATGCGGTGAAGCACGGCAAGTGCCACCGGAAACTTGAACACGCTCAGCAGCGGAAGGTGGAGCGTGTCGTTCCAGGCAAGCAGCGTCGTGCTGTCGGTCAGGACCGAGACTCCCACCGTGGCACGCTTGTCACGGAGGAACGCTCCGACCTCTTCACGCAGCGGGTCGGGGCGTCCTCCACAAGCGGCTGCCAGCAGGAGCAGCAATAGCGCTGTCAGGCTGACGTATCTCCTCATTTACTTCTTCTTCTTAAAGATGTCCAGCACTTTGTTGACCACGTTCTTCTTCTCGTCTTGCGCAGCGCCGGTCGTGTCCTTCTTGCCGATCAGCTTGTCAGTGAGCTTGTCGATGGCTTTCTCGCCGGCAGACTGCAAGGCCTGGTTGACCATGCTCTTGGCATCGACTTTCACCTTGGGCGAGGTGAAGGTGCCGCCAATCTTCAGGTCGAAGGTGGTGAGCTCGGCAATCTTCCCCGCCGATGACGGGAGCTGTATCTTGCCCGTGTAGTCGATGGTCTGGTCCAGCCCTGTCGTACCGGAGAGGTTCAGGTTGTAGTCGCCCAGCTTGATGTCGAACGGCTTGGTGGACACACGCCCCTTGTCGATGGTGAAGTCGAGGTTCATGTCTTTCACACTCAAGTCCTTCATGCCCGGCTTCTTGATGGCGTCGGCAATGAGGTCGATGGACTTCACGCCGCTCAGGTTCAGGTCGCGGGTCGAGAGGCTGCCGTTGCCCGTCATGGTCTGCAGGACGGGACTCATGGCCTGGTCGAGCTGTGTATCGATGTTCAGGCTGCCGGAGTACGTTCCCTTCAGGTGCTCAAAGACGGGGGCGAGTTGCTTCACCATGTTCAGCTCCTTGTAGGTCTGTGCAAAGCCCAGGTCGGTCATCTTCAGTCCAGCGTTGAAGGTCGGTGTCTTGGGGTCGGCGGTGGAGTAGCTCCCGTTGAGCAGCACGTTGCCGCCCATGGTCCCGAGTGAAAGGTTCTGCATGTCCACCTTGCCGCCGCGCACCGTGAGCTTGCCCTTGACATTGTTGAAGGTCATCGTGTCGAACAGCACCTGTTTCATGTCCGCCTGCATGGCGAAGTCGATGTTCTTGGGTACGATGAGCAGCGAACCTTCCCCGCTGGTTGCGGTCGCTGTCGTGTCGGCAGCCACGGCCGTCGTGTCGGTAGCCGACGACATGAAGTCATTCAGGTTGAGGTGGTTCGAACGGAGGTTGAGGGTGCCCCGCAACGTGGAGCCTTTCAGTGCATAGCCCATGTAGTTCTCAAAGCGGCTGTCCGCGGTGAGGTCGTTCTTGCCGATGTTCACCGTCGTTTCGCTCAGTTGCAGATATTGGGGCGTGAAGGTGAGCAGCGACTGCCGAATGTCGACGTCCGGCATGTCCTTCATCTTCAGCTTCATGTTGCTCAGGGCGATGGTGCCCCCTGCCTTCACGGCGTCATATTGCTCCTTCTCGATGTAGGACAGGCGTCCGGACACATTGGCGTCCGCCTTGACCACACCGTTCAGTTCCATGTCCTCGAGCGGATAGACCTGCTTGATCATCCCCAGGTCGATGGTGCCCCGTGCGCTGACGGCAAAGTCCGGGTCGCTGACGGGAGTCTTCACCACGGCGTTCAGCGTGAAGGGGTTGTCCGCCAGACGGAAGGAGAGGGGCTTGATGGTCACGAGCGTGCTGTCCACCGAACCGCCGGGGTTCTCCACGCATGCCTGTACGTTAATCTGGTCCACACCGGCGGGGAGGCTCGGATAGCGGAACATGGCGTTCTTCACGTCGAGCAGTACCTTGAATGCCGGTACGGTGTCGCCCAGCAGAGTACCTTTGGCGTAAGCCGAGAGGGTGGCGGTGCCGTCCGTCTTCAGCTTGTCAAAGTCCTTGGCATAGATGGCGGGGATGAGTGACAGCACCTCCTTGAAGCCCATGTCGTTCGTGTGGAGCTTCACGTCCATGTCCGTCTGTGCCCCCTTCATCTGGAACCATCCGTCGAGGTTCGCCTCGATGGCATTCAGCGTCAGGGTGTTGTCCTTCAGTGTATATCGTCCGTTGGCAAAGTCGGCATCCACGTCCAGCTTGGCAGTGATGCGGGCACGGTTGAGGAAGGGGATACCGTCCATGCGGTAGGTCACTCCCTGTGTTTCTCCCTTCAGCTGAAGGGTGGAACGTTCGCCCGATAGGTCGCCCCGGCAGCCCAGGTCCAGTCCCTCGACCTCGGCATACATCTTGCCTTGGCGGTCATCGTAGATGAGGTCCACGTTGTCCAGCTCCACACGCTGGAGTTTGACACGGAAGGCATCGCTCCCGGCCGACGTCTCCTCCGTGGCGGTACTGTCGGACTTCATCACGTCCCAGTTCGCGCGTCCGTCGGGAAGGACGATGGCATGGAGCCGGGTGTCTTCTATGTAGATGCGGGAGATATCGTATCCGCTGTTGCCGAAGAGCGAGAACAGGTTGACCGTGGCGGTCAGTTCTCCGGCTTGTACGAGAGTATCGTTGGCAAAGTCGCCTTTTCCCTTCAGCCAGAAGTCCTCCAACGTCAGGGATGCCTGGGGAAAGTGCCGGATGAGGCTGATGTCCAGGGAGGCAAAGTCGAACTCGGCATTCAGCATCTTGTTGCCTTCGGTCTTGACCAGGTCGGCAATCTTGCCGCGGAACAGGAAGGGCAGTGCCAGAAGCAGCACAATGAGTACGCCTATGACAATGGCGGCAATCTTAAAAACTTTCTTCATACGCTTTCTTTTTAATAGGTCTGTTTGATAGTACAAACGTACGAAAAAAAGCCGGGCACCCTTTCGGAACCGCCTTCTTTTTACAGAATGTTTCACATTTGCCGCGTCCCGGCGGTGCCTGTGAAGGATGCAGGCGGGGGATAGACCTCGTCAAGGTACGGCATGGACGTCATACAAGCAGGGGATAGACGGACCAAAGTATTATACTTAGCCTGCCTAAGTATTATACTTAGACCCCCTAAGTATTATACTTTGGTCTGTACAAGGCGGGGGATTACTGCGCTCTTCCCCGGGAGGGACGATGCTTCCCGTCGGCAGGTCGGAAGAAAAGGGCAGGGCGGTTGCTGAGTTCTGCAAAAGAATTGTTGTACTTTTGCCGCAAAAGTAAAGAAGAAAGACCATGAGAGTAGGAATCCTTTCAGACACCCATGCCCATTGGGATGAGCGTTACCTCAAGTATTTTGACGATTGCGATGAGATCTGGCATGCCGGTGACATCGGTTCGCTGGAGCTGGCAGAGCGGTTGGCAGCCTTTCGTCCGTTGCGTGCGGTCTATGGCAATATCGACGGACAGGACCTGCGTCTGCGTTACCCGTTGGTCAACCGTTTCACGGTGGAGGGGGTGGACGTGCTGATGAAGCACATCGGCGGCTATCCCGGCAAGTACGACCCGTCCATCCGCGGCACCTTGCTGGTGCATCCGCCCAAGCTCTTCATCAGCGGACATTCCCATATCCTGAAGGTCAAGTATGACAAGACGCTCGGTCTGTTGCACATCAATCCCGGTGCAGCGGGCATCTACGGTTTCCACAAGGTGCGTACGCTGGTGCGTCTGACTCTGGAGGCGGGAACGTTCAAGGACATGGAGGTCGTGGAACTGGCGGAAGAGGGGAGAAAGTGATGAGGACTACAAGCATATCTTTTTAAAGACGGGGAACTGCAAGAAGATTCACTTGTTCGGAATTTCCGAACAACTGCTTAGATTGTGCAGAATGACAGGTAAAAGGAGGATAACCGATGTAGGATACCTGCCCCGTCACTACAAAGCCACGAAGCGATATGACTCCGTGGCTTTGGGGCGATGATAGGTTAGAGGTCCTGTCGGGCCTTATTTCAATTGCAGTTTCTCGTCAATGAATGCCTTGATGTATTCCGTCGTGCGGTCAAGTCCGAAGACGGAGGAGTTGATGCAGAGGTGGTACGTGGCGGCAGCTCCCCAGGTCTTGTTGCTGTAGTAGTTGTAGTAGCTGGAGCGCTTCTTGTCAGCCTTCTCGAGGTAGATTTCCGCATCCTCCTCGCTGATGTTCGGGTTGGTTTCGCGGAGGCGGCAGATGCGGTCCTTCATGTCGGCGGTCACGAAGATGTTCACGCAGCGCGGATGGTCGCGCAGGATGTAGTCGGCGCACCGTCCGATGAAGATGCAGGATTCCTCGTTTGCCAGCTTGCGGATGACATCGCTCTGGATTTTGAACAAGGCATCGTTGCTCAGGTAGTTGTCATAGGCAGCCCCGTCACTGATAAACGGGATGCGCAGCCCGCCCATGAGCGAGGAGATGAACCCCTTGTTGCTCTCGTCCGCTTTCTCAAAGAACTTCTGGCAGATGCCGCTCTCTTCGGCTGCCAGCGTAATCAGCTTCTTGTCATAGACGTGGATGTTGTAAATCTTGGCGAGGCGTTCGCCGATGGCTTTGCCTCCACTGCCCAATTCCCGTCCTATGTTTATGATAAACTTCTCGTTCATAGCATTTAGATTTTAAATGTTTCCACAAAGCTACGTAAAAAATGAGTAGCTTGTAGAGAGGAAACGTAAAAAAAAAACGGCAAGACTTCCTGATTTTCCTTTCCGGAAGTCTTGCCGTCAGAGGATGCCGTTGCGGAGCCGGAGGTCAGATGAACAGATTGACGTTTGCTTCCTCGGCACGCTCCAGGTAAGTGGCGACACCGCCCAGCGTCACGTTGTCCATCAGCTCTTCCCGCTTGACACCCATGACATCCATGCTCATGGTGCAGGCAATCATCTCCACCCCGTTCTCCTGCGCCTGCTTGATGAGGCTCTCCAGGCTGTCGATGCGTTTGCGGCGCATCAGCATGCGCATCATCCGGCTGCCGATGCCTGCCATGTTGAGTTTGGAGAGGGACAGGTGGCGGCTGTCGCTCGGCAACATCCAGCCGAACATCCGTCCGAAGATGTCTTTCTGCACCGCAGGCTTCTGAGGCTTCTTGATGACGTTCAGTCCCCAGAAGGTGAAGAACATGGTGACCTTCTTGCCCATAGCGGCGGCACCGTTGGCAATGACGAACGAGGCGAGGGCGCGGTCGAGGTCGTCGCTGAACACGATTAGTGTCTTGTGGTCAGCCGTTGCCGGAGCGGGACGGGTCGAGGGGCACGAGGGCAGCGGCTCGTCGGTCTCTTTCACCTTGCGGACCCATGCCGTGACGATGCCGCCCTGATTTTCCAGCTTCGTCAGTTCGGCACCCGTAATCTTGCACCACGATGCCACGTCCTTGCCGAATGCCTGGTCGGTCGCCTTGATGACCAACGTCTCTCCTTCAGCGAGCGACGCATAGTTCTTTTTCAGCTGCATGACGGGACCGGGGCACATCAGTCCGCAGGCATCCACTTGCAGGGCAGGAGCGTCTGTCGCCGGCGCACTGTCGGTTCGTGGACGTCCCTCCGGTGTCGGAGCTGCCGGCTGCTGGAGTGGAGCGGTGGCGGCACTCCACGTCTTGTATCCGCCTGAAAGGTTGAAGACCTGCTGGAAGCCGTGTTGCATCAGGATGCGGGCAGCCAGGTAACCACGCAGGCCGACGGCGCACGACACGACGACGGGTTTCTCACGGGGAATCTCCTGCAGGTGTTCGCGCAGCTCGTCGAGGGGCAGGTTGCGGAAGCCCGGGATGCTGCCCAGCGCATACTCTTCCGCCGTGCGTACATCCAGCTTCACGCTGCCTGCATCCGTCAGGAGCTTGTCGCGCCAGGTGATGGTCTGTACCCGTCCGCTCAGGATGTTGTCAGCCACGAAGCCTGCCATGTTCACCGGGTCTTTAGCCGAGGAGTAGGGAGGGGCATAGGCATGTTCCAGTTCCATCAGGTCGTAGACGGTCCCTTGACGTTGGATGACCTGTTCCAGCATCTCGATGCGCTTGTCCACCCCGTCGAAGCCCACGATTTGTGCGCCCAACAGACGTCCGTCGGCAGGATCGAACAGAATCTTCAGGCTCATGCTGACCGCGTTCGGATAGTAACCGGCATGCGAGGAGCCGTGCGTCCAGGATGCGATGTAGGGGATGTTCTCCCGACGGAGCAGCTTGGCGTTCGCTCCCGTCGCGGCAACCGTCAGGGAGAACACCTTGGCGATGGACGTGCCCAGCGAGCCTGCATAGGTGCGTCGGTTGCCCAGCACGAGGTTGTCGGCGACGATGCGTCCCTGCTTGTTGGCGGGACCTGCCAGCGGAATCAGTGCCGGTTTGCCCGTGACGAGGTGGGTCACTTCGACGGCATCGCCCAGTGCGTAGATGGCCTCATCGGAAGTCTGCATGCAGGCATTGACGCGGATGCCTCCGGTCGTGCCCAGTTCCAGCCCTGCCTCACGTGCCAGCTTGGTTTCCGGACGTACGCCGATGCTCAATACCACCAGGTCGGTCTTCAGCACCTGTCCGTCGTTGAGGTGCACACCGACTTGTCCGTTCTCGTCGGTGAAGTGATGCACGCCGTTCTTCAGGTGGAGGGTGACACCCTGTTCCGTCAGGTGCTGATGCACGATGGCAGCCATGGAGAAGTCGAGCGGCGCCATGACCTGGTCCGCCATCTCCACGACGTGCGTCTCGATGTTCAGGTGACGCAGGTTTTCCGCCATCTCCAGTCCGATGAAGCCTCCGCCCACGACGACGGCATGTTGCACCTCGGTGTATTCCACCAGGTGCTTGATGGCATCCGTGTCGGGCACGTTGCGCAGGGTCAGGATGCGCGGATGGTCGATGCCCTCGATGCGCGGACGCAGCGGTTCGGCACCCGGCGAGAGTACCAGCCGGTCGTAACTCTCGGTGTAGGTCTCTCCCGTCAGTACCCGCCGGATGTTCACCCGACGTTCGGCACGGTCGATGGCGATGACCTCCTGCTCGGTGCGGATGTCGATGCGGAAACGGTCGGTGAATCCCTGTGCGGTCTGTACGAAGAGCTTCTGGCGGTCGTCAATGGTTCCACCTATATAATAAGGTAGGCCGCAATTGGCATACGAAACGTATTTGCCTCGCTCCACGAGGATGATTTCTGCTTGTTCGTCAAGCCGGCGTAAACGGGCGGCAACGGTCGCTCCCCCTGCTACGCCTCCAATGATGAGGTACTTCATAAGTCTTCTATTGATGGTTATTAATAATTGCTAGTAGAAACTATTTGGATGAAAAGAAAGGAAGTGTGGGACTCCCGTTCCCGGTCAGCCCAGGCACTTCCGCAGGTTGGTGAAGAAGTTGTCGAAGCCCAGGTCCTTGCCCTGCATGGTGGCGATGCACGCCCGTCCTTCCGGCGTCAGCGAGAAGAGCATCTGCCGTTTGTCGTTGGGGTTGATTAGCCGACGGATGAGCTGTTTCCCTTCCACGGCATTGATAACCTTCGAGATACGGGAGTTTGACAACCCGACGAACTCGCTCAGGGCGCCTGCCGTCTTGGCTTCTCCGTCCTTGAGGCAACAGAGAATCATGGCTTCGTTGATGGTCATCCCGTTGCACTCGGCGAACGCTTTTTCAAACTGGTAAAGCGTCTTGTAGATGTCTTTGATGGTGCAAATATCTTCCATACTTTGGTTCTTTGGTGATTTCACGGGGGCAAAGATAGAGCCTTTGTTGAGAATGGCAATAGTTTTTACTGGAAAATATTTGCACCCACCTTGCTTTTTTATCTCAGGTCGGCCATCAGGCAGTTCGCGGACGAATGATGGAGACTTAGTCGGTGAAACGCTTTGCTGTACATCCACTGGCAAGTCTCCCTCTCAAAAAAAGAAAGCACGGGGTGATGCCTTTTCGAATCCAAAGGCGGGTCACTCCGTGCTTTCCTGTTTCAGTATACCGATGTGCCTACTCCACCAGCGTGGCGCCCATCAGTCCGATGACTACCTCATTGGAGACTGTCTCCAGCGTGAGGCTGCGCAGGGTCTTCTGCTTGTCAAGCGGAAGGTAGAGGAGGGTGGCTGCTCCGCCGGGGATGCGGCGGTCATTGAACCCTTTCAGGTGCAGGTCACGCTCCAGGTTGCGGCTGACAAGCCCCGAAGCCAAGGCAACCCGGTAGGGGCGGGGCGTATCGTTGGTGAATGCCAGTCCGTCGAAATAGAAGTCCTGCTCGATGGGTGCCCAGTTGTCCGGGTTGACGAGCGGCAGACGCGACGTGCTGCCGTCGGCATACCGCACCGTGATGCTGCCGTTCTCGATGCGGCACTGCATGTGGTTGGTGCTTCCGGCGAGCAGCAGGTAGATGCCGTCAGCCTTTCCTTCCAGGGGGATGGAGAGGGAGTCCGGATAATTGTTCCACAACGAGGTGAAGGCAATGTTCTGTCCCGTGGCAGGCGTGCGGAAGGGGATGCCTTGCGGCGTGGTGAAGATGCTGTCCTTCGACAACCGGCGCAGTCCGCTGTCGTCGATGTCGGCAGTCTCTTTCGGGTGGCACCACTCGCCGATGCCCTGTACCGGGATTTGCAGCGTGGTGTAGGGGGAACGCGGACTGAGGTATTGTTCGCGGAAGATGTCCGTCACGGACGCATTCCATGCCTCGTCCATCGGCACCGGACGGTAGACGGCGTCGGCATAGACCGGGAGGTCCGTCCCGTAAAAGACCGGAGCGGAAGGCTGTTCGTTGCGGAGCGGTTTCCACCACTGCATGTCGCCCTGTTGCAGGCAGACGAAGCGCATCCCGGCGTCGTTCGTGCCCCGCAGCGGCTGTTGGGCGGAATGTGCCTTTGCCTCGTTGATGGCTTCTCCCGCCCAGACAATCTCCACATGAAG
This sequence comes from Mediterranea sp. ET5, assembly GCF_023337025.1. Taxonomy (NCBI): domain Bacteria; kingdom Pseudomonadati; phylum Bacteroidota; class Bacteroidia; order Bacteroidales; family Bacteroidaceae; genus Mediterranea; species Mediterranea sp. ET5. The sequence goes on along the minus strand of NZ_JAMBLN010000001.1, from coordinate 292,361 downwards.
CGCGTCAGCCGACGGACAGTCGATGCCGATGCAGGGGAAGTCGATGCTCTCCACCGGAGTGGCTTTCACAGGCTCTCCGTTGACGGTGACCTGTGCGATACGCTCCCTGCGTGCCGGGAGGATGAGGCGGAAGGTTGCCTCCTGCCCGAAGCGCGGTGTGAGGCTGTAGTGGTCGGTGTCTCCCTCCCGACGGAAGTCGAAGTCCAGGTAGGGGGCATGCAGGCGGGCATAGTCCCATGCGGCAGGGAAACCCGGACGGAGCGTCACCCGGTGGTTGAGCAAGTCGGGTTGGATGCCGAACAGTCCCTGCGTCAGTACTCTCGATGCTACACCGACGGGGTCGCCGAAGTCACGGTAACACTCGCCGCGGGCTGCATCGTAGAAGCTGATTTGTCCGAAGTTGCCCGGACTGTTGCCCAGGTACATGCCGTCGAGCACCGAGCCCTTGAACAGACGGAACGCCTCTTCCGGACGTCCTGCCTGCCAGTAAGCCAGACACATGTGCCACACCTCGGCGAACGCCACGTTGTTGATGCTCCACGAGTAGGGCATCCAGTTGGTGGTTGCGATGGTGTAGTAGCCCTCGTCCGACAGTCCGGCACCCCGGACGGGGATGCGGGGAATCTCCCGGCTGACGTAGTCGGCTGCCTGGTAATAGTCGAAGAGGTCGCTCACGTCCGAGTCGATGGCATGATAGACCGTCCAGATGCCGGGCGCGGTGTGCAGGCGGCGTTTGCCCATGAAGTCCTGGAACTCTGCCCAGCAGCCCTTGTCGTTCATCCACAGCCGTTGGTGCAGAGCCTCCTTGATGCGTTCCGCCTCGCGGGCATAGCGGCTGCCGTCTTCTCCGATTTTCCCGGCAATGAGGGCTGCCAGCCGGTTGGCGCGGTAGTTATAGGCACTGGAATGTGTCACCGCCCCACTGTTGTAATAGAGCGCATCGCTCGCCCAGATGCAGCAGTACGCGTCGTAGAGTGCGTCGTCGTCGGGATCGAAGTTGCGCTTCTCCCATGCCAGGTGAGCCGTGATGACGGGCCACATCCGTCGGGCATAGTCCAGGTCGCCCGTCCAGCAGAGGTGCCACAACAGCTCGTCCATGTAGCAGAGGTTCATGTCGTAATGGTGCATCTGGTTGTTCCGTCTCGGGTTGCGGCAGATATAGCCGTTGCTGTACATCTGCGTGCCCCACTTCTTTGCAGCGCGTGCCAGGTGCATCGTGCTGTCCTGCGTGGGGTGGGCATAGCGTGGCGGGACGTCAGTGACCTGCGAGGCGGCATAGTTGTCGAAGTGTGTGCGGGCGCGGTCGGACCATCCCAGGCAGTCGCCCGTATAGGCAGCCCGCCATCCGCTCAGGGGCATCCGCCATCCGTTGGCACCGTGCAGCCAGACCTGACCGTCCCAGATGCCGTCGGCAGCTGCCACGAGTGCACCGCCCAGGGTGTTGATGAAGGGGTCGGGCGTCTCGATGCGGAAGCGGGATACCAATGCCTCGCGTGCAGCTTCCGCCTGTTGGTAGAGCTTCCGTCCGCGTGCCGTGGAGAGGCGGCGTAGCTTCCCGTCAGTGTAGAGCACGTAGGCGATGCCTGTTTTGTCGGTGGTGAAAGCCGTGGTTGTGGCAGGCTGTGTCAGGGAAGCCTCGAAGCTGTCGGCTGGGTCGGCACCCATGTCGCCGTTGCGGCTGAGCCGTTTGGCACGGATGGGAGCGAGTCGTCCCTCGAAGCGGCAGTCCTGCGGACCTTCAAAGCGCCAGATGGCCTCTTCGCTGTCCGGAAGCGGAAGGACGGAGACACGGAGGCTGTCCGTGCCCCATGCCGGGTCGGCAAGCACGTAGCTGCGTCGTCCGGGCGTATAGCGTGCCTCGCAGTAGGCGGTGGAGTCCAGGGCAAGCCCCTCCCGTCCGTCGCCCGACAGGCGGAAGGCAATGTTCCAGCTCTTGGGCTTGTTGTAGATAGCAAAGACGGGGCGGTCGCTGGTCTCCACCCGGTAGGTGGTATGGCTGCCATAGAGGGCACGGGTGTAGCGGTTCTTTCCGTTGACGCAGACGAAGTCTTCCCCGTCCGGCACATATTGCAGCCGCCGGGGCGTCCCCCGATAGGCATCGTTGTAGGAGGTCGATTCGGTGTAGTCCCGTCCTTCGAGTGTCGCTTTCTTGCTTGCCGGCTGTGCGGAGAGCGACAGAGCGGCGCAGAGCGTACAGACAAAAGTGATAGGTTGTTGCAGATTCATGTGTATATAATTAACGGATAAAGGCGGACAAAAGTCCGCCTGTTTTACTCAAGTCTTACGGCATCGGCTTCAAGCCTTCCCACCGCACATCCCAGGTTCCGTCTTTCGGGAAGCCGGGGTTCTGTTCGGTGCATTCGTCCCAGCCGGCGCACATCAGGGCGACAGCCGTCAGCAGACCGCCGTTGCCCGGCAGGTAGCAGCGCAGACGTCCGTCCTGGTAGTTGTGTCCGTTGGGCAGGTAGGTGTTGGTGCGCTTGTCCATCAGCAGGGCGCCCACCGCTTTCTCCGGTTCACCGAGGCGGGCGGCGTTCATGGCAGTCATCGGGTAGTCCCAGCCCCATGTCTTGTTCCAGTTCCAGTTGTCCCAGATCCAGTGCAGGGTGTTGCGCATGTAGTCGGCACGGATGAGCTTGTTCATCGGCAGGATGCCCACCGAGCCAAGGACGGCCATGTGGTCGGAGGTGAAGCGGATGTCCTTGTACGTGTCGGTGGCAGTTTCGGCAGCCAGGTAGAGGCTGTCGGCATTGTAAGCCAGCGGGGAGAGCTTGGCAAGCAGTTCGTCCCATTGGGCGTTGCGTTCCTGTCCCTGACGTTCGCGCCACTGTTGTGCCGTCTGCAGGGCATAGTGCCAGTAGGACAGCTCAAACGGCGGGTTCACCGTCTCGGCGGCACGCAGGGTCTCCTGTGCAGGGATGGCACCCTTCAGCACGTAGCGGTCTTTCTCCGGTTCGTAGGTAGCAAAGGAATACATGAACTTCGCGGTCTCGTCCACCAGACGGGCGTAGCGTGCCAGCGTGCTGTCGGTCGGGTTGGCGCGGTAAGCCAGTTCGGCGAGATAGATGTAGTGCGGCTGTTGCCAGATGAGGAACGAGCCGACATTCGACGGTGCCTCTTCGCCGCTGGGGTCGGTCATCTTCATCCAGCGTACGCCGTCGAAACCCTGACGGGCGGCAATCTCCCGTGCCTTCGGTTCAGCCTTGTCATACCATGCGAGGGTGCGTTCCAGCAGTTCGGGGTGTCCCCACAAGGCGAGCCAGGACTCATGCCACCAGATCATCTCCAGGTGGAACTTGCCGAACCAGGAGTTGTAGGTCAGTCCTGTTTCCTGCGGAGGCATGCTGCCTGCACTCTGGATGGCGAGCAGGTATTGGCTCAGCACCACGCGGCGCTCCAGCTCCTTGGCACGCGGGTCGGTGCAGTGGCTGAAGTCGACGGCTGCTCCCTTCTTCCAGAAGTTCTGCCAGTGGTTGCCTGCGGCAGCCTCGCTCTCAGCGAACGAGGGGAGGGCGGCTCCGTCGGCGGCAGGTTCCTGGGCGGTAAACTCACAGGCGAATGCCAGTTGGTCGTCTGCCGGTTGGAGCACGAAGTAGTTGGGTTCTTTCTCTTTCAGTTCTGCCTGTCCTTCCCACGTCAGGTTGACGTAGTAGGTCGTGGCGTCGAGAGTCCGTTTGAGCAAGGCATGCTGGGCATCCTGACGGACAATCTCCGTCCGGTGCTTGTCGTTCGCATCCCAGTTGCAGGCATCGTCGCAGTGTCCGCCTGTGGGGTAGGGGAAGTGCAACTTGATGCCGGTGTGTGCCGGCGAGGTCACCGTGGCAGCTACGAGGTCGCGTTCCGGATGGCAGACGGTCTTCACGTCATAGGTCTGTCCGCCGAGGGTGAAGCGGCTGCTGATTTCGCCGTTCCACATGTCCAGCTTCTGGTCGATGGCGGTCACGTCGGCGAGGGAGGCATCGGGCACTTCCAGTCCGATGATGCCCAGGTGCAGGCGGTGCGGGTTCTTGCGCAGCCAGTCGGAGGCGGACTTCTGTCGTCCCGGTTCTTTGAACTGGCAGGAGTACAACTCCTTGTGTCCGCGTCCGAAGTCATACTCCTTCAGGGCATCTGCGGGCTTGTAGTTTTCGGGGTTGGCAAAGCTGTGCCATCCCCATTGACTCTGGGTGCCGAGGGGCACGCCGTTCTTGTAACTCTCCGGAAAGGTCTGCAGTCCGGTCACGTCGGCAGTGAAGGCGAACTCGCCGTTGCCCACCGAGAGGGAGGCGAGCGTATCGGCTGCTGCCAACACGGGATTGTTGCGGGTCACCAAGGCTTCACGGTCGATGGCTTCCTGCTCCGTCGTCGGGTGGCAGGCTGCCAGTGCCAAGGCTACCAGGGAATAAATCAGTCTTTTCATTGTATAACAGTTAACGAGGTTTCTTGTTTGCAGGCAGGGGGATGATTATTCTCCCGCCAGTTTGTAGACCTCACTGCCGGCGAGCAGGAAGCAGCCGGTGCCGAAGTCCTCAAAGTCGGGTACGCTGTCGTAGGTCACGGGTTGTCCGTCTTTCGGCTCTTTGCCGGTGCCCTGTACGTAGCCCAGGAATCCGTTCTTGTGCACGGCATCCTTGACCATGGCGTTCCAGGCTTTCTCCACGATGGGGAGGTACTCGGCGCGGTCGAGCAGTCCCTGATTGATGCCCCAGGCCATGCCGCAGACGAAGAGGGAGGTACCCGTCAGTTCCTTGCCGCCGAAGTGGTCGGGGTCGTGCAGGCTGACGTTCCAGAAACCGTCCTCGCGCTGGCACTTCTTCAGCGCTTCGCTCATGGTGAGGAAGTCGGCAAGATAGTCGGCGCGGTGCTTCTCGTCGGCAGGAATCTCATCCATGATGCGGGTCAGTGCCACGTAGACCCATCCGTTGCCGCGGCTCCAATAGCAGTCTTCCCCGTTCGGTTCCTTGTAGGGTGGGTCGAAGTCCTGGTCGCGCCACCACAGTCCGTCCTTGGGGTTGAACATGCCGTTGCCTCCGTGCTCGTTGCGGGTGTAGGCATACATCGCCCACATCTTGTCGAAGTACTTCTGTTCGCCGGTGAGCCGTCCCAGCTTGGCGAAGATGGGGGCACCCATCTGGATGGCGTCAATCCACCACCATTCGTTCACCTGGGGCGTGTTGACCAGCATGTTGATGTTGGCGCGTGTCTTGCGTATCTTTTCCGCATCGTTCGGGCAGAGGCGGTAGAGGTCCAGGTAAATCTGTCCCGGGCTGTAGTTGTCCGCATGGCGGGTCGTCGTCCCACGGTGGAAGCCCCATTCGTGGAAGTCTGCCCAGCCGTAGGCATAGTCATAGTACTCGTCGAGGGGATAGATGGAATAGAGCGAGAGCAAGCCTTCGTAGTACACCGTGCGGGTCCAGATGTTGCTGGGGCGCATCTTCTTGTAGAACGAGGGCAGGCGGTAGTCGGCATACTTCTTCATGAAGTAGCCGTTGACCTTGGTCAGGGTTTCCAATACTTCCTTCTGTTTGAGCGGTTGTGCCCATGAGTTGCCTGCCAGCAGCAGGAACGCCAGGCAGAGCAGTGCGAGTGTTTTCTTGTTGAACATGATGTTTGGTTGGTCGTTGTATGAGCTCCCCGCGGTGTTCCGTTGTTTCCGCAGGACCGACGGGGAGCATCAGTTAGCATTCAAGTTACATTTCAGTCTGTTTGCCCAAGCTCCAGGCACCCCATGATGTAGGGGCCTGTTGCTTTGGCGTCGTTATCGCGAATCTTTTCACCTATATAATATCCGTAACTTCCGTCCCGATAGGGGCGTCCGCCCAAGCCGCCCACCTGACAGCAGCGGGTCAGCGTGAGGGTGCCGTCGGGGTTCTCACGGAGGAGTTTCTCTTTCAGTCCGTTGAAGGCCTTCTCTGCCACGGCGCGGTACTTGGGGTCGATGTATCCCTTGTTGACCGCCTTGGCGATGGCATACATGCACTGGGTGGTGACCGACGCTTCGGGGAAGTTGCCTTCGCGCTCCGGCTGGTCGATGACCTGATACCACAGTCCGTCCTTGTCCTGATAGTAGGGGAGGGAGGCGGCGAGACTCTGCACGTAGGCGATGAGGTCGGCACGTCCCTCATGGTCGGCAGGCACGAAGTCGAGCACGTCGACCAGCGCCATGAACCACCAGCCGATGCTGCGTCCCCAGAAGTTGGGCGACTGTCCGGTGACGGAGTTTGCCCAACGTTGGTTCTTGCTCTCGTCCCACGCATGATAGTACAGTCCCGTGCGGGCATCGAAGGTGTGCTTGTGGCAGACACGTATCTGGCGGACTGCCTCGTCAATCCATTGCGGCTGGTTGAAGGTCGCTCCGTATTCCGCCATGAAGGGCGAAGCCATGTAGATGCCGTCGAGCCACATCTGGTGCTGATAGACCAGCTTGTGCCAGAAACCACCGTCGGTGGTACGCGGATGGCGGGAGAGTTGCCTGATGAGCACGTCCATTGCCTGCTTGTATTTCTCCTTGCCGGTCTCCTTGTAGAGTGCGAAGAGCACCTTGCCGGAGTTGATGAAGTCCAGGTTGTAGTCGCTCATGTTGTAGAGGTGGATTTCCCCCTTGTCGTTGATGAGCGAGTCCGCCCACTGCTCCACGTAGTCGAAGTAGCGGCGTTCGCCGGTTGCCCGCCACATGTCGAGCATGGCACAGCAGCCCACTCCCTGCGCATAGCCGAAGAAGAGGCGCTTGCCGTGGTCGAGCTGCCAGGCTTCGGGGAAACGTTTCATCTCCGAGTCGGCGAACCGTTGGGCGTATACCTTATATATATTGTTCTCTGCTTGCGGAGCGTACACTCCGGCGACGGGAGCCGTCAGACTCCCTTCCGCCTGTACTGTCAGGGGAGAGAGGCAGCACAGGGCGAGGGCGTAAAGGTAACAGTGTGTTTTCATATCGTGTCTGAGGTAATGGGTTCTTGACATAAGGGGATTGTCAGCATCGTCGCTTCCGCTCACTTGCCGGTGACGGTGACGTCCTTCCAGGTGAAGTTCGGGATGATGCTCTTGTCGCACGCGGGGTTCTTTGCCTTGATTTGCAGGTTCTCGAAGGTGAAATGGTCGAGGTTGTACTGCTCGGACGCCTTCACGTCGAAGAACGTGTTGCACTCCAGCCGGATGTTGCGCATCGTGACGTTGTTGGCGTGCGACACCGGCTTGTCGGTCCGTCCCTTCAGGTCGAAGAACTGGGTCCACGGCTTCACGACGAGGAAGCTCTTGGCATCGCCGGTAATGTCCTCCACGAGGATGTACTCATAGTGTTGCGGCGTGTCGGGGCGCATCTTCAGCCACAGCAGGCGGGAGAGTCCCGTCACCGTGCAGCGGCGGAGGACAATGTTGTAGTTGTGTATGGACTCGCTGCCGCAGGTCAGGGCGCTGTGTGCGAAGCCATAGGTGCAGTCCTCGATGATGATGTTCCGGTTCTCCCCGTTGTTCGGGTCCTGGTCCGCCCACGGACCTTTGCCACCCTTGAGGGCGATGGCATCGTCGTTGACCGAGAAGTAGCAGTGCTTCATCAGCACGTCGCGGCACACGTCCACATCGACGGCATCCGAGCTGGGAGCCTTGACGGGGGCAGACGGTGCGAAGATGTGCAGACCGAGCAGCTTCACGCGCTGGCAGCGGTAGAGATGGGTTGTCCAGAAGGGGGAGTTGATCAGCCGCACGCCGGAGAGCTCCACATCATTGCTGTTGGAGATGTAGACCAGGCGCGGACGCAGCTCGTCCATGTTCGTGCATTTGGGGATGACGGCACGGCGCAGCCAGAACGATTTCCAGTAACGCAGTCCGTTGCCGTTGATGGTGCCTTTGCCGGTGATAGTGAAGCCGTCCACATGGTCGGCGTTGACCAGGGCGGCGAAATACTTCAGTGACTGTCCCTCGATGCGGGTGTCGACGATGCGGAAGTTGCTGATGTCGTCGCTGCCCTTCAATACGGCTCCCTCCTGCAGATGGAGGTGGGTCTTGGGCTTGAAGAACAGCGAACCGCTCAGGAAGGTTCCCTTGGGGATGACGACGACGCCACCCTCTTCGGCGGCACGGTCGATGACCGCCTGTATCTGTTCCGTCTGCAGGACGGTGCTGTCGTTGGTCACGCCATAATCCGTGATGACGAACTGCTTGCCGAGCGTTTCTACTGCCGTAGGTTCACTCTGGCGGAACCATTCGGGGATTGGAGTACCATCGGGAAATTTGTCCTCTCCGAAGGCGGGGAGGGAAAGGATAGCCATGCAGGCTGCAATAATAGCTTTCATAATCGGGTTGAAACGTATGTTTGTTTTAGGGTTTTTCATCGGTCGTGTTTGTGTGGTCGGCTGCCATCCGCTTCCGGTACTCGGAGGGGGTGTAGCCGGTGTGTTTTTTGAACGTGGTATAGAAGTTCTCAAGCGTGCTGCAATTTAGTGAATATAACAGTTCCTTGATGGGCATGTCGGTGGAAATGAGCAATTCTTTTATCTTTTTTAATTTCAGCTCCAGGAAGAACTTCGCCGGAGACATGCCGCTGTAGTCCTTGAAGAGCTTCCGGAACCAAGAATAGCTGAATCCCAACGAGACTGCCAGCTGGTTTATGTCGATGTCGTTCATGACATTCTCCTTCATCAGCAGGACGGCTTGTTCCATCTTCTGTTCGTTCTCGCGAGGCTCGTCGCAGGGAGGCTGTGCCTGTGCCAGGATGAGTCCCACCATGTGCAGCACGATGCCGGTCAGGTAGGTCTGCGCGAAGCTCTCCTCGGAGTCCTTTACCTCCCGGGCACGCTTGAACAGGTGGATGAGCTCTTCGTTCATGCCCAGCTCCAGGATGTTGTTCTTGCCGTCCAGCATCGAGCGGCGGATGAACTGGTCGAGCATCGTCCCCCGGCACGCGAGGTAACAGACGGTCCATCCCGCCTCGGCATCCGGCTTGAGGGCGTACCAGTATTTCGGAGACAGCCAGCAGAGCATGCCATTCTTGATTTTTACCCCTCCCCGTTCACAATTATTAAGAAAAAGCCTTCCCGAGCCTGTGGTGATATAGACCAGGAGGTAGTCGCTGCCGGTTTCTTCGGTCGGACTGATGGTGTAGGAGGCGGGCAGCTCCTGTCCGGAGCCGGATGCCTGTGGACTGACTCTCTGCTGTTCGACCATGCTTACTTTCAGTCCGGATACGTCGCCGGACCGTCGGGCAGGGCTTGTCTGGACTGTTTTCCATTCACCTTTGTCTACATTATCCTTGATGTAGTTCCTCCGGAAGGTGGTGAAGTCGGGCGCCACACTGACGGAGTGAGTGTCTCCTTGGAAAAAATTGTAGTTAATCATGGCTGTCTACGTTGTTAAAGTTCGCTGACGAAAGTAGAGGAATCCGTTCATATACAACATGGAAAATCGTTCGTTCAGATGGAATATATTGCAAAAGGGGCTTTTCCAGCACCGAATACATTAAGAAAATCTCTTGCAAATGGCAGTCTTTGCGCGATTTGGATTACTTTTATCTCCGCAAAGGCGGACGAGCCGCAAAGGGGACCCCGGGAATTATGAAAAACAATGACTTAACCTTCCGCCAGACCCCTGACTGCCGGGGAGGATGCCCCGCTGCCGTTCCGGACTTTGCGGAAGCTGAATCCATAAACAAAACAAGACTATGAAACGAATTGCAATGAGACATGTGCTCGCCGCGGGACTGTGCATCTGCTGCGCCGGACCGCTGTGGGCACAGCAGCCGGGATGGCCCGCCGTGTCGTCCGAGATGAAGCCCGGCACCCGCTGGTGGTGGATGGGAAGCGCCGTCGACTCGGTCAACCTGGCTTACAACCTGAGGGAGTATGCCCGTGCCGGCATCGGGACGGTCGAGATTACGCCCATCTACGGCGTACAGGGAAACGAGCGCAACGAGCGTCCCTATCTCTCTCCCGCATGGATGCGGATGTACGATTATACCCTGACGCTGGCGAAGGAACTGGGCATGCAGGTCGACATGAACAACGGGACAGGCTGGCCCTTCGGCGGACCGGAAGTGTCCATGCAGGATGCGGCGTGTCAGCTCGTCGTCTCCGAATACAGGGTGCGAGGAGGCAAGCATGTGCAGATGCCCGTCGGTGTGGACGATGCCAAGCAGAAGCCTTACGCCGTGCTGGAACGCCTGATGGCATTCGCGGACGGCGGAAAATGCCTCGACCTGACTGCCAACGTCCGTCAGGGAACCCTCACCTGGGACGCACCGGAGGGCGAATGGAGGCTGATAGCCGCCTTCTGCGGGAAGACCCGGCAGAAGGTGAAGCGGGCAGCTCCCGGAGGGGAGGGATACGTGCTCGACCACTTTTCGGCGCACGCCGTGGACGGCTACCTGGCACAGTTTGACGAAGCGTTCGCCGGAACCGCCTTCCCGCACAACGTCTTCAACGACTCCTACGAAGTCTACAAGGCGGACTGGACGCAGGGGCTCTTCGACAAGTTCTACGAACGCCGCGGCTACAAGCTGGAGGAACACCTGCCCGAGTTCCTGTCGGAGGAACGCACCGACGCCACCGCACGCATCGTCTCCGACTACCGCGAGACACTCTCCGACCTGCTGCTGGAGAACTTCACCCGCCGCTGGACGGCATGGGCGCACAGCCACAACTCCTCCACACGCAACCAGGCACACGGTTCGCCCGGCAATCTGATTGACCTCTATGCCGCCGTCGACGTGCCGGAGTGCGAGGGCTTCGGCTTGACGGACTTCGGCATCAGGGGGCTGCGCAAGGACTCCCTCACACGCCCCAACTTCTCCGACATCTCCATGCTGAAGTACGCCTCGTCGGCAGCACACCTCACGGGCAAGCCCTACACCTCGTCGGAGACCTTCACCTGGCTCACGGAGCACTTCCGTACGTCGCTCTCGCAGTGCAAGCTCGACCTCGACCTGATGTTCCTCTCCGGCGTGAACCACGTCTACTTCCACGGCACCACCTATTCGCCGCAGGACGACCCCTGGCCCGGATGGAAGTTCTATGCGTCGGTCGACATGAGCCCGACGAACTCCATCTGGCGCGACGCTCCGGCGTTCTTCACCTACATCACCCGTTGCCAGAGCCTCCTGCAGCAGGGCAGACCGGACAACGACTTCCTGCTCTACCTGCCGCTCTATGACATGTGGCAGGAGCAGGACGGACGCCTGCTGATGTTCGACATCCACAAGATGGACCGCCGTGCTCCCCGCTTCATCGAGGCGGTCAACAAGATACGCGCGGCAGGCTACGACGTGGACTACATCTCCGACCGCTTCGTCGAGCAGACCGTCTGCCGGGATGGCGCCCTCCTGACGCCCGGCGGCACCGCCTACAAGGCGTTGGTCGTTCCCGGTGCGAAGCTCATGCCGACGGAGGTCCTGCGGAAGCTCCTCGCGCTCGCCGATGCCGGGGCAACCATCATCTTCCTCGACCAATATCCCGAGGACGTGCCCGGATGGGGCAGGCTGGACGAACGCAGGAAGGAGTTCCGCACCGTGCTGCAGGACCTGACGGGCAAAGCGCATCCGCACATCCTCTTCGGCACCGACTATGCAGCCACCCTGGCACAGGCACACGTCCCTGCCGAACGCCTGCACACCGACTTCGGTCTGAACTACCTCCGCCGCGCCCACGACGACGGCTACCTCTACTTCCTCTCCGCCCTGACGGGGCGTGACACCGACGGATGGGTCCCCCTGACGGTGCCTGCCACGTCGGTGGTGCGCTACAACCCCATGGACGGCACCTGGGGCAAGGCGCCCCTGCGCATCAGGGACGGACAGACGGAAGTCTACCTCCAGCTCGCATCTGGCGAGTCGACCTTCCTGCAGACATTCACCTCGCAGCAGGTCGAGGCTGCCGCCTATCCTACCTATAAGAAGGCAGCGGAGCCCCTCCCCTTCGGCGCCGAGTGGGACTTCCGCTTCGTGGAGAGCAACCCTGCCGTGAGCGGCGTGCCGGCATACGTGACGCTGGGCTCCTGGACCGACCTGCCCGGCGAGAACGTCGCCAACACCATGGGCACGGCATGCTACACCTACCGCTTCCGTCTGTCGGCGGAGGCGGACGAGTGGCTGCTCTCCCTGGGCGATGTGCGCGAGAGTGCACGGGTGCGCATCAACGGACAGGAGGTCGCCACCCTCTGGGCATTGCCCTACAGCTGCCTCGTGGGACGCTATCTGAAGCCCGGCGAGAACGTGCTCGAGGTGGAGGTCACCAATCTGCCTGCAAACCGCATCGCCGAGATGGACCGACGCCAAGTGCCCTGGCGCAAGTTCAAGGACATCAACGTCGCCACCATCAACTACAAGAAGGGCACCTACGCCCACTGGCAGCCGATGGAGAGCGGACTCCTCGGTCCCGTCAGCCTGACACCCCTCCAGGCGATGGACAATGGACAATTGACAATGGATAATTGACATACACAAACCTCAAAACACGACACACTATGAAACGCATTACCTTTCTTGTGCTTTCCCTGCTCTTCGGACTAGGCGTGACGAACGCCCAGCCGACGGGCTACAAGTATGAAGCCCTCTATGAGAAGCTGCCGTTCGAGATGCCGCGCATCCAGGCGCCCGATTTCCCCGACCGACACGTGACGCTCACCGACTTCGGAGCCGTCGGCGACGGAAAGACACTCTGCACCGACGCCTTTGCCCGTGCCATCCGCACGCTGGGCAGCCAGGGCGGCGGCCACCTCATCGTCCCCGCGGGCATCTGGTTTACCGGACCCATCGTGCTGGAGAGCAACATCGACCTCCATCTGGAGAAGGGAGCCGTCATCCTCTTCTCGCCCGACGTCGACCTCTATCCCCTCGTGGAGACCGTCTTCGAAGGGCTCGACACCCGACGCTGCCAGTCGCCCATCTCCGGACGGAATCTCGAGAATGTGGCCATCACCGGACAGGGAGCCATCGACGGTAACGGACACTTCTGGCGTCCGCTGAAAAAAGGAAAGGTCACCGAGAGCCAATGGAAGAAGACCATCGCCCGGGGCGGCGTCTTCAAGCGTCCCGACTACTGGTTCCCCTACCCGGAGACCCTGCACGGCGACACCATCAGCAACATGAACGTCCCGCAGAACCTGAAGACCGAAGCCGAGTGGCAGAGCGTCCGCCACTTCCTCCGTCCGGTCATGGTGAGCCTCATCTCCTGCAAGAACGTCTGGCTGCAGGGCGTCATCTTCCAGAACTCCCCGGCGTGGAACCTCCACCCGCTGATGTGCGAGAACGTGCTGATCGAGGACGTCCTTGTGCGCAACCCGAGCTATGCGCAGAACGGCGACGGGCTCGACCTGGAGTCGTGCCGCAATGCCCTGATAGTTAATTCCGTCTTCGACGTTGGCGACGACGGCATCTGCCTCAAGAGCGGCAAGGATGAGGACGGACGCCGACGCGGACGCGCCTGCGAGAATGTGCTCATCGACGGCTGCACGGTGTTCCAGGGACACGGCGGCTTCGTGGTGGGCAGCGAGATGAGCGGCGGTGTGCGGAACATCTTCGTGAGCCGTTGCAGCTTCCTGGGAACGGACGTCGGCCTGCGCTTCAAGAGCAAACGCGGACGCGGCGGAACGGTGGAGAACATCTGGGTGGACCACGTCACGATGACCAACATCCCCACCGAGCCGGTGACCTTCGACCTCCACTATGGCGGTAAGTCTGCCGTGGAAGTGCTGGAGAGCGGCGAGTCCGTCCCCGCAGCCATCGACCCGATGCCTGTCGACGAGACGACCCCCTGCTTCCGCAACATCCACATCAGCCACCTCACCTGTGCCGGAGCACGCCGCGCGCTCTATTTCAACGGCATTCCCGAGATGCCCATCAAGAATATCACGCTGGAGAACGTCCACATCACCTCCAAGCTGGGCGCTGAGTTCATCTATGCCGAGGACATCACCCTGCGCGACGTCACCATCCTCCCCGAGGAGGGCGACAGCGTGAAGGCGCGCTTCTGCAAGAACCTCAATCAGTCCGTCCGTTAATCGTTTTTGTTCAGCGGAAGGGCGGTGCGGCGTTCACCGCCTTGTGCCGTTCCCGTCGGGTGGTTCGACGGACGGCAACGCCTTCCCTTCCTGCTGCGTCAAGCCGGAAACGCTGTTTCCAGGTCCTCCCCGTTGCGAGAGGTCCCGGAAACAGCGTTTCTTGTTTCGTTTTGTTTCAAACGGAAGAAGATACGGCGTATCTAGCGCCTTGTCTTTCGAAACGAAGCTGGAAATGTCGTATCTAGTTTCGTTTCGTTCCAAACGGAAGAGGATACGCCGTATCCAGTTTCGTTTCATTCTCATTGGAGGCTTTGTAAGCCGTATCCGGCTTCTCCAAGTTTCAAACGGGGCTGGATACGCCGTATCCTGTTTCGTTTCCGTTGAAAAGAAGGGCTTGCAAGCCGTTTCCGCCCCGTCCGGGGGTCAACGGACAAAAAAACACGGAGACACGGCGGGTTGTGATTCCTCCGTGTCTCCGTGTGGAGAGGTTATGGGTTGCGGGATTGGACCGGACGAGCAGACCGCTCGTCCCTGCAGGGGGTCAATCCGGCGGGAAGTCAATGTTCCTTGTCGGTGTGTCGGAAGTCGAACACCAGGTCGATGTGCAGGCCCTCGTCGCCACTCTTGATGCGGATGTTGCCCGGCTGGCTGTTCGGACCCTGCTGTTCCGTCGGTTTGAACGAACGGATGGCAGGAATGTCGAGCAGGAACGACAGGTCGCCGTCCGGGAAAAGCGGCATGGTGCGTCCGTCACCACCCTTCGGCTCTTCAGGCGTGAAGACGCGGAAGAAGATGCCGTCCGTGCGGCTGTAGACGGTGAACGGAGCCTTGTCGCTGCGGATGCCCGCCCAGTAGAGGTTCGCATGATAGCCCTTGAACTCCGGGTAGACGAGGTTCTCGAAGCTTTCGCCCGTGATGGTGTTGTTGTAGTCCTTCTGCCAGATGTTGTAGTTCGTGCCGGGGATGCGGTTCTTCCAGACGCGGTACGGTCCGCGTCCCAGCCACTGCATGCCCGTGCAGAGCTGTTCCGGATAGTCGAACGTGAGTCCCAGGTTGTAGACTTTCGTGTCCATGAAGGCGTCGTCAAAGCCTCCGCCACCCGAGGCGCGGTTCAGCAGCAGGGCGTCCATGTAGAGCAGTCCGTTGTCCGTCAGCTTCCACACGATGGAGTCGGCGCCACCCTGGTAGCGTGCGCAGAACACCGCTCCGTCAGCCGCGCGGCGCACGTAACTGCGGTCGGCATTGTAGCGCATCTTCATGCCCACGGGCAGCGGTCCGTTGGTGAGCGGCACCTTCACGCCGTCGGCCGTCACACGCCGGATGATGCCCGTCGAGTCGTCGAAGGCGACGGTCACCCGGTCGCTCTTCAGTGTCACCGTCCCGTCCCGGCGCACGGCAGTGGCAGGTTCGGTCCATTCGAGGGTCTGCGGGGTGAAGGCGAGCTTCTCTTCATAATAGGTTCGCGCGTTCTTGATGGGGTAGGTCCACTGGCAGAGGCTGTGCCCGTCGCGGTCGAAGGCTTCCAGTTCCAGCACGTCGCCGTTGCGGAAGGCATCGGGGAGGGAGAAGTGTGCCGTCCCCGTCTCGCCGGGAGCAATGTCGGGCAGGGTGACTGCGCCTTCAGCCAGCACCTCCGCACGCGGATTCCGCTCCAGCAGCGGGGTGGCGCAGAGCAGCACCTTCCATGTCATGCGGCAAGCCGACAGACGGGTGTAGAGGTATTCGTTCGTCACCTGGAACGAGCCGTCAAAGTGGTCCGTGATGAAGAGCGGACGGAGCTGCACGGGCGACCATTGCGCCCGGACGGCATGGAAGCTGCCCTCCTTCTCGCGCCGCGGTCCAAGCACCCCGTCGGGAGCATTCGACTTGTCGGAGTCGAGCACGCCGCCCCGGTCGCTGCGTTTCGGCGCCTCGTCGCAGAACGCCCAGATGAAGCCTCCGGCAAACAGCGGGTTCGTGCACCAGCGGTCCCAGAAGTCGCGCAGTCCCGCGCCGCCTCCCTGGTCGTACATGGCGTGCATGAACTCGGTCGGCATGAACACCTTGTAGCCGTTGGTGAAGCGTGCCACTCCCGTCAGATAAGCCGGATAGTGATGGGTGTCGAGGTCGTTGAAGTCCGCCCACGGGTGGATGACGTGGCGCCGCTGGAAGACGTCGTGTGTGGCAAAGAGGGTGTCGAGGCGCGTGTTCCATCCTCCCTCGTTGCCGTTGCTCCAGATGACGATGCAGGGATGGTTGACGTCCCGTTCGACCATCTCCCGGACGAGGCGCGTGCCCACCTTGGTGTCATACTTGCCGTGCCAGCCCGCCAGCTCGTCGATGTAGACCAGTCCGAGGGAGTCGCACATGTCGAGGAAATGTTCGTCGGGCGGGTAGTGCGAGCGGACGGCATTCATGTTCATCTGCTTGATGAGCTTGGCATCCTCCCTGCTCATGGCTGCGCTCGTCGTGCGTCCGCCGTCGGTCGAGAAGGAGTGCCGGTTGATGCCTTTCAGGACGAGGCGCGTGCCGTTCAGGTAAAGTCCGTCCTGCGGGAAGAACTCCACGGTGCGGAAGCCCGTGCGGAACTCGCGCGCCTGGATGACCTTGCCGTCGGGCGACTTCAGTTCCACCCGCGCGACGTAGAGGGTGGGGGATTCCGGTGTCCAGGCGTCGATGTCCTCCCACCGGCTGTCGATGAGCTGCTCCGCACGGTTGTCGGCGATGCGGACGGTCTGGCTGTCACTGCCCGACGCGTTGCGCACCGGTGTCCCGTCGGAGAGGCGCCGCAAGGATGTCGTGAGCGCGTAGCCCTGCGCGTCGCCCTCCATGCGGACCTGTGCGCGGAGCCGTCCGTGCTGGTCGGCATCGAGGATGATGTGCGCCATGTTCACTGCGGGCACGACTTCCAGCCAGACAGGGCGGAAGATGCCGCCGAAGAGCCACCAGTCGGCGCGCCGCTCGGCATTGTTGACGCTTTTGTCGGCGGACTGTTTCGCCACCTTCACTTCGAGGGTGTTCTTCTTGCCCGGGCGCAGCAGGTCGGTGATGTCGTAGGAGAAGCGGTAGAAGGCTCCCCGGTGAATGTCCCCGGCGGGCTGTCCGTTGACGCGGACCTCCGCGTCGGTCATGACTCCGTCGAAGAAGAGCTTCACGCGCTGCCTGTTCTCCGTGCGTGGCGCCTTGAACGTGTGTCGGTAGGTCCCAGTCTCGTCGCTGGGCTTTGCCCCCTTGACGGTGTACCAGCGTCCGTAGGTGTATTCGCCGAAGCCCTGCGTCTCCCAGCAGCAAGGCACCTCAATCGGTTTCCAGCTGCCACTGTTCTGCCCCTTCGAACAGAAGAATTCCCATGTTTTCGTGTCATCGATTCCCGTGCCGGACAAGTAAATCCGTTCCGGATGCGGTGCCTGTGCCCGTAGGCCGAGTGTCGCCCCGAGGAGCATCAGTCCCGTGAGTAGTGTTTGCTTCATAGTTATAACAGGATATGCGAAATGCCTTTGCAGGCTGTTCAAATGTCGCAAAGTTAGTCTTTTTTCAGATAAAGCGACACCTTCAGGCTCCTTTCCCTTTCATCTTTTTCATCGGACGCCGTCGGTCCACTTTCCCGGTGTGCGCGTCCGGTGCGTTTGTTGCCTGCTTTTCAGGCGGAAGGAAAGGGCTGTTTTCTAAAATGTTTTTGTCAAAACCTAGTGTCTTCTCCGTTTTTTTGTAATTTTGCAACTTTGAAATGCTTAAAGATAAAGAAACTACAAACCATTAAAATATTATAGCTGTGGCAGAAACAAAGTATATCTTCGTTACAGGTGGTGTTGCCTCTTCGTTGGGCAAAGGCATCATTTCATCATCTATCGGTAAACTACTCCAGGCAAGAGGTTACAATGTGACAATCCAGAAATTCGACCCGTACATCAACATCGACCCGGGAACATTGAATCCTTACGAACACGGAGAATGTTACGTGACTGTCGACGGTCACGAGGCCGACCTGGACCTGGGACACTACGAACGTTTCCTGGGCATCCAGACCACGAAAGCCAACAACATCACCACCGGACGTATTTACAAGAGTGTCATTGACAAGGAACGTCGCGGCGACTATTTAGGCAAGACCATCCAGATTATCCCCCACATTACAGACGAAATCAAGCGCAACGTGAAGCTGTTGGGCAACAAGTACAAGTTCGACTTCGTGATTACGGAGATCGGCGGTACGGTGGGCGACATCGAGTCGTTGCCTTATCTGGAGAGCATCCGTCAGTTGAAGTGGGAGCTGGGCCGCAACGCGCTGTGCGTGCACCTGACCTACGTCCCCTATCTGGCAGCTGCCGGTGAGCTGAAGACCAAGCCTACCCAGCACTCCGTGAAGGAACTGCAGTCGGTGGGAATCCAACCCGACATCCTGGTGCTCCGCACCGAGCATGAGCTGAGCACAAGCCTGAAGAAGAAGGTTGCCCTGTTCTGCAATGTCGACGAGTCGGCTGTCATCGAGTCGAGAGACATGCCGTCAATCTACGAAGTACCTTTGCGCATGCAGGCACAGCGACTGGACAGCATCATCCTGGAGAAAGTCGGGCTGCCCGTTGGCGAGACTCCGACGCTCGGTCCGTGGAAAGACTTCCTCAATCGCCGGAACAATGCCACCGAAGCCGTGCACATCGGTCTGGTGGGCAAGTATGACCTGCAGGACGCCTACAAGTCAATCCGTGAAGCCCTGTCGCACGCAGCTACCTACAACGACCGTCGGGCAGACATCCATTTCATCAACAGCGAGAAGCTGACGGACGAGAATGTAGCCGAGGCGCTGAAGGGCATGGACGGCATCATCATCTGCCCGGGCTTCGGACAGCGTGGCATCGAGGGCAAGTTCGTCGCTGCCAAGTATGCCCGCACACATAACCTTCCCACCTTCGGCATCTGCCTGGGTATGCAGTGCATGGCAATCGAGTTTGCCCGCAACGTCCTGGGATACGCCGACGCCAACTCCCGCGAGATGGACGAGAAGACCCCGCACAACGTCATCGACATCATGGAAGAGCAGAAATCCATCACGAACATGGGTGGAACGATGCGTCTGGGTGCCTATGAATGTGTGCTCGACCAGAACTCGAAGACCTTTGAGGCATACGGACAGGTTCACATCCAGGAACGTCACCGTCACCGCTACGAGTTCAACAACGCCTACAAGGCAGAGTACGAGAAGGCAGGCATGCGTTGCGTCGGCATCAACCCGGAATCCGACCTGGTGGAGATTGTCGAAATCACCGGTCTGAAGTGGTACATCGGCACGCAGTTCCATCCGGAATACAGCAGTACGGTGCTGAAGCCCCATCCGTTGTTCATGTCGTTCGTCAAGGCAGCTATCGAGAAATAACACAATCTATCATCCATAATACATAAGAAGTTACATTACCAAGAATGGAAAAAAACACGCTTATCGGGTTCGTCTTGATTGGTGCCGTGTTGATTGGCTTCAGCTTTTTCAACCGCCCCAGCACTGAGGAACAGGCACAGATGCAGCACTACCAAGATTCCATCCAGGCACTTGTGGAGCAACATGAGGCCAAGCAGGCAGCACAGCAACAGCTGGCGATGCAGCAGGCCGCTGCGGAAGATTCCACCTCGCTTCTTTTCTATGCCCGTCAGGGACAAGAATCCGTAGTCACCTTGCAGAACAATCTGGTCGAACTGAAACTGAACACCAAAGGCGGACGGGTGCAGTCTGCCAAGTTGAAGGAGTACAACGGCCAGGACCATCAGCCGCTTGTCCTGTTTGACGGCGAGGATGCCGGACTGAGCTTCGCCTTCAATGGCAAGAACGAGAACATCCGGACCGATGAACTCTATTTTGTCCCCGAACAGGTGACGGACAGCAGTGTCGTGATGCGTTTGCCCATGAATGGTGGCGGACACCTGGACTTCCGCTATGTCCTGCATGCCGACAGCTACATGCTCGACTTCACGATGGAAGCGTCGGGCATGGAGCAGGCATTTGCCCCTTCGGTAAAGACCGTGGACATCCACTGGCACCAGCGTGCCCGTCAGCTGGAGAAAGGCTTCAGCTTTGAGAACCGCTACACCTCCTTGTCCTATAAAGTGAAGGGCGAGGGCAGTGACTACCTGAGCGAGACGAAGGAAGAGACTACCGAAGTAGGCGAGCCGATGGACTGGATTGCCTTCAAGAACCAGTTCTTCTCCTGCGTCTTCATTGCCGGACAGGACTTCAACAACACGACCCTGAAGTCTGTGCCGCAGGCAGAGGGCAGCGGCTACCTGAAGAACTACGATGCCACCACGACGACCTTCTTCGACCCGACCGGCAAGCAGCCCACCCGCATGCAGTTCTATTTCGGACCGAACCACTTCAAGACCTTGCAGGCAACCAACGACCTGGCTGTCGACGGCAAGGACCTGGAGATGGAAGACCTGGTTTACCTGGGCTGGCCGTTGTTCCGCTGGATTAACCGTTGGTTCACCATCAACCTCTTCGACTGGCTGTCCGGCTGGGGCTTGAGCATGGGTATGGTGCTTCTGCTGATGACCATCATCGTCAAGGCAATCGTCTATCCCGCCACGTACAAGTCCTACATGTCGTCCGCCAAGATGCGTGTGCTGAAGCCTTATGTGGACGAAATCAACAAGAAATATCCCAAGCCCGAGGATGCCATGAAGAAGCAGCAGGAGACGATGGCACTCTACAGCCGTTACGGAGTCAGCCCGATGGGTGGCTGTCTGCCTGCCCTGATTCAGATGCCGGTGTTCATCGCCCTCTTCAACTTCGTGCCGAACGCCATCGAGTTGCGTCAGCAGAGCTTCCTGTGGGCGCCGGACCTCTCGACGTATGACGATGTCATCAACTGGGGCGTGCACATTCCTTTGCTGGGCGACCACCTGAGTCTCTTCTGTCTGCTCTTCAGTGTGAGCAACATCATCAATACCTATATCATGATGAAGCAGCAGGACACGGGTGCCAATCCGCAGATGGCTGCCATGAAATGGATGATGTACCTGATGCCGGTGATGTTCATCTTCATCTTCAACAGCTATTCGTCCGGCTTGAACTACTACTACTTCATCTCCGGTCTGATCAGTATCATCATCATGATGGTGCTCCGCAAGACGACCGATGAAGCAGCCCTGCTCGCAAAGCTCGAAGCCCGTATGCTGGCGAACAAGAACAATCCGAAGAAACGCAGTGGCATGATGGAGAAACTCGCCGCTCTCCAGAAAGAACAGGAACGCATGATGCGTGAACGCGAGGAGCGTGAGCGCGGCAAGCGTCGCTGACAAGTCCTACCACTTCATCCCGAAAAAACTTCGCGGGAGTATGTCCTTCAGTGGAACATACTCCCGCGAACTGTATCTGCAGGTCCGGTCGGACCGCCTCACCCGGCTGTCTCTTCCTCCATGTAGATGCCCATCTTCTGCATCAGGAAGCATGCGTTCATGTTCTGTGCGACTCCCTCCTGCATGCGGTAGGAGAAGGTCAGTTCGTTGTTGCTGATGCTTGCCTCAAAGCGGTAGTTGCGTATGTCGTCGGGATAAAGCTCGGCAAGTGTCCCCAGCTGTAAATCGTGTGTGGCGATGATGCCGTTCGCCTGCAATCGGATGAACTGCTTGATGAGCGACAGCGAGCCCTTCTGCTTGTCCACCGAGTTGGTGCCTTTCAGAATCTCGTCCAGGATGATGAACAGCTCCTCTCCGGCATTGAGCCGGTCGATGATGCCCTTCAGCCGCTTCAGTTCGGCAAAGAAGTACGATTCGTTGTCGTTGAGCGAGTCGGTCGTGCGCAGGCTGGTCACCAGGTGTGCCGGATAGAACGTCATGCGTTCGGCACAGACCGATGCACCCATGCAGGCGAGCAGGTAGTTCACGCCGACGGTGCGCAGGTAGGTACTCTTGCCCGCCATGTTCGCTCCGGTGATGATGATGAAGTAGGGGCGCTTCTCCATGCGGATGTCGTTGCGTACGCAGCGGTCCCGGTGGATGAGCGGGTGCCCCATGCGTTCGGCAGACAGGGTAAACGGTGTTTCCGTCGGGACGGGGAACGTGTAGTCCGGGTGGTTGTAGGCAAAGGCAGCCAGGGAACAGAGCGCATCCATTTCACCGATGGCATCGAGCCAGACGGGCAGGCTTCCTGCATACTGCTCCTTCCAGCGTTCGATGCGCATCACCTGACGCACCTCCCAGAACAGGAAGCCGTTCAGGAGGATGTAGGCAAGGATGTTGTTGCGCTGATTCAGGGCGTTCATCTCTTTCGACAGCTGACGGATGGCTTCCGAGGCGGGAGTCTCGCCCGTTTGCAGCCGTCGGCAGCAGGTCGCCAGCACGGTGCTCTGCGGATGCAGTGCCTCCATGAGCTTCATCTGCCGGACGTAACTTCCCAGGATGGCGAGCTTGTCTTCATAGGACATCTGGAAGAGGGAGATGCGCTTCTGCAGGGCAATGCTGGTCACCACACTCAGGATGAACGAGCCGGTGAGCCAATGCCACGAGGTCCATCCCGCCATGCCCAGGATGAGGAACAGGGCGTTGAGTCCGGGGAAGAGGTAAGTGGCAAACGTCAGCAGTCGGCTGTGGCGGAACTCCGTGACCGACTCTGCCCAGTGCAGCAGGTTCTCACCGTCGGACAACTTGCCTTTATAGACCATACCGGTAGCCTGGAACTGTTGGCGGAAGTCAAGCAAAGGTGTCAGTTCGCGCACGGCATCCTGACGCAGCTCGATGTCTGCCTTGCGGTCGAGCGGACGGGCGAACCATCCGGCAAGCCGCTGCCGTCCGAAGTAGGTCGACGTACGGTTGATGTATTGGAACAGGGAACGGTCGCCAAACAGGTCCAGGTCGTAGGAGTAGGGGTGTGCCGGGTCCTGGAAGTCCTTCCCTCCGTCGAAGCAGTCGGTCCGGTAATCGAGGGCCGCCAGTTCGTTCGCGTTGATGTCAATCAGCTGCTGGGTATAGTCCTTGTCGTAGAACAGGCGGTCGTGTACCTTCATCAGGATGAGGAAAGGCACGAGGCAGACGACAATGACAGGAACGACCACGGTCCATCCTTCGTGTCGGAAATAGATGGCACCGGCAATGGCTGCCACAAAGAGCAGCAGGCGGATGGTCCCGATGCGGTAGATGCGTTGCTGGATGCGCGACAGGTGCTGTTCGTGATTCGCCTTGCGCTGTTGGTAGTCTGCAAGGACGGTCTGCAGGGTACGATGAGGTTCCATGGGTTCTTTCTCTGTTTGGGCGTTAATAGATTTTCCGTCGGTTCAGCTCTTGCTGGTAGCGGCGGGCGTTGTTCTGGTGCTCTGCCAGTGTGGCTGCAAAGTTGTGGCGTCCGGAGAAATCCTCTTTGGCACACATGTAGAGGTAGTCGTGGCGGGTGTAGTTGAGCACGCTTTCGATGCCTGCAATCGAAGGGATGCGGATGGGAGCCGGCGGCAGTCCCGGATACAGATAGGTATTGTAAGGTGAGTCCACAGCCAGGTGCTTGTGCAGGATGCGTTTCAGACTGAAATCGCCGCAGGCAAACTTTACGGTCGGGTCGGCCTGCAGCAGCATGCCGCGCTTCAGTCGGTTCATGTAGAGTCCTGCCACCATCGGCTTCTCGTCGTTCTTTGCAGTCTCTTCATCCACGATGGAAGCCAGGGTCATGACCTCTTCGGGAGTCAGTCCGATTGCCTCCGCTTTCTTCCGGCGCTCTTCGTTCCAGAACCGTTTGTGCTCTTTCTCCATGCGGGAGAAGAAGCCGTCGAGGTCCATGTCCCAGTACACCTGGTAAGTGTTGGGAATGAAGAGACAGGCAATCGTCTGTGTCGTGTAACCCAGTCGGGCACATACGGTCGAGTCGGCAAGAGCCGAAGCCACTGTGGCAGAGTCAAGCATGATGCGGTCCGCAACAGCAGCAGCCAGCTTGTCTGTGGTGCGTACACTCGGAATGATGAGGTTGACCGGCGTCTGTTGTCCGGTGGACAACCGTCGTATCAGTCCGAATACCGTATCTTCGGGCTTGACAGCGTAACGTCCGCTGCGGATGTGTCCGTCATAGCCGTAGAAGGATGCCAGCCAGCGGAAGCCGGTCAACGTCTTCGGGTTAGCCTTCTCTTCCAGTTGGTGACAGACATTTTCCAGGGTGTCACCCGGACGGATGTATAAGTAAGTCGTTTCGTTGAGCGAGAATGTCGGACTGAAGAACAGGTAATAGATGCTTCCTCCGGCGAGGAGAGCCACTGCCAGTGCAGCCAGCAGGCAGTTTCGTATCAGATGCTTGTGTTTCATTCGTTTGGGATTCTTTCAGTGGTTTTGATGCGGGTGGCAAAGTTATGTAAAAAGTTCGTTACGCGGGGGAGTCCGGTCCATAAAATCCGGTCCTTCCGTACAAAATTCCCTTGCAAATCTTTTGTCAGGCACGGTTTTATCGCTACTTTCACGGCAAGAAGCACATTGCTTCTTACGTTTCAAGTCTGTTGAATCATGAAAACACCACGCCAGTTATTGAAAGCCTGCTTCGGCTACGATAGTTTCAGGCCTGTACAGGAAGAAGTCATCAACCACGTCCTGCAGGGGAAAGATGCCCTTGTGCTGATGCCTACAGGCGGCGGAAAATCCCTTTGTTACCAGCTGCCGGCATTGATGCTGGAGGGAACGGCGATTGTCGTGTCCCCACTCATATCCCTGATGAAAGACCAGGTGGAAATACTGCAGGCGCACGGCATCCGGGCAGAGACCATCAACAGTGGAAACACCGAGGCGGAGAACAGGGCGGTCTGTGAGAAATGCCTGCGTGGCGAAGTGAAGCTGCTGTACATGTCCCCCGAACGCCTGATGACCGAGGTCCCCGAGATATCACGCTGGATCAGGATATCCCTGTTTGCCGTCGATGAGGCACATTGCATCTCGCACTGGGGATATGACTTCCGTCCGGAATATACCCTGCTGGGCTTTTTGCAGGAGGAGTATCCCGATGTGCCGATTCTGGCGTTGACGGCAACCGCGGACTCCGTGACGAGGCGGGACATTATCGAAGGACTCCATCTGCGCAACCCGGAACTGTTTGTCGGCTCTTTCGACCGTCCGAACCTCAGTCTGGACGTGAAGCGCGGCTATACTGCCAGGGAACGGCTTCAGGTGATTCTGAATGTCATCAGGCGGCATCCGCATGAGAGCGGAATCATCTATTGCCTGACGCGCAACATGACCGATAAGCTGGCGGAGGAGTTGCGCCGGAACGGGATACCGGCGGGTGTCTATCATGCCGGACTGTCGATGGAGGAGCGCCACCGGATGCAGGAGGACTTCGTTCATGACCGCATCGACGTCATGGTGGCGACTGTCGCCTTCGGAATGGGAATCGACAAGCAGAATGTGCGCTTTGTCATTCATTACAACCTGCCCAAGAGCATTGAGAACTATTACCAGGAAATCGGTCGCGGCGGACGCGACGGCTTGCCCACGGAGACCATCCTTTTCTACAACATGGACGATGTGATGACCCTGCGTGGCTTTGCGGCGTCAAGCGGTGAGAAGGAGATGAACCTGGAGAAGCTGAGGCAGATGCAGGAATATGCCGATGCCCGGGTGTGCCGCAGGAGGATTCTGCTCAACTACTTTGGTGAAACGAGAACCTGTGATTGTGGGAACTGTGACGTCTGCATTGCACCACCCAAACGCTTTGACGGGACGGTACTCGTGCAGAAGGCGCTGTCTGCCATTATGCGGACGAAGGAACAAATCAGGCTTACGCTGACGATTGACATCCTGCACGGCAACTGCACCGAAGAAGTCCGTAGCCGGAACTTGCAGTATCTGAAAACCTTCGGGGTCGGACGTGACATCTCTTGCCATGACTGGAGAAACTATCTGATGCAGATGATGCAGATGGGACTGATCAGAAGGGATTATGAGGAAGAACGGCATCTGAAGGTGACGGAGCCGGGGAAGGAGATTCTGTATGGTCGCCGGAGGATTGAGCTGTCCGTCATCGAGCACGAAGATGCCCGTGTACAACGTCTGAAGGACGCCGCCCGCATGAAGCGGACGGACAAATCATAGAGATTGGATGATTTCTGCTAATTTTGCCTCACCAAACAACGTAATTAAGACAGTAACACAATGATTAGAATTTATGGAATGAGCACCTGCCCGGACTGCATGTCCGTGGAGGAGCAGGTCAAAGGCGACAGCCGGTATGAAGTGATAGATATAGGTGAACACATAAGGAACCTGAAGGAGTTCATGCATCTGCGTGACCAGAGTCCGGTGTTTGATGAAGCCAAGCGGAGCGGAGCCGTGGGTATTCCCTGCTTTGTGCTGGAAGACGGAACAGTAACCCTGAACCCCGAAGACGCCGGATTGCATGCCCGTCCGGAGGAGGAAGGACCATCCTGTAGTTTGGACGGAAAAGGATGCTGAGGCGTATGGCAGAGCTTGACAAACCGCGGTGCAGCTGGTGTAACACGGCCAATCCTGCCTATGTCGCCTATCATGACCGGGAATGGGGAGTCCCGGTGCATGATGACGGCAGACTCTTTGAAATGCTGTTGCTGGAATCCTTTCAGGCGGGACTTTCCTGGGAATGTATCCTGAACAAGCGGGAAGCATTCCGTCGGGCATTCGACGGCTTCGATGCGGAACGGATTGCCGGATACGGCGAAGACAAGCTTCAGGCGTTGCAACAGGACAAGGGGATTGTCCGCAACCGACTGAAGATTCGTGCTGCCGTCACCAATGCCCGCGTGTTCAATGAGATTCGTCGGGAATACGGTTCGTTTGACCGGTATATCTGGGGCTTCACACAAGGGAACATCCTCCATGAGACCGGTCAGACCACTTCCGCCTTGTCCGATGCCGTCTCCAAGGACCTTTCCCGCCGGGGAATGAAGTTCGTAGGCAGCACCATCATCTACTCCTACCTGCAAGCCATCGGCATCATCAATTCCCATGAAGTCGGCTGCTGGCGGGCGGAATTCCCGTCCGCTACTTCTTCTTCAACCTTCTGATGAACTCCGAAGGGGTGCAGCCAAACTCCTCCTTGAAGCATTGGCGGAAGTAGTTCATGTTGTTGATTCCCACCTTGAAGGCGACCTCCGAGATGCTGTAACGTCCCTGCAACAGATATTCCTCAGCAGACTTCATCCGTATCTTGCGGATGTATTCGTTGGCAGACATCCCGGTGATCGCTTTCATTTTGCGGTAGAGCGTGGAGCTGCTCATGCAGAGTTGCTCGGAGAGGTAGTTGATGTCGAGCTTGTCGGATGCCAGACGGGATGTGATGAGCTCGTTGATTTTATCGATAAACTCCTTGTCCAGTCGGTTGAGAGACTCTTCGAGCACTTCCGGACGATTGTCCACTGTGGCGGTCTTGTCGCTAAAGTGTTGTGCCAGCTGACGGCGGATGCGCAGCAGGTTGTGGATGCGGCTTCGCAGCAGACTGGCGCTGCAGGGCTTGGTCAGGTAGGAATCCACTCCGACCGTGTAGCCTTCTTCTTTATCTTTGAGCGAGTCTTTGGCTGTCAGTGCGATGAGGGGGATGTGGCTGGTGCGGATATCCTGACGCAGATGCTTGCACAGCTCCATGCCGTCCATAAGCGGCATCATGATGTCGGTGACGATGATGTCGGGGGTGTAGGTGAAGGCTTTCTCCTTCCCTTCTTCTCCATTGGACGCTGTCAGGATGTCAAACTCATCAGACAGGGAGTCGGCGAGGTATTGCCGGATGTCCATGTTGTCTTCCACAATCAGCAGGATGGGCTTTGCCCCGTCCGCCATGCCTGCATAGACATCGGTCGCCGGAAGAGCATCGGGCATAACTTCCCGCGTCTCGGGAGCGTTGGCTTCCGCATGCAAGGCATCCGGATAGGTTGCATCTCTCTGCAGCCAGACGTGGAAAGTGCTTCCACGCATCGGTTCGCTCTCGACCGTGATTTCTCCCTCGTGCAGCGTCACGAGGTTCTTGACCAGTGCCAGCCCGATGCCTGTGCCGGAAGCCTGGTGCTGTCCGTTCTCCTGATAGTAACGTTCGAAGATGTGCGGCAGGGCTTCGGGGCTGATGCCATATCCCGTATCGCTCACCCACAGGTCGATGGAAGGCGTTCCCAGGTGTACCGTCTCTTTCACCCCGACCCGTACTTCTCCCTTCTCCGTATACTTCAAGGCATTCGATATGAGGTTGTCCAATACGATATTGACCACCTCTTTGTCATAGTATGCCTCCAGCGTATCCTTTCCGTCCGTGTCGATGACAAAGTCCACCGCATGCTTCAAGTGCAGCTCCTTGTACTTGATGCCGATTTCGTAGACCGTTTCCACCAGATTGCCTTTCTGCACGCACAGCCGTTTGTTCTGCGTCTCTGTTTTCCGGAACTCCAGGAGCTGGTTGATGATGTCGAGCAGACGCAGGGCACTTTGGTGAATCATTGTGATGCGTCTGGCATCTCCCGGCACCAGCGAATTGTTCTTCTGCAGGTCTTCCAGCGGACCGATGATGAGGGTCAGCGGTGTGCGCAGTTCGTGGGTGATGTTCGTGTAGAACCGCAGACGCTCGTTGTTCAGGTCCTGTTCGCGTGCACGGCTTTGTTTCTCGATGCGGTACATGGCTTTGGTGTGGAGCATCCTTTGCCAGGCATACGACAGGTAGGTGATCAGTCCCAGTCCCAACAGGATGTAGAGGATTTCCGCCCATTCGCTCAGGTAGAAGGGCGGTACGATGCGGATGTCCAGGGAGGTTACTCTGTCGCTCCATGCCTGGTTGCGGATACGTGTCTTCAGCTGCAACTGATAGCTGCCCGGTGTCAGGTTGCGGAATGTCAGGCTGTTGCTCCTCGGTACGGTGTACCACGTGTTGTCCAGCCCCTCCAGCCGGTAGGCATATTCCACATCGTTCTTCAGGGCGAAGTCGGGGATGGTGAACGTCACGTCGAACGTGTTCTCCCGGTACCCCAGCTCCACGTTCTGCCTGTTGCCGATGGTCAGTGTCCGGTCTTTCTGACGGCTGTTGAGCGAGCCGATGACCTTCAGACTTGTGATGACGGCTGAAGGAGCGACGCGGGGATTCAGCACTTCATCGGGGTGGAAGTAGCACAGTCCGTCGATGGAACCGAAGTAGAAGTTCCCTTTCGTGTCGGTTGCCACACTTCCGGGGTTGAAGCTGCCAAGCGGAAGATTGTCCGAAGCATCATAGTTGGAGCACCCTTGTCCGTCGGCATGCAGGCAACTGATGCCCTTGTTCGTGCTGAACCAGATGTTCCCCCGGCGGTCGCCCACAATGCCGCAGACAAAGGTGTTGGCGAGTCCTTCGTTTCTGCCATATACTTTATAAGTATCTCGTTTCCAACCTTGTGGGGGGGGGTAAGCAACCAGTCCGTCACCAGTCCCGACCCAGACTGTCCCGTGCGTATCCCTGAACAGACAGTTGACCGTGTTGGACGGGAAATGCGTGCTCATGTTGAAGGTCTTCAGCAGCTTGAAGTTCCGGTCGAGCACCATCAGTCCGTCGCCGAACGAGCCGACCCAGTAGTTCCCGTCTGCATCTTCCAGCAGGCAGCGCGTCAGCTTGTTTCCCGGTGTGTAATGCCCGACGGGTGCATGGCTGAGGCGGTCCAGCTCGTAGATGCCGGAGCTGGTGCAGAGCAGGATGTTTCCCCGTGCATTTTCGCTGATGTGGCGCACATCAACCCCTTGCAGTTCCGGGTGGGGCAGGATGGCAGGCCTGCCTTTCCGTTCCGGGTCCTGACAGGCGACGCCTCCGTAGTACAGTCCAAACCACAGTCCGCCCCGCTTGTCGCGGTATGCCGCCTGCACGAGATTGGCTTGCAGACCGAACACCTCGTGGCGTGTCCCTTTCCGGAAATGGTTGATGTCCCCGTCGTCGCTACCAATCCAGACTTCGTCATTGCTGTCGAGGACTACACAGGCGACGTTCCGCCGGGTCATGCTGTTTTGTGTATGTGCAGGGTTGTGGGTGTATTCATACTTGTGGAAGAGGGGAGGGTTCTTGCGGATGAAGTCCACACCGCCTCCGTAAGTCCCGACCCAGACGTTGCCGAAGCAGTCCTGGAACAGTCGGCGTACCCGTGAATGGGAGAGGTAGCTGCTGTTGTCGCCTGCCTCAATGAAGCGGATGGAGAAGTCGCCGGGAGAGCGGAAGCCCGAATAGGACAGGTCGAGAATGGCAATGCCCCCGAAGTCCAGGGCAATCCATATCCTGTTGTCGGAGGTCTGCCGGATGTCCAGCACCGGGTGGGACAGACGGCGGTCCTTGTCCGTCAGTCGGTAAAAACGTCGGGCGGACGCATCGAAGAGCATGACACCCCGTTCCGTCCCGACCCAGATGCGTCCCGCATTGTCCTGGTAGATGCAGTTCACTTCACTGCCTTCCAGACTGTGCGGGTTACCGGGCTGTGGCATGTAGTTCACTGCGGTCTTCTCTCGGATGGAGATGACGGAAAAACCGTGGCGGACATGTCCGGCATAGAGGTTGCCGTCACCGCCATCGAGTACCGTCCACAGCTGGTTGTCTGGCAGTCCCTCGACGGTAGAAGTGTTGTAGTGGGTGAAACGTCCGGTACGCTTGTCCAGATAGTCGATGCCCTGCCAATAGGTGGACAGCCAGATGTTGCCGTCGTGGGCGGCTGCCACATGGGTCACGTCGTCGGTTATCAGACTCTCCGGACGGGCATCGTCATGCTGGTAATAGGTGAAACGTCCCGTCTCGTAATTGTAGGCATTCAGTCCGTTGCGTTGCGTCGCAATCCACAGGACCGGTTCGTGAGGGTCATCGAGCAGGGAATTCAGCTCGTTGCCCGAGATGCTGTTGTCGTTGTTTTTGTAGTAATTCAGTACCTGAATGCCATCGAAGCGGTTCAGCCCTTCTTCCGTGGCGAACCACAGGAATCCCTGTTTGTCCTGTGTGATGCCCAGGACATAATTGTTAGACAGTCCTTCGGCAAGACCGATAGACTGTATGGAGTAGGGTTGCGCTCCCGTCAGGCAAACACACAACCACGAGACAAGAAACATGAAAACTCTTTTCACCATCAGCTTATCATTACCACGTGACACACCCGTATGAACCGTTTCCGGGGAAGCATATCCCCTTCCCGGTCATATTGTTTGTGGACAAAGATAGCCAAGATATTTTATACGACTTCATAACCGGGTGAAAAAGCACGAGCCATTTCATCCTTGACCTTAGCTCGATAAGGAAGAAATGACTCGTTGTAACTTTGCTTTCTGTTACTTCTGAATTGGATTCTCAGATTCGAGTTAATCGAATATGAAGGGTATCTTTATTGGAACGGTATATGTTACCCGTATATTTTTCCCATTTTTCTGTCCCGGTATCCAGCGAGGCATGCCATTGATAAGTTGTATTACTGCATTATCGCATTCAGGATTGAGACCACGGACTATTTTTGCATCGGAAATAGATCCGTCACAATCTATGATGAATGACACTATTACGCGTCCGTGTATTCCTTCGTCTTGTGCCTTTTTTGAATAGTTGAATTTCTCGGTGATGTATTTCATCAGTTCTGTCACTCCACCGGGAAAGGTTGGTATTCTTACGTTTGATTCAGAAAATATGAGTTCATCCTGAGTTTCAATCTTGTTTACAATCACAATCTTTTTAAAAGGGATACTTTCATATACTTCCTGTTCCGAGCCAAAACCCCTCACTTCTTTTATCTTCTCGACAATGCTTCTGATTTCTACTCCAAATACTTCAGGTAGCAAATCAAGAGATGACTCGTCATTCTCTCCTTGTTCATAGTAAATCTTTTCTTTGCAGACTAGTTTATCCACAATGGTAGAGTCCTTGTCAGGGGTGTATGCGGCAATATATTCTTGAGGATTGACATCTTTAAATTGATACGTTGTTATGTCTCCGGTCGATACGTTCCGGGTCTGTTTGGCAACCAATAACCCGTGTACATATTTTTCGGTGTCGACATAAGGGTTCCCATCTAATTTGTAATCCTTTTTCCAATTCCCATCGGGAAAACCGTTATCGTCAAATTGACCGGATATGGTCCAATCTTGATTTTGTGTCCTTTCGGTCTTCTTTACCGAACCTGTGATTCGGTTGTTCTTCATTTGGAACATTGCTCCTTCATGAACCAATGTGCCTTCCGTGCGTCCGTTTACATAATTGATAATCGCTGAAAAGCCTGCAAATTTGATCTTCCCACCGTCACTCTTATCCTCGTAGGTCCGCCTTCGTAGAGTCCACTGTAGGTTTTGAGTGTCTGTCCGATGCTTACTTGTGTCATGAGCATCAACAATAAGGTTGAGATGATGATTCGTTTCATGTTATCAGATGATTTGAAATGCATAAACGATGAAGAAATACGCCCACTCTTCCAGTCTGTTGTTGAGCTGTATCGGTATGAGTGAACAGCACAAAGTTATGGATTTATTTGGATTGCCTGGTTCTTTTTATAAGAAAAATAAAAAACTTTTTCAATCCGGTAAGTTGGGCGTGTGCACAACTTCCTAATAAATGCAAACGGCTGGAAGAAACCTTCTCCCCATCCATTGTGGCATAGTAGTTTCTTTCTAGTTTTGTGGCGTTTCGGACCTCCTTGTTTCCTGACGCCTTGTCGACTGAGCAGCAGGACGTCTGTGAAACTAATACCATCTAAACCTTATGAAAAAGCTGGCAACCATCCTCTTGGCGGCATCCCCTCTGCTCCATGCCGCAGCACAAGAGAAACCCAGACAGGAAGTGTCTCTCCTGGCGGGACTGATTTATGACACGACCTACGAACTGGAGGCATCCTTCCATTATCTCATCCACCCCTGCATCGGTATCGGAGGCGGACTGGGATATTACAAGCAGTGGGAGGGATATGCGCCGTCCGGTGAGCTGAATTCCGGGAAATGGACTTCCTGGAATGTGGCGGATGACGACCGGAAAATCGGCAAGCTATACCTTTCTCCTTCGGTTCTGCTCCGTACGCCCCGTCTGTTCTCTATCGGCAAGTGTGGGGTGCACGTCTCCTTTCAACCGGAACTGATGGCACAACTGCCTTATACCCTCATCGATGTGGAGTATCATGACTCACGGACGAATGCTTCGAAAACAAGTCTCCGCAGTACGAACGACGGGAAGTGGCTTTTCTGGAACACGCGGACGATGCTGACCGTGTCGCATAAAAACCGTTTCTATTCCATCGGTTACCGTTTCTCCAACCTGGATGTATACTCCTCTTATCGCCCTTTGCGCATCGAGCATGCGACGTTGGGAGACTCCTATCCTTCCAAGAAGTACACTTACGGTCTTTTCGTGCAGGTAGGAGGGAGGTTTTAGTTATTTATTAATACAAAAATTGAAAACAATGAAGAAGTTCTTTTATTTCCTACTGCTTGCGATAGCCGTGCAAGGAGCGGCAGCGCAGCAAAACACATCCTTCAGTCTTATTGACTTGCCTTATCCTACCAATGGACTGGAGCCTGTCATCAGCCAAACGACCATCGAGCTGCATCATGGCAAGCACCTGCAAGGCTACGTGAACAATGTGAACAAACTCGTGAAAGACACGTCCTGGGAGGGTAAGACGATAGAGGATATCGTCAGGGGCTCCGAAGGGTCACTGTATGACAATGCGGGACAGATGCTCAACCACAATCTCTACTTCACCGCCTTCTCTCCCAACGGAGGTGGTGAGCCGACCGGTCCTCTTGCAGACGCCATCAAGGCAAAATGGGAGAGCGTGGATCATTTCAAGGAAGCCTTTGTGAAGGCCGGGACCTCGCTCTTCGGCTCTGGATGGGTATGGCTCGCCAAGGACGGTAACGGACAGTTGCTCATCAAGACCTATCCCAACGGAGGAAATCCTGTAAGAGACAATCTGACACCACTTTTGGGTTTCGACGTATGGGAGCATGCCTATTATCTCGACTATCAGAACCGAAGGGCCGACCACCTGAAAGCCCTTTGGAAAATCGTGGACTGGAACGTTGTGTCCCAACGATTCACCGACTCTCGGCCGGAGAAGAGAGACGAGCCATGACGGGGTGGGTGCAGTGAGAATACCTTTCTATTCTTCGTCCTTTCCCCATCTTGACAAAATGTCAAATGAACCGCCTGAGAGTGCCTTTCCTCGCACCAAAATACGATTTGGTGAATTTTGTGGCATTCTCAGGCGATTTGCAAAATTCACTTTGATGCCTATTTGTGCTGGATGCTGTCTTCGTGATCGGTTATACGTGTGAAGTCCTTCATTGCTAACGCACGGTGGATGCTTCGTGATGCTTTATGAAAGCTTCCGATTTATTGACGCGACTCATCTTCTGGAGAGTGAAACTTGAGATTTCTCTCTTTCATCTTCCGGATATTTGACTTTCACGGATGAAACAATATTGTTTGAGAAGTGAAACTATATTGTTTGACTCGTCAAACACTTGTGTTTCGTAGGTCAAACAATATTCTTTGGGCGTTAAAATGTAAATATCTTGGAATCGAAATGTATAGTTTTCTAAAATCAGAGGCTTTTGGGGCTACTTTCGTTAGCATTACTTTGCATTTGCTCGCTAGTTTGATGGAATTTCCAAAAGTATGCGTTAGCGGAAAATAGGGATTCCGGTGATTTTGTCAAGCAGAAAGGGAGAATGGGTTGCATTCTGTTTGTTTCGATTTTCGGAGGTGCAAGTTGAAGATGCTTGGATATAGGATGTGAATATTTTGTTTAAAAGGTTCGCTGTCGTCTTACCATCAGCCTTTCTTTCAATGGAAATCCCTATTTTTGCAGGAGAACAAGAAAAGACAACCATGAAACAGGTAGACGAGGGACAACTTGGTCCGATGAAACTGATATTCAACTATGAAGACATATTCTACAGCTTCTTTTATGATGATGTGAGCGCCTGTATCCACCGTTCACGGGAATATGCGATGAATTACGTGTATTCCGGAGAGATGGTCCTGGACTGCGGAGACGAACAGATACATGTCGGGAAGGGGGAGTGTGTCTATATCCCGCGTGACCACCATATAACAATGTATAAAAGGCCCTTGAACGGAGAGAGGTACTGTGGCATCTTCCTGAACTTCACCCGTAACTTCCTGCGGGAGATGTATGCCAAGTCCGGACCATACAAGGTTGCTGCCGACACACCGAAGCTGGAGCCGGGTGTCATCAAGTTGCCCCGGACGGCGGAGATAGTCAGCCTCTTTGCTTCGTTGACCCCGTTTTTTGACCCGGAAGTAAAGCCGCAGGAGGACTTCATGCACCTGAAGTTGCAGGAAGGGTTGCTTGCCCTGCTGCACATCGACCGACGGTTTGCACCGACACTGTTTGATTTCAACGAGCCGTGGAAAATAGATATCCTGGAGTTCATGGACAAGAATTACATGTATGAGTTCACGATGGAGGAACTGGCGCACTATACGGGCAGAAGTCTTGCGACCTTCAAACGGGACTTCAAGAAAATCAGTGACCTGACGCCTGAAAAGTGGCTCATCCGCAAACGGCTGGAGGCGGCATACGCCATGATGCAGGAAGGAGAGGCGAAAGTGGCGGATGTCTACGTCCGGGTGGGGTTTAAGAATCAGTCGCACTTCTCGACGGCATTCAAGAGGCAGTATGGTGTTGCACCGACTGAAGTGTTTCCCGTCAGCAAGAGGTCCTAGAAACAGTTTCTTCCTGCTGACCTTCTCAGCAAACGCATTTGAGCCTCACAGCAATCGGGTTGTGGGGCTCTTGTCGTATTTTTGTCCTCGGAAAAACAACGTGAAACCGTTCATGAAAACAACGTTATGAGAAGCGTACTTATCACATGCCTGTGTCTGGCTTCCTGTCTGGGAACAGGGAGTCTGCATGCACAGGACAACCAACTTAAAACGAACAGCATTATGGAAGAAAAACTGAATCTGACACAAGAGTGGGACAAGACATTCCCCCAAAGCGACCAGGTGGAACACTGCAAAGTGACATTCCGTAATCGGTATGGCATCACACTTGCCGCAGACAGGTATCAGCCGAAAGGGGCTGACGGCAAATTGCCGGCAATCGCCGTGTGTGGTCCGTTCGGAGCCGTCAAGGAGCAGGCTGCCGGGCTGTATGCGCAGGAGATGGCAAAACGGGGATTTGTCACCCTTGCTTTCGACCCTTCGTTTACGGGCGAGAGCGGAGGTCAGCCACGCTACATGACGTCGCCGGACATCAATACGGAAGACTTCTGTGCGGCGGTCGATTACCTGGTGACCAGCCCTGACGTAGACCGGGAGAAGGTGGGAATCATCGGTATCTGCGGATGGGGAGGACTCGCCATCAATGCGGCAGCTGCCGACCCCCGCATCAAGGCTACGCTTGCATCGACCATGTATGACATGAGTCGGGTGAGTGCCAACGGCTATTTCGATGCCGCCGACAATGCAGAGGCACGGAAGGCATTGAGGGAGCAGCTGGCTGCACAGCGGACGGAGGATTACCGGAACGGTACGCCCAAACTGGGTGGCGGGGTTCCTGATGTGTTGCCCGACGATGCGCCTCAGTTCCTCCGCGACTATCACGCCTATTATAAAACCAAACGGGGCTATCATCCGCGTTCCCTCAATTCCAACGGCGGACGCAATGCGACGTCTCCCATTCCCTGGATCAACTTTCCGCTGATGAGTCGTGCCGGAGAGATTGAAAGTGCCGTGATGATTGTGCACGGTGAAAAGGCGCACTCCTTCTATTTCGGCAGTGATGCCTACAAGCAGCTGACGGTCGTTCCCGGCAAAGAAAACAACAAGGTCTTCCTGGTCGTTCCCGGTGCGAACCATACGGATTTGTATGACAACTTCGACAAGATACCCTTCGACGCCATCGAGAGCTTCTTTGCTGAATACCTGCGCTAGGACAGTTCGGGGGTTCGTGTCGCGGTTTGAAAAGAAATCCCTATCTTTGTCCGTTGATTACGAACCTCCTGAACTATGGATATACGACATAAGACCTCACTCCTCTGTACCCTTCTGTTTTGTCTGCCCCTGTATCTGTGGGCGTCGGTGGAAGTGCGCTCCCGTCACATGACCACCCACGACGGCATTGCCAACAACTCCATCCGTTGCATCTTCCAGGACAGCAAAGGGTTCCTTTGGATGGGAACGCTCAACGGACTGAGCCGCTACGACGGCAGCTCGTTCCTGAATTTCTATCCCGAGACCGACAAGCTCTCGCTGGCTGACCACCGTATCCGCCGGATTGATGAGGACAAGCACGGCTTCCTGTGGATCAATCTGACCAACGAGATGTACAGCTGCTACGATTTGAACCACGGATGCTTCGTCGACTTCACCGGATGCGGGGAATACGGTGAACGCTACGGGAGCAAGCTTCAGACGTCTCTTGGCGACATCTGGTTGTGGCACAAGTCGAACGGATGTCGCTGGATCTGCTACCGTAAGCGACCTGACGGCGACGGATTCAGGTCCATCGCTTTCAAGCAGGAGAAGGGCAACCTCCCTTCCAATCATGTGAACTATGTCTATGAGGACTACCGTCAACGCATCTGGATCGGTATGGACAAGGGGGTGGCTCTGACGGAGCAGGACGGCAAGACGCGTCTGCTGGTCCGCGACCCGAATGCCTATGCGGCACAGTCGTTCGGGGAGGCAGTCTATTTCCTCTCTTCGCGCGGCGTCATCTCTGCCATTGAAGACGGAAGTGAGACTCCTGTCGAGGTGGCGCGCATCCCCCGCGTCGTTGAAGAGTCCGTCCTGGGGACCCTGTCGTTGCAGGACGACTGGTATATCTTCACCACCCGGGGAGGCTATGTCCTGCATACCCGCACGGGGCAGCTCACGTCCGCCGGACAGCTCAACATCCCCAACGCACAGGTGACGCAGGACAACCGGGGCAACTACTGGCTGTACAACGGCACCGGCGTGGTGTGGCATGTCAACGTGAAGACGCACGAGGTCATCCACTTCCGCCTGATGGAACCCTATCAGATGGGGTACATCGACCGTGAACGCTACAGCTTCGTGCACGACTCGCGCGACATTCTCTGGATGTCGACTTACGGGAACGGGCTGTTCGCCTACGACCTGCACACCGGAGAGCTGCAACACTTCACGGCGAACATGGACGGTTCGAGCCACATCCGTTCCAACTTCCTGCAATACCTGATGGAGGACAGCAGCCAGGGCATCTGGATCAGTTCGGAGTTTACGGGGGTGTCCCGTCTCTCGGTACTGAACGAGAGCGTGCAGCGTATCTACCCCAACGGCATCAACAGTCTGGGCGCTCCCAACATCATCCGGGTGGTGACCCGCCTGAAGGACGACGGACACATCTGGGTCAGTGCCCGCAACGGCAGTCTCTATGTCTGTGACAACGACCTCAACGTGCTCTCCAAGGAGCATTTCGAACATTCCAATATCTATGCCGTGGCGGAGGACCGTCAGGGGAAAGTGTGGCTGGGCAGCCGCGGCAACGGACTGCGCATCGACGGCAAATGGTACGTCAGCGACCGCGAGAAGTCCGGCAGCCTGGGGTTCAACCACATCTTCTGCTTCCTCTGTGACAGCAAGGGGCGCATGTGGATAGGGACCTTCGGCGGCGGACTGGACCTGGCTGTGCCACAGGCTGACGGCACCTACACCTTCCGTCATTTCCTGAACAAGACATACGGGCAGCGTCAGGTGCGCTCCCTGCTGGAGGACCACAACGGACGGATCTGGGTGGTGACCAGCGACGGTGCCTTCGTCTTCCGTCCCGAGGAGCTGTTGGCGGATTCTGACCGCTATGTGGAGTTCAGCAGCCGGAACGGCAAGCTGCGGAACAACGAAATCAAGTGCCTGTATGAGGACCGCAACGGACGCATGTGGCTGGGAACGTCGGGCGCGGGCATCTGTGTCTGTCAGCCGGACAAGGACCTCGCCAGCTCCACCTTCCGCCACTACACGACCAACGAGGGACTGGTGAACGACATGGTGCAGTCCATTATTGAGGACCGGGACGGACGCTTCTGGATTTCCACCGAGTATGGCATCTCCTGCTTCAATCCTTCCGACCACTCCTTCCAGAACTACTTCTTCTCCGCCTTCGAGCTGGGGAACGTGTACATCGAGAACAGCGGTTGCATGTTGCCCGACGGACGCATCGCCTTCGGTTCGAACTACGGACTGGTGGTGTTCGACCCGCGTACGGTGAAGAGCAACCATGCCTCCCAGGCATTCGACCGTGTCGTGCTGACCTCCCTGCGCATCAACGGGGTCGAGACCCGTCCGAACACACCCGGCTCTCCGCTGGAGAACGACATCGCTTACACGGACCGCCTCCGTCTGAACCACAAGCAGAACTCCCTCATCATCACCTTCTCGACCTTCAACTATTCGCCCGAGAACGAAGCCAACTATACCTACAAGCTGGAGAACTATGACAAGGAGTGGGTGGCGCCGTCGTCGTTGAACT
Source organism: Mediterranea sp. ET5 (assembly GCF_023337025.1). Classification (NCBI taxonomy): domain Bacteria; kingdom Pseudomonadati; phylum Bacteroidota; class Bacteroidia; order Bacteroidales; family Bacteroidaceae; genus Mediterranea; species Mediterranea sp. ET5. Next base: position 253,032 of record NZ_JAMBLN010000001.1, on the reverse strand, counting down.
TCGCCATCTACCGCAACCTTCCGCCGGGCAAATACGTCCTGCGTGTGAAGTCCTGCAAGGGCTCGGGGACGACGGGCTGCAAGGAGACCACACTCGACATCGTCATTGCTCCGCCTTTCTACCAGACGACGTGGGCCTATCTGTTCTACGTCCTGCTGTGCATCCTGATAGCCTGGCTGCTCTTCCGCCTGATGCACAAGTTCAACACGTTGCGCAACCGCATCGAGGTGGAGAAGCAGCTGACGGAGTACAAGCTGGTGTTCTTCACCAACATCTCGCATGAGTTCCGGACGCCGCTCACCCTGATACAGGGAGCACTGGAGCGCATCGCCGGCTTCCAGCGGATTCCCCGCGAGATGCTTCCGTCTCTGAAAATCATGGAGAAGAGCACCCTGCGTCTGCTGAGGCTCATCAACCAGTTGCTGGAGTTCCGCAAGATGCAGAACAACAAGCTGGCGCTCTCGCTCGAAGAGACTGACGTGATGGCGTTCTTCTATGAAATCTTCCTTACGTTCCGGGACATGGCTGCGTCCAAGGACATCGACTTCCGCTTCCTGCCGTCCGTGGAGTCCTACACCATGTTCATCGACAAGGGGAACCTGGACAAGGTGGTCTACAACCTGCTCTCGAATGCCTTCAAGTACACGCCTTCCAACGGACAGGTGCTCTTCCGTGTCAAGGTGAACGAGGAGGCAGGAACACTGGACATCAGTGTGTCCGACACCGGCGTGGGCATCCCCAAGGAGAAACGGGGCGAGCTGTTCAACCGCTTCATGCAGAGCAGCTTCTCTGCCAACAGTGTGGGAGTGGGGCTGCACCTGACCCACGAGCTGGTCAACATCCACAAGGGGACCATCACCTACCGGGAGAACGAGGGCGGAGGTTCGGTGTTCACTGTGACCCTTCCGCTGCATGCCGATGCCTACGAGGAGAAAGACTTCCTCAAGCCCAGCCGTCTGCAGGCGGAAGACCCGGCAATCTCCTTCCTCGACCGGGAGGAGGGGACGGAGACCGACGGACGGGACGACCTGCCCCAGCCCGGTGCGTCGCTGAACCCGCGCAAGGTGTTGATTATCGAGGACGACGACGATGTGCGCCGCTTCCTGCAGGAGGAGATAAGCCGCTACTTCGAGGTGCATGCCAAGCCCGACGGGAAGTCCGGTCTGGAGGAGGCGCGTGCCTACAACCCGGACCTGATAATCTGCGACGTCCTGATGCCCGGCATGAATGGCTTTGAGGTGACGCGTCGCCTGAAGGAGGACTTCAACACCTGCCACATCCCCGTGGTGCTGCTCACCGCACTGGACTCTGCCGACAAGCGGCTGGAAGGCATGAAGAAGGGGGCAGACCTCTACATCGGCAAGCCCTTCAGCCTGAAATACCTGCTGACCTGCATCATGAAGCTCATCGAGCAACGCGACAAGCTGCGCGACAAGTTCTCCAGGGACTCGTCGGCAAAGACCAACGTGCTGGTTGCCTCCGAGCTCGACCAGAAGTTCATTGACGAACTGAACGCACTCATCGGGCAGCGTCTGGCAGACCCCGACCTGTCCATCAACGACCTGATGACCGCCATGCATCTGGGACGCACGACCTTTAATAATAAGGTGTGCGGCATCACGGGCTATACCCCGAGCAAATACATCCGCCTGCTCCGCCTGAAGAAGTCGGCGGAGCTGTTGCTCGAACAGAAGTACAACGTCTCCGAGGTCTGCTACATGGTGGGCTTCAGCGACCCCTACTACTTCAGCAAGTGCTTCAAGCAGCAGTTCGGGGTGCCGCCTTCCTGCTATGCCGGTCAGGAAAGGGCAGGCGAACCTGAAGAGGCGGAGACGAAGGAGTAAGCCGGATAAGCAGAGAGGCACAAAGACACCGGAGCACGGTACCTGTGAGTCCTGACGTTCCGGTGTCTTTGTGCCTCTCTTGCGTGTAGGGTATCTTCCCGAGGGGCTTATTCAGCCTTCAGCCTTACGACGCAGTCCTGCAAGAGGGGAGAGGTGAAGCGGACGACAATCTCCCCTTTCTCCCCCGTGCCTTGGAGGTAAGCCAGGAGGTTGCCGTGGAAGACGCGGCGATGACGGGCGGTGTAGTCGCTCATGTCGGTGTTGTTGCCGTTCTCCAGTCCCAGCAGGCGTGCCGGGCCCTCGATGTGGCAGGAGATGTCGTTGTCGCTGAGCTTCACGACGGTCCCTTTCTCGTCCACCACTTCCACCTGGATGTGTGCCACGCCGCGGTCTGCCCGCAACACGTGCCGGTCTGCCGTCGCCCGCAAGGCATAGGGGCGGCCCGAAGAGACTATCTCGTAGGCGGACAGCACCCTGCCGTCGGTGTCGCACCCTTCCGCACGGAGCGTTCCTTCCCGGAAGGGGATGTCCCAGCTGATGATGCCGGTCTGGTCGTCGTTGGGTTTCAGGGTGCCCACTTCCTTGCCGTTGAGCAGCAGGCGGGCTTGCGGTGCATTGGTGTAGCACACGACACGTACCGGTTCGTCCGGACGGTAGTTCCAGCTGTCCCAGGCATCGGGCGAGAGGCGGGGAGCGGCAGGGTAGGTGCCGATGTAGGTCACCGGGTCTTCACGCCACAAGGCGGCACGGTGATGTCCGCGCGGCTTGGCGAAGCCGGCAAAGTCCAGCAGTCCCGTACCCAGTCCGCGTGAAGGCCATCTGCCCGACTCGCCGAGGTAGTCCATGCCCGTCCAGATGAACTGTCCGAAGATGAAGTCGCGGTCTCTCACCGCCTGCCAGGCTTCGATGCCGGAGCCCGTCTCGCTGCCGTAGATGATGCGTTTCGGGTAGGTGGCATGGTCCTCGTCGTAGCGGTTCTCCGTGTAGTTGTAGCCCACCACATCCACCGCCTGCGGATAGGCGGTCTGGTTGGACATGACCACGCCTGCCAGCGCTCCGGTCACCGGACGGCTCGTGTCCACCTTGCGTACGCAGGCTGCCAGCCGTTTGGCTATCTCGCCGATGCGCAGGGCGTCGGGTGCGTCCGGGTTGTAGCCGCCGAACATGGGCTGGTTGATGGAGGTGCCGTCCAGCACCGGATGGGAGTACGGGTCGTTGGGGTAGTCCACCTCGTTGCCGATGCTCCAGAGGAAGACCGACGGATGGTTGCGGTCGCGGCGGACCATGTCCGTTACGTCACGGTCAATCCATTCCTCGAAGAAGTCGAAGGAGCCGTCGAACGACGGTTCGCCCACGTTCCACCCTTTGACCCACTTGCGCTTGGGGAACTCCCACTCGTCCGACGCTTCGTCCATGACGAGGAGGCCCAGATTGTCGCAGAGGTCATACACGACCGGGGCTTGCGGATTATGGCTCAGACGGATGGCGTTCGCTCCGAGCACCTCCTTCACGTTCCGCAACCTACGCTCCCACACTTCGGGAGGGACGACGGCGCCCAGCACTCCGGCATCGTGGTGCAGGCAGACACCCTTCACCTTCATCCAGCGTCCGTTGAGCGCAAAGCCTTTGTCGGCGTCGAAGGTCAGCGTGCGGAGCCCTACGCGGGTCGTGGCGGCATCGATGCGTTCCGCGCCACTCAGCAGTTCAGTCTTCAGGGTGTAGAGATACGGACGGTCGAGGTCCCAGACGTGAGGATGGGAGATGCTCAGCCGCAGGCTTCGGCGGACCGTACCGGGGGCGAGCTCCCTCACCGTCTGTGTGGCGTGCGCCACTGCCTTCCCCTGCGCGTCATAGAGGGTTGAGCGGACTCGCAGCGGCTGTGTGGCGGCGGTGTGTTTCTCGATTTGCACATCCACGTCGACCGTTGCCTTCCCGGCACTCATGCGCACCAGCTTCCAGCCGATGCCCCATTGGGCGAAATGGATTTCCGGGGCTGCCACCATCCACACATCGCGGTAGATGCCCGACCCCGTGTACCAGCGCGAGTCGGCGTAGCGGCTGTGGTCCACCCGTACGGCAAGCACATTGTCGCCTCCCTGCAGGTAGGGCGTCAGGTCGTAGAGGAACGAGATGTAGCCGTTCGGGCGTTTGCCCAGCAGGTGGCCGTTGAGGTACACCTCGCTGCGGTTGTAGACGCCTTCGAAGTAGATGTAGTGGCGGGCTGCCCGGTCTGTCACACGGAAGTGCTTCCGGTACCAGGCGATGCCGCCGGGCAGGTAGCCGGTGCAGCTTGCCAGGTCGGGGGAGAGGTGTCCCTCGACCGACCAGTCGTGTGGCAGGTCGAGCTTCCGCCAGTCCTTGTCATCGAAGGTGGGGAGCGACATCAGCGAGTCGTCGGCAAGCCGGAACAGCCAGCCGTCGTTGAAGCGTGTGGCGTCGCCGAACGACACCTGTGCCGGAAGGCGGAACGTGCAGCACACGCAGAGGAGTAAGAGGTAGATGTATCGTTTCATGGGTTTCAGTTGAGTTGGTAGACGACTGTGGTTACGCTCATCGGTTCGAGCACGACGGGGCCGTCGGGGGTGACGCTGCTCTCCGCCAGCTGCTTGCGGGCTGTGGTCGTGTAGAGTCTGACGGACGCCGCCTTGCCCTGCCATCCGGTGTGGGTCTCACTGAGCCGGATGCCTTTGTCGCTCGTCAGGTTGGTGTAGACGGCGACGACCTCCTTCTTGTCCGGTGACATCCATGCCGAGGCGAAGAAGTGGCGCGACTCGTTGTAGTCCATCCGGATGCGGACGTAGCCCGGACGGATGAAGCGGCTGTAGTTGCCCAGCACCCACAGGGTGGCAGTCGGACGGTAGCTCCCCTCCTGTGCGAGGTCGCCGTTCTCGCCTCCGGCAGGTGTCAGGGCGATGAGCAGGAAGCGGTTCTGGTGTCCCCAGCGCGGCACGTCCATCGACGTCCAGAAGCTCCATGAGCCGACGCCTGCCTGCGTGAGGTCGTTGTGGATGACCTTGGACATGTAGAGGGCGATGTCCATCTCCGTCGCCTTGTCATAGCCGACGAACTCCTCGCTGCTGTAGCCGTCGCCGAGCATGCTCCACTCGCTCTGCCACAGCTCGATGTCTTTGGCTTGGGCTGCTGCTGCCACCTGCTGACGCACCTTGCGCATGCCGTTCCAGGTGCCGTCGGTCCAGTAGCTGTGTCCGCAGAGGAGGTTGGCGGTATGCTTCAGGTTGCCGATGTAGTCCGCGGAAGAGGGGGTGAAGAAGTCGGCGATGACGTTGCTCCGTGTGGCATCCCCCTTGGTCTTGTAGAGGTATTCCCAGTCGCCCGCTTCGCCGGGGAGGATGGTCACGTCCGCCTGCTTGTCGGTCAGTGCGCGGTCCAGCTCCCGGATGAGGCGTGCCACCTCGCTGTTCTGCCAGCCGCTGCCTTCCTGTCCGCTGTCCCAGTTGTATTGCGGCTCGTTGACGGGAGACAGGTGGGTGACGGGATAGCCCGCGTGCAGGTAGTGCTGCGCCACGGTGGCGAGGTAGTCGGCGAAGTCGTCGTAGGCATCCTCCTTCAGGTTGGAACAGGCGCCGCTGGCTGAGAACCCTTTGCCGTTGCGCGTGAACTGCACCGGGGGCGTATTGCTGAAGAGGACGAACGAGGGGCAGCCCATGTCCTTGGCACGCTGCATGAAGTATTGCTGTCCGCGGCAGTTGTTCCAGTCATACTGACCCGTGCCGGTGAGGAAGGAGGCGGCGCGGCGTGTCTTGTCGTCGATGCCGCTGGCGTCTCCCTGTGCGGCTGTGCCGCCACCGAGGTTGACCCTCCACTGGGAGAGGCCGATGCCTTTGGCTCTGCCGTCGGCGATGTCCGTGGAGAAGAGCAGTTCGCTGATGGCGTCACGCTGACGCGTCCAGTATTGCCCTACGTAGTCCGCCGTCCAGCAGTCGGAGGCTCCGAAGCCGCGCATCGTCTGGTAGGTGGTGCCGGCGTCGATGCTGACTGCCTTCTCCACGCTGACGAAGTCGGGTTGCTGCGGGGTGTCGGGGGTGAGGGGAGAGTCGCTGTCCGAGCAACCGGCGAGGAGGGCGGACGCGATGCTGAGTAATAGAAGGGATGGTTTCATGATGGGATGGGTTTGATGAGTTGAGTGTAACATGGATAAATGAACTGCCGCTTATAGAGAGTTTCGACCCTTATAAGCGGCAGCATGGATACAGTCGGGTGCTTCAGTCGGTCATCCCCCGGGGTCAATCCCGCAGGCACGGGGGATGAATCGGATTAAACCAGGCTTTATACGGACCTAAGTATAATACTTAGGGGGTCTAAGTATAATACTTAGGCTGGCTAAGTATAATACTTTGGTCCGTCTAAGGCAGGCTTTGTCCGTGTCTATCCCCGGGGATGATGACGGATAGGCCGGGCTCCTTCCCTTCTGACCGTGTGCCGGGAGGGGAGGAGCGGTCCGTCTCCTTCCGCCTGTCAGTTCCAGCCGGGGTTCTGCTTGATGGAGCCGTTCGACTGGGTGATTTCATACAGGGGGATGGGGAAGACCATGTCGCGGTCGGGGTCGAAGGTGATGCCCTTGTCGCTGGATTCTCCCTGGTTCTCCCATTCGTAGCGGTCGCGCGTGGCAGGGTCGGTGTTGAACTTCACGAACGAGCCGTTCGGTCCCATGAGGTTGGCGATGACCGGCTTGCCATTGTCATCCTTCCAACGGCGGATGTCGTAGAGGCGGTTCTGCTCCCACGCCAGTTCGAGGCGGCGTTCGAGCCGGATCGCCTTGCGCAGGTTGTTACCTGTTGCCGTCACGTCCGCCAGGTGTACGCGGTGGCGTACCCGGTTCAGGGCTTCCTGTGCCTCGGTGTCCTTGCCCAGCTCGTTGCTAGCCTCGGCAAACATCAGCAGCACGTCGGCGAAGCGCAGGATGCGGTGGTCGAGCGGGATGCGGTCGATGTTGTAGATTTCCGGACGTTTCTCCAGTGGCACGAAGTACTTGCGCACGATGCGGGCGGACTTGTGCTGTGCCGGGTCGATGATGTAGCAGTCCGGGTCCCAGCCGTACTCCTTCAGGTAGGCGTCATATTGCGCCATGTTCTTGCTGTTCTCCACGAACTTGTCGAACTGGTTCTCGCCGGCAATCTCCGTACAGCCGGTCTTGATGATGGTCCACTTCAGGCGGACGGTGTCTCCGGCATCGATGTATGCCTGCTCCAGGTTGGCAGTCGGCTGACCCCAGGACCAGCCGTCGCCGGGTCCCGAGCGTGCACCGGTGATGACGGTCAGGGCGCCGCCCAGCGAGTAGGTCTCGTCGTACATGTATTGCACCTCGAAGAGGCTTTCCTTGTTATTGTTGTGGTCCACGCTCCACACGTCGCCGAAGTCCTCCATCAGGTCGTACTCCTTGGAGTCGATGACCTGCTTCAGCACTTCGTAGGCTTCGCCCCACTTCTCCTGGTAGAGGTAGACCTTGCCGAGCAGTCCGAGGGCGGCACCCCGGGTGGCACGTCCGATGTCGCTGGCTGCATACTCGCTGCGCTTGGGCAGCACTTCGGCAGCCGCCTTCAGGTCCGCCTCGATGAACTTGTAGCAGTCCTCCACCGACGAACGGGTGATGCCGGCAATCTCTTCGGGCATCTTGAAGGCGTCCACCAGGGGCACTCCGCCGAAGTTGCGCACCAGCTCGAAGTAGAAGTATCCGCGGAGGAAACGCGCCTCGCCGATGAGGCGTTGCTTCAGCTGTTCGTCGGCGAGGTTGGACTTGCCGATGCGGTCGATGGCGATGTTGCAGCGCAGAATACCCTTGTAGCGGTATTGCCAGAAGTTGGAGATGGCGCCGTTGCTCTGTCCGGAGCCTTGGTAGTGTGCCAGTGAGATGTAGTCGCTCTGCGACTGGGTGGTGTTGCCCATCCAGCCGTCGTCGCTGCACATCTCCGACATCAGCCACACGGTGTTGATGTTCCACCAGCCGCCGAACGTGATGGCCTGGTAGCAGCCTGTCACGAACGACTGGGCGTCGTTGGCACTCTGGAAGTAAGTGTCAAGATTCTGTCTGCCCCGCACGTCTTCCGTCAGGAAGTCGTCGCACGACGAGAAGCACAGGGAGGCGACAGCCAATATGGTAAGTACTTTGTGTCTCATAAGTTATAGCAGTTAAAATTTCAAGTCAAGTCCGAATAAGAATGTGCGCGGGTTCGGATAGCCGATGCCGTCGATACCGGTTTCAATCACGCTGCCGTCGAGTTGCGGACGCTCGGGGTCCATGCCCGAGTAGCCGGTGATGGTGAACGGGTTCTGTGCAGAGAACGACAGACGGAGCTGCGAGCCGCTCACCCATGCTTTTGGCAGGGTGTAACCAATCTGCAGTTGCTTGCAACGCAGGTAGGAGCCATCCTCGACGTAGAAGCTGGACACACGGTGGTAATTGAGTTCCAAAGCCGTATAGCTCATGCGCGGAATGTCGTAGCTTGTTCCTTCGCCGTGCCATGCTTTTTCAAGCGTGCCTTTGTAGACGTTCTGACCATTCTCTCCCGAGTAGTAGCCCTTGGTCTTGTTGTAGATGTCGTTGCCGAAGGTGCCGTAGAAGTTGGCGGAGAAGTCGATGTTCCTCCAGTTCAGTCCCAGGTTGAAGCCCAGCATCAGGTCGGGATAGGGGTTACCGATCCAGGTCTTGTCGTTGGCATCGAGCACGCCGTCGTGGTTCAGGTCCTTGAAGCGGATGTCGCCCGGTTTGGCGTTGGGCTGGATGGCCTTGCCGTGCTCGTTGGTGTGGGCGTTCACTTCGGTCTGGTTCTGGAAGAGTCCGTCGGCTACATAGCCATAGAAGCGGGAGATGAGCCCTCCGTCTTCATTGCGGATAATCTGGTCGCTATGGAAGCCGCCGGTGGCTATCGGGCCGTCGCCGGAGAACTTGATGGCCTTGTTGCGGATGGAGGAGAGGTTCAGCCCGACGTTGTAGGCGAAGTCGCTGACCTTGTCACGCCAGTTGAGGCTCATCTCCCAGCCGGTAGCCTGCATGCTGCCGATGTTCATCCACAGCGTGCTGTTCCAGTTGGGATAGCCGGCAACGAGGACGTTCTGTTTGGAGTAGAGCATGTCGTGGGACTTCTTCTGGAAGTACTCGAAGGTGAAGTCGAGGCGTGACTTGAGGACGGACATGTCGATGCCGACGTTCCAGTCCTCCACGGTCTCCCAACGCAGCTGGTTGTTGCCGACGGTGGAGACACTCGTACCGGTCACACGTTGCGGGGTGGCGCCGAACACATAGTCGCTCTGTCCGAGCAGGGTGAGGGTGGCGTCGTTGCTGATGTTCTGGTTGCCCACCTTACCCCAGCCGGCGCGCAGCTTGAGGTTGTCGAACACCTCCTGGTCCTTCATGAACTCTTCGCCGATGATTCTCCATGACACGGATACCGAGGGGAAGTAGGCATACTTGCTGCCTTCGGGGAAGCGCGACGAACCGTCGGCACGGAGCGATGCGGTCACGTAGTAGCGGTTGTCGTAGTTGTACATGATACGTCCGAGGAAGGATGCCAGGGTGTTGTAGGACGTGTCGCCGTTGGCACGCTGGTTCTGGGTGCCGGCGCTGACCTCGCGCATGATTTCCAGGTCACTGGGCACGGCAGCACGGGCAGCATAGGTGTTGAACCACGCATAGCGTTCGGCGGTGAAGCCTGCCATGGCGGTGAAGTTGTGCTTCTCCCGGAACGTGTCCATGTAGGTGAGGGTGTTGGTCCAGTTCCAGTCCATCCACTCCTGACTCTGGCGGGACACGTCGCTCAGGGTCGACTGCTCCAGGGCGTCGATGTAGAATTGCGGCGTGTAGCCGTCCGAACGGCGGAAGTGGGCGTTCGTGGCAAACTGGGTGCGGAAGTTCAGCTGCTTGAGCGGCGTAATCTGCAGCCAGGAGTTGAGCATCGCACCGAGGTCGCGCGAATGACCGTTCGAGCGTGCCAGTGAGGCGGCAGGGTTCCACTCCTGGTTGTTGTAGGAGCGTTGGTAGTTGTTGTAGACGTTGTCCACCCACTTGTCTTCCGGCTTGAAGACAGGGGTTGTCGGGTCCATCGCCATGGCGGCTCCAAAGAGGTTGGGCGTGTTGTCCCACGACTCCACACGCGGAGCGATGTCGACGCCGAGCTTCACATACTTGTTGAAGGTGTATTCGGTGTTCAGGCGTACGTTGACCTTGTCCCAGTAGCCCACGTCGTACTGTGAGTTGTTGCGGAAGTAGCCGACGCTGAAGTTGTAGAGCAGCTTGTCGCTGCCGCCGGAGATGTTGAGCGAGTAGTTCTGCATGAGGGCGGTCTTGTTGACCACTTCGTCCCACCAGTCCGTTCCGCCCGGGTTGGTCGTGGCACCGGTATCGTTCCAGATGGAAGCCTTGCCGTCGTTCTCATAGCGTGCGTTGAACGTCGCCTTGTATTCTTCGGCGGACGCGATGCTCGGCTTCGAGAGGGTCTGGAAGCCGACGGAGGCGGCAAAGTTGATGGTCGTCTTGCCTGCCATGCCCTTCTTGGTCGTGATGAGGATGACGCCGTTGGAGGCACGCGTACCGTAGATGGCGGCAGCAGCTGCGTCCTTCAGAATCTCCATCGAGGCAATGTCATTGTTGTTGAGGAAGTTGATGTTGTCTCCGACCGGCATGCCGTCGACCACATAGAGTGGTGAGCTCCCGTTGACGGTGGTCACACCGCGGATGATGACCTTCGGTGTGGTGCCCGGTCCGCCACCGCTTGCCACCTGCAGACCGTTGACCTTGCCTTGCAGGGCATCCATGGCGTTGCCGGTCGTCTGTTTCACGATTTCATCGCCTTTGACCGTCGAGATGGAACTGGTCAGGTCGCTCTTCTTCACTGCGCCGTAGCCGATGACCACCACTTCGTCGAGCAGTTCGTTGGCTTCCTGCAGGGTGACGTTGAGTACGGTCTGTCCCTTCACGTTGATTTCTTGGGTGGTATAACCGACGGACGTGAACACCAGCGTGGCGTTCCGGTCTACCCCGGTAAGCCTGTAGTTACCGTCGATGTCGGTTGTCGTGCCTTTTGCGGTTCCCTTGATTTTGATGGTGACGCCGATGACGGGCTGCTTGTCTGTCCCGGATATCACCTTTCCGCTCAGGTTGAGCTGCTGTGCCAGCAGGCTGAGGCTTGTCAGCAGGAAGCAGCATAGGAATATCAGTTGTCTTTTCATTGTCGTTAAATCTGATTGGTTGGAGCTATTGTCTCTTTACTCATTTTGCCGGAACAATCTTTCCGCGTCCCAGGTGGGCGTCGAACACGAACCGGTAGTTGCCTCCCGTCTTCACGGTCGGTTTCGCCCAGTTGTCGCCGACAGCCGTGCCGTTTGCCCACTTGCGGTTGGTGCCTTCCCAGTCGGGGTTCACATCGTTCTTTTTGGAGAAATAGCCGAACTTCTCGATGTCCTCCGAGTTGTCCACACGCCATTCCACATGGTCCCACCAGCCGTCGGGGTGGTAGTTGGTGATGATGAAGTTCATCTTCTGTCCGGCTTCCAGTGTCCAGGTATCTCCCGGTGCAGGGTAGTAGAACAGGTGAGGGTTCCTAGCGTCCTGCACGAACTTGTGGTTGCCTGCGTCTGACGGCGAACCGCCCCAGCCGAGGTAGAAGTCAATCATCTCGCTTCCGCTTTCCCAACGGTCAAAGTTGGCGGAACCTGCACCGTACTTCTTGTACTTGATGGGGTCGGTAGCTTCGGCGACGGAGTAGGTGCGTGTCTTGAAGGTGCCCTCTTTGACGTTGAGGTCGATTTCATAGTACACGCCCGCCTTGTCGAGGACGATGGGGAGGGCTGTTTCCGGGTCGTCGGTCAGCTTGCTCTTGTTGTCCGGGTCAAGACCGAAGCAGATGGGTGCGAAGTCGGTCTTTTGCGGCAGGAAGAAAATCTTGGTTCCGGCAGTCTCGTTGTAGTAGCGTGCACGGTACTGGTAGGCTCCCGTATGGCTGATGACCATCGGCACGCCGAACACGTCGCTGTTCAGCTCTTCCACCGTGGCGACGTCGGCAAGATACATCTTCGGGAAGTCCGGCATTTCCGAGACATTGAGCACACTCGTGGCGACGGTCTCGTTGCCTTTCTTGTCGACCGCCTTCAGGGTGATGTTGTAGCTCTTGGCGACATTGGGCAGGGTAAACCGCTCGGTGTGGGTCAGGCTGGACTGTCCGCCGGCATCCACTTTCTTGTCGGCATATCCTTCCACGCCGGGGATGTTGATGAGGACATAGTCCAGCTGACGGTCGTCGGTCGCCGTGAAGCTGAGTTTGAAGGACGTCTGCTGCTTGATGAGCACCGTCACCTCTTTATCAGGCGATGCGGTGAAGGCAGGAGCCGAGAAGTCACCGTCCATGGTGACGAGCACATCCCTGGAGACACTTCGTCCGCCGACGTCCGTCACGGTCACCTTGATGACAAAGCGCTCGCCGATTTCATCCTTCTTCAGGTTGAACGAATAATTCAATTGATAGGTTGGTTTAGGTTCGCCATAGATATCAATGAGGTCGATGGTCTTGTCCAGATAGAGGTCCGGGCAGGAGAGATTGACTGAAGCAATGCCATCTTTGTCTTCCAGTTCTCCGGTGATGGTGAAGGCATGTCCTGCCCCCGACTCGATGTGTTCGCTCGTCAGTGTCAGGACCGGATTCTGTCCGTCCACATCGGGGAACCCCGAGTCATCACTACAGCCTGAAGTACTTAAAGCCAAAGAAAACAGAGCCCATAGGGAGGCTCGCATGAATAGCTTGTTCATACAGGTTTCATTTAAAGTTAAACATTCAGGTAGTTTGGTAATTAGTCTTTCATTTCACTGCTGAAATTCGTGCGTAAATGTAGAGGTTCTCCTGCCGTTCCGCCGGACATGAATCCTTCAGAGATGCGGTGTAAATCAGTTATTGAATGAAATGGGTAGTTGGTTTGACAGATTCATGGTGTATGGTGACTGCTGACACTTTGAAAGCATATCCCATCCTCTGCTTCCCTTATTTCCCAAATTGCCGTTTTCCGCTAACGAACACTTTTCAAATTCCGGTTAAACTGGAGATGAAGTGCAAAGAAACGTGAACGAAAACCTTCGAAAAGGTCTCTTATTTAGGAAAACTATACATTCCATTTCCAGAAAACAGGCAAAACGTGCCCGGAAGAATATTGTTTCGCGAGCCAAACAATATAGTTTGCCGCGTCAAACAATATAGTTTCCCCCTCCAAACACGATTGTTTCATGCCCGGAAGTCAAATCTTTGGAGACTGAAACTGAAAAACTTCGAGTTTCACTCTCTGGAAGGAGTGCTGCGTCAAAAAATCAGAAGGTAATAAAATGGATGAGGATTCGGGCGCAAGATGTCTGTGAGAAAGGTTCCCAGTCCTTCCGATTCTCATACGTATGTCATCCGACGCGAACCGATGACAAAGTGTATTTTGCGAATCGCCTGAGAAGGGCCTCGGAATCCACCAACCTGCATTTTGGTGCGAGGAAAGGCACTGTGACGCCCTTCGTTTGACATTTTGTCAAATGCCGATACATGCGTTGTCTGGGGATATATATGTCGGATGGGAATGGTTGGAACCGTTATGGGAAGGGGATAAAAACAAAGAGAGGACATTTCCTGCGAAACATCCTCTCTTGCTATATGAAAAAGCCGCACTGGTGATGCGATGAAACTCCGAGTAATAAGATTTGAGAGCTCATCCCCTTTGTAATCCACCGGCTTAAAGCTACCCGAAGGCGTGGCCCGCCATTGGAGATTGAAGCGTATCTCGGTATTTCAGTGTAATTGATGAGTTTCCCAGTTCTACCAATGCGGCTCATCTTTTTCGTTGTACAAATGTAGAAATAATATTGTAATCGTACAAGGATTGGATAAAAAAATCTTTCTTTTCCCTCTGTCTATCTCTTCCGGTCGTCCATGAACCGCCAGCGTCCTGCCGGGTTTTGCGCCTCCACCTTACGCTCTACATCATCCGGTAAGGATGCAAAAAAGTCTATACCAGTACGACGTTCCACTTCGTCCACACTCATCATGAACTCACGCATCTTGGCTCCCTTCTTGTTCCGGTGAGGATAGATGAAGCCGATGGCTCTGGGTGTCTTGGCGTAGGGTGCAAGGATGACTTTGAAGAAGGCGCTGGGTACGACGACCTTGCCCTGTCCGATACGTTTCGGGCTTTTCCCGACTATCGGTCCGCACACAATCCAGATGGCACTGTCGCGCTGTGCCCATTCGCGGCATTGACGTTCCAGCTGTCCCCAGTTGCCGGCATTGAAGGCGGACTGTTGCGGACACATGTTCGTCAGATAGAAACACTCTGCCATGGCTTGTTCGTCCCAACGCATGTCGGCTGCCGGCACCATGTGTCCGCGGCTGTAACCGGAGCGGCGGTAATCGTCCAAAGTCGCTTGCGGACCTTTGAAGTCGGGGTCCTCGCAGAAGGAATCTTCCCGTTCCATCTTAGGTTGGGTCTCACTGGCTGTGAGTTCCCATGCCACCCAGTTCGGAATCTTCCATTCAGCGTTATAGGATACGACAAATCCCTTATGATGCAGGATGTGTTCGTCGCGGCTATCCAAAGGAGCAGGCAGAGCCATTCCCCTTTCTCCATCCGACGAACGGGAAGTCGTCGGTGAAGCAGCTGGTTGAGGGGCAGCCTGTTGCAGAACCGGTATCTCGGGAAGGGCAGCTTTCCCTCCTTGTTTATATAAACCGAAGAGGTAGGATACGCCCAACGCCACAATCACAGCCAGCCATGTTTTCGTTGTCTTGGTTTTCTTTCGTTTCATTGCGAGTGAAGTTGCTTGTTTCAGGGCGCAAAGATAAGCTTCTTTCTAAAATGTGTCACCAAGAAACGCCTGATTCCGGGCAAAAAGGCTATATTTGCTTCACGAAAAAGAATTGAAAGTCTATGAATATGGAACAGTGGAGCAAGGAAGAGTCGCTATTGGTCCTGGACCTGTATCTGAGTAAACCCGTTGGGATGAAGTCTGTCACCGATGAAACGCTGGTTGACCGGGCGCAGTTGCTGGGGCGTACACCTGACGCCTTTTGCCGGAGGATGATGCAATTCCAGCAGTGGTATCCTGTGCTCCCCTTTGATGCCGGGGAGGATGTTTTCGGGGATGACAATCCGGCTGTCTGGAGCATCTATTTTGGTCAGCCCAAGTTGGCGCATCGGGAGGCTACGGCATTGCTGAAGGATTTTTGCATCGGGACATTGGTCCTGAACCTTTATTTTCAGCTCATCATTTCAACCATGAACGAGAAGGTACCGGAAGTGATGGCATTGGCGCGGCAAGTGAAGCGTCCGACAAAAGAAATCGTCGCTTTGCTCCATGTCTATGCTGCCCTCGACCCCTTTGTGAAGGACCATCCGGCTGATGACCTGGCCATTCCCTCTGTGTACCGGCAGTTGTGGAGTCGGTATGCCGACGACATGGACAAGCTTTCCCGAGTAGCGAAATACGTCGAGGGGCATTATTCACCAAAGCGAGTCCGTAAGAAAAATGAGGAGAGGAAGTAAAAAAATATCGACTTTTCTTTTCAGTTTACCAAAGAAGCATTATCTTTGCACCGCCTTTAAGGGAAAAGCCGAAATGGCTCAGTTGGTAGAGCAATTCATTCGTAATGAATAGGTCCCGGGTTCGAGTCCCGGTTTCGGCTCACAAGAGGATGCATCCACACCGGATGCATCCTCTTTTTGCTATTTATTCCATTCCTCTCTTCCGACGGTGAGCAGAATGCCTGCCCCGGTACAATCGGCTCCCATGGGAGGATTCTGTTTGAGCAGTTCAAGCTCAATCTGTTCGATGTTGGGGAAATCAGTAAACAGACGGTTGAGAATGCGTCCGCCTACATGTTCGAGGAGGAGGGAGGGGTGTGCCATCTCTTCCTTGACACGGTTGAACACTTCAGCATAGTTGAGTGTTCCTGCCAGTTCGTCGGTTTTCAGGGCTTGGGTAAAGTCCGTTTTGATTTTCAGGCTGACGGTAAAGACAGCACCTACGGCAGTTTCCTGCGGGTCTACACCGTGGCGGGCATAGAAACGGACGTCTTTGAGTAGGATGTACATGTTCATGGGATGTAAAAAGGGAAAAACAGATACGTCCACGCTTTTTGCGGGGCGCGGACGTATGATGGGTTATAATTCTGTATTTTCTTTGTTGTCGGTTGGTGGGTTATCCACAGCGTGACGAACCACAGGTCTTGCAGATGAGGCATCCTTCCTGATAGACCAAAGTCTCTTGGCCGCAGTTCGGACATTTCATGCCTTTGGCTTCCGTGCCGTCAATGACGTACTTCTTCAAGGCACGTGCCACACCATTCTTCCACGTATTGATGTTCTCGCTGTCGAGTTGGAGCGATTCTACCAGCTTGATGACCTTTTCAATCGGCATCCGCCAGCGCAACACGCCGGAAATCAACTTGGCATAGTTCCAGTACTCCTTGTTGAAACGCTCAGACAGACCTTCCACGGTCATCTTGTAGCCACGGCGGTTCTCGAACTGGAAGTCGTAGCGTTTGTTGCCGTTTTCATCGATGTTCTTGATGATGCGTCCGTGAGTCACCGACTTCGGGAGTACGATACCTTCATCGTCATCCTGCAATCCGGTGAAGATTTCATACGGATGTCCGTCGAGCAGACCGACGAAAGCCACCCATTTGTCCTTGTTGTTTTGGAAACGCACCACGTCGCATTCCAATACTTTCGGACGCACCTCGACGATTTCAGGACGTTTGAAGGGTGCCGGTTCCTCTTTCTTCTTGTCGTTCTTGGCAGAGATAAGCACTCCTGAACGCGAACCGTCCCGATAGACCGTACAACCCTTGCAACCCGAACGCCAGGCCTCTACGTAGAGGCGGTTGACGAGGTCTTCATCCACATTGTTGGGGAGGTTGATGGTCACGCTGATGGAGTGGTCCACCCACTTCTGGATGCGTCCCTGCATCTTCACTTTCATCAGCCAGTCTACATCGTTTGAAGTCGCTTTGTAGTAGGGTGACTGGGCAACCAGTGCGTCAATCTCTTCCTGGGTGTATTTCTTGTCCGTGTCGTAACCGTTCGCCTTCATCCAGGTGAGGAAGTGATGGTGGTAGACAATGTATTCTTCAAATGCATCACCCGTTTCGTCCACATAGTCGATGTGTACTTCGGGGTCGTTGGGATTTACCTTCCGACGACGTTTGTAGACCGGCATGAATACGGGTTCGATGCCTGAGGTGGTCTGTGTCATCAGACTGGTAGTTCCCGTGGGGGCAATGGTGAGGCAGGCGATATTACGGCGTCCGTATTTCACCATGTCTTCATACAGTTCGGGGTCAGCATCCTTCAGGCGGTTGATGAACGGATTGTTCTTCTCACGCTCGCTGTCATAGATGGTGAAGGCACCACGTTCCTTTGCCATGTTGACTGATGAGCGGTATGCCATCAGGGCGATGGTCTTGTGTACCTTTTCAGAGAAAGCCGTAGCTTCTTCAGTGCCATATCGCAACCCCATGGCTGCAAGCATGTCACCTTCGGCGGTGATACCTACGCCGGTGCGTCGTCCCTGTCCGGTCTTCTTGTAGATTTTCTCCCACAGGTGCTCTTCCGAACCTTTTACCTCTTCACTTTCAGGGTCTGATTTGACCTTCTCCATGATGGCATCGATCTTCTCCAGTTCCAGGTCGATGATGTCGTCCATGATGCGTTGGGCATAGCCGACATGTTTTTCGAATGTCTCAAAGTCGAAATAGGCCTCCGGAGTAAACGGATTGATGACATAGGAATAAAGATTGATGGCAAGCAGACGGCAGGAGTCGTACGGGCACAATGGAATCTCACCGCAGGGATTGGTTGACACGGTGCGGTAGCCGAGGTCGGCATAGCAGTCGGGCACTGATTCGCGGATGATGGTGTCCCAGAAGAGTACACCGGGTTCTGCCGATTTCCAGGCATTGTGTACGATTTTCTTCCACAGCGCCGACGCATCGATTTCCTTTTTGACCTTCGGGTTCTTGGAATCTATGGGGAACTGCTGTACGTAGGGCGTACCGTCAATGGCTGCCTGCATGAATTCGTCGTCGAGCTTTACCGAGACGTTGGCGCCTGTCACCTTGCCTTCCGTCATTTTGGCATCGATGAAAGCTTCCGAGTCGGGGTGCTTGATGGAGACACTCAGCATGAGGGCACCGCGGCGTCCGTCCTGTGCGACCTCACGGGTTGAGTTGGAGTAGCGTTCCATGAACGGCACCAGACCCGTGGAGGTCAGTGCCGAGTTTTTCACGGGTGAACCTTTCGGACGGATGTGTGAGAGATCGTGCCCGACACCGCCACGACGTTTCATCAGCTGCACCTGTTCTTCATCGATGCGGATGATGGCGCCATACGAGTCGGCAGAACCATCCATGCCGATGACAAAGCAGTTGGACAGCGAGGCAATCTGGTAATCGTTGCCGATACCGGTCATGGGGCTTCCCTGAGGAACAATGTACTTGAAATGGTCCATCAGGTCGAAGAGCTCCTGTGCGCTCATCGGGTTCGGATACTTGGCTTCGATGCGTGCCACTTCGTTGGCGATACGCCAATGCATGTCGGCTGGTGACTTTTCGTAGATGTTACCAAACGAATCTTTCACTGCGTATTTGTTGACCCAAACGCGTGCAGCCAACTCGTCTCCCTTGAAATAATCCAGGGAGGCATTAAACGCTTCGTCGTACGTATAAGTTTGCTTTTCCACAATGGTAGGTATTATGTGTTAGTCCTTGATTTCTGAATTTAGTGTCAGGTCTCGGTTGTAGAAGTTGAGACAGGGCTAACGAATGTGTCGGCAAAGCTATACATGTTTTCTCTATTGGCAAAATTTTCAATAAAGATTTTATGCCTATTTATGAAGTTTTCCAAAACTGAATAAATGACTATTGATTATTAGGGTGTTATGAGTTTTGCTTCTATGAAAAGTTTGCCAAAAGGAAAAACTTTGATTGGAGATAGGCAATGAAGTTGTTGAAAAGTTATTGTCAGTTGTTGAAAAAAAGAAGTCTGCTTGACAGCTCTCTTTCATATTATTCCTTAAATTTGTTCCGTAAAAACAATATTACTTTATGGAACACGTAAAACAAAGACGGACTATTCGCAAATATGCCGATAAACCCATTGAACCGGCATTGCTCGATGAGTTGCTGGAGACAGCCGGACGAGCTTCGACCATGGGAAACCTGCAACTCTACAGTGTGGTCGTTACGCGCGACCGCGCCATGAAGGAGAAGCTGGCTCCTGCGCATTTCAACCAGCCGATGGTGACTGATGCACCCGTAGTGTTGACCTTTTGTGCCGATTTCCACCGTACAAGCGTGTGGTGTGAGAACCGGAAGGCGGTACCGGGTTATGATAATTTCCTGTCCTTTCTGAATGCTTCCATCGATACCTTGCTCTATGCACAGACGTTTTGTACGCTTGCCGAAGAGCAGGGCTTGGGCATCTGCTACCTGGGAACGACCATCTATCAGCCCGACGTGCTGATTGACACCTTGAAGCTCCCGAAGCTGGTGATGCCTGTCACGACCGTCGCCGTAGGTTATCCTGCCGAACATCCCGAACAGCCCGACCGTCTGCCTGCCGGAGCTTTTGTGCATGAGGAGACCTATCATGACTATACGTCCGCAGATATCGACCGTCTGTATGCCTATAAGGAGGCTTTGCCGGAGAACAGACATTTTGTTGAAATCAACCATACGGAAACCCTGGCTCAGATATTCACGGATATCCGTTACACGAAGAAGGACAACGAAGCCATGTCGGAAACCTACCTGGCAGCCATGAAGCGTCAGGGATTCCTGAAGTAAACGGTTCAGGAAGTTGTTTCCTCAAGAGCTGGAAAAGCAAAGACACGAAGTCACAGAGTCAGAGCCTTGACAGGCAATCATTGGTTTCTCTCTGTGATTTCGTGTCTTTGTTGTATGTCGGATGGGGTGTATTTGTCTGCTGGCTGTTGTCTTCCGGATATCTGCCGTCTTCCTAGCAGCGGATCATGTTTTCGATTTCTTCCATTTCGCTCCGGAAGTTCTTATCGATTTCCAGTTGGTTCTGCACCATCTTGCAGGAATGGAGCACCGTCGAGTGGTTGCGCTTGGCAATGAGCTTTCCAATCCGTACACACGACGTGTCGGTGTATTTCTTGGCCAGATACATGGCTACCTGACGGGCTATCGCCACATTATGTTTGCGGGAACGGGAGTGGAGACTCTCTTTCTCGATGTCGTAGTGTTCGCACACTTTGGAGATGATGGTATCGATGGTAATTTCTTTCTTCTCGACTTTGGCAATCTTCTTCACCACGCTTTCGGCAAGATTGATATCGATGTCCTTGTTGTAGACTGCTGAATAGGCCATCAATGAATTGACCACTCCTTCCAAGTCGCGCACACTCTCATTGACATTTTCAGCAATGAAGTTGATGACGGGTTCGGGGAATTCCAGTCCGTCGCGGTGAATCTTGTCCTTCAGGATATTCTTGCGCAATTCGGTGTTGGGTTTCTCCAGTTCGGCGAGTAGTCCCCATTTGAAGCGGGTGAGTAGGCGGTCTTCCATGCCTTGCAGTGCCACAGGCGGACGGTCGGACGTCAGAATCAACTGTTTGCCGTTCTGATGCAGGTGATTGAAGATATGGAAGAAGGTGTTCTGGGTCTTCGTCATGGCGGCGAACTCCTGAATGTCATCGATGATGAGGACATCGATGGTCTGATAAAAATTGATGAAGTCCGTCACCTTGTTGCGCAACGTGGCGTCCACAAACTGCACTTGGAACAGGTTGGCGGATACATACAATACACGCTTTTGCGGATAGAGCTCCTTGATGCGCGCACCGATGGCATTCACCAAGTGGGTCTTTCCCACACCGGATGCACCATAAATAAACAAGGGGTTAAACGCCGTCTTGGCGGGGCGGAGAGCTACTTCTTCAGCTACCGTACGAGGCAACTTGTTGCTTTCCCCTTCGATAAAGTTGTCGAAGCGGTATTTGGGGTTCAGGCGCGGATCGAGTGCCGGAGCTGTCTGTTGGGGAGTAAACGGAGTACGATTGGCTCCCGTCACAGCCTGGGGCTGCGGGACAGTCGGCTGGTTGGTCGAAGGAATTTTGGTGGTGATGTGGTTGGTCTTGTCGGTCAAGACGCTGTACATCAACCGGGTGCCTTCTCCTATTTCCTTATAGAGAACAGAGCGCAGCAGTCCCAGGTACTTCTCTTCTATGAACTCATAGAAGAACTGGCTGGGGACTTCCACGGTCAGTGTCTTGTTCTCATACTTCAGAGGTATGATAGGTTTGAACCACGTGTTGAATGCAGGCTCAGGCACGTTGTCTCTAATCACTTGCAGACAGCGATTCCATAGCTCTACATGATTGTTTTCCATCATAGGGCTTAATCAAACATTTATTAACTTGTCAAAACTTCTACGCTGCAAAATAGGCAATATAAATCAGAAAAAACAAATCTCCTTTTTCTTGGAATTTAGAAAGTAATGGTAAGGATCTCATTATTAGGTTGTTCTTTCGGGGCTTTCGGAAGGGGATGAAGGCTTCAGACTTGCGTATTTGAAAGCCTCTGTATGTGAGAGTCTTTTAGTTTTTGTACTCCTCCTTAAAGTCCTTGAATAAGGGAGGCGAAGAGGATGTTTTCCTTTTGATACCGAAAGGATTATGTCATCCGCTTCGCCTTCCTTCTGTCTAAATAATAATTTAGACAGATTCTAGATAAAGGCTATTTGGCGTCTTATTTGTCCTTCCGTCCGAAGAGGGAGAAATGGACGTAACGTTTGGGGTGTGCCTTGAGGTCTTCCAGCAAATCGGCAGCATTACCGGTCGTCCGGGTCAGGTTGTTGTAGAGGGTGCTGTCGTTGAGCAGGAGGCCCAGGTTGTTGTCCTTGTCATTGAGCTTGTCGGTCATCCGGGTGATGTCGGCAAGGGTGGCATCGATGCGTTGCAACATGGCATTGTAGTCCGTCTGTGCAAGGTTGTCGCTGATGCTGACGAAATTGTCGCTGATGTGGTTCAGCTTGCCCGTCAGCTGGGGAATATCGTTCTGCATGAGGTGATTGATCTGACGGGTAGTGGTGTTCAGGTTGGCTGTGATTTGCTCGGTGTTGTGCAGGGTTGCAGCCAAGGCAGGGTCAGCCAACAGTTTGTTGAGCGAAACCAGGATGGAGTCCATCTTGGGCAGCATCTGCTGGATGACCGGAATCATTTTCTGTGCTTCGCCCATGAGTCCGTTGTTTCCATGTCCGGGGATGGTGTCGCCCACTTCGACCCGTTCGCGCGGGTTGTTGGCAAGGAGCAGGTTCATTTTCACCGTACCGAGCATTTCAGTCACCAGTTCCGCCTGACTTCCCTTCGGGATGCGCAATCCTTCCTCCACGTCGATTTCGACCGTGACGTGTCCCGGGCGTTCATGGTCATAGTCGATGTTGCGGACGATACCTATATTATATCCGTCGGCATAGACCGGGCTTGACACTGTCAGGCCGCCGATGTTGTCATAAGCCACATAGTAGTAGTTGGTGGCCTTGAACATGTTGATGCCTCTCAAGAATTTGATGCCGAAAAAGAGTACAGCCACGGCAGCGATGCCGGCACATGCGATTTTGACTTCCTTTGTTACATATTTCATAGTTGTTCTGTCTTACTTATGTTTGTTTTGTTTGAATTCCTTGATAGCTTGTTGTACGTTCATCTTTTCATTGCCCCGGAAGGCTATGATGAAGGCATCCTTGAATTTTGCCAGGATTTGTTTTCGCGTACGGTAGACCTCGTTGTAGTCGGTAGAGGCACCATAGGTGTATTTGTACAGTCCGCCTTCCACATAATATTCGACCGGAGCAAGTCCTTTCAGTCTGCGGTCATTCGTTTTCAGCCGGGTGGAGGAGGTGAGAATCTGAATCTTGAATACAGGTGCATCCGTGGTCGTCTGAGATTGAGACGGAACAGGAGCCGTCGGTTCCGGAGTCTTTTCTGGTTCTGCCCGGGATTCGGATTCTTCGCTGACATCCTCTGTCGGGAGGTTGTTGCTGTCCTCAGCCGGCAGGTCAGCCGGTTCACCGACGCCCGATGTGCCGGGTTGGCGACGTTTGTAGTCAAGGATGGCATTGTAGATGCTGCGGCTCAGGTCCGACACTCCCTGTGCGGAATTCAGGTAGCGTTCTTCGTCCGGTGTAGAAATGTATCCCAACTCGACCAGAACGCTGGGCATGGAGGTAGCATGCAGGACCAGAAATCCCGCCTGACGTACTCCCCGGTCGTTGCGTCGCGCCGTGGTGCGGAACTGACGTTGGATGGATTGTGCCAGCCGGACACTCTGCTTCATGTTCTTGTCCTGTATGAACTCAAACATGATGTAGCTCTCTGCGGAATTGGGGTTGAAGCCCGCATAGCGTTGTTTGTAGTCGCTTTCAATGAGGATGACAGAGTTCTCTTTTTGGGCAACGGCAAGGTTTTCCTTTGTCCGGTGCAGTCCCAGGGTATAGGTCTCCGTTCCCCGTGCGATTTTTCCTTTGGGCAATGAGTTGGTGTGGATGGAGACGAAGAGGTCTGCCTGCGCACGGTTGGCAATGTCGGCGCGTCCGTGCAGCGGAATGAATTTATCGGTCTTGCGTGTGTAGACGACTTCCACGTCGCGACAGTTCTGCTCCAGCAGACGCCCCACGGCAAGTGCCACTTTCAGGTTGATGTTCTTTTCTTTGGAAATCCGCCCTACAGCTCCGGCATCATGTCCGCCATGCCCTGCATCGAGCACTACCGTAAAGTCTTTGGCTGTCAGCGGAGAAGCCAGGAGAAGGCACAGCCCCGTCCAACAGCAGATTCGCTTCCATATGTTCCGTATCCGTTTATGCATAGTGTCCATACGTTGTGCAAATGTAGTGCTTTCGATTTGAAAAACCGATAAAAGGAGATAGTTTTCATTGATTTTAACCGAATGGGGATTTACCGTCAGGTACAGGAGTCGGGTACCGGTATTCAAAATGCAACCTGTTTCCCGTTTATGGTTGACAGAATCGGCTGAATTGCCTTTTCCTGCTAACTCGTATTTGATGAAATTCCGGCAAACTAGCGCGTAACTGCAAAATAAAGTGGATGAAAGGGCAGTAAAAAGCCTTTGATTTTAGAAAACTATACACTTCGTTTTCGGAATCTTTACATTTTAACGCTCAAACACTATTGTTTCAGGCGTCAAACACTTGTGTTTGGCAAGTCAAACAATATTGTTTCACCTCCCAAACAATATTGTTTCATTCGCGAAAGTCAAATCTTTGGAAAATGAAACGCAAAAAAACCGAGTTTCACTCTCCAGAAGGTGAGTGATGTCAACAAATCGGAAGCTTTCATTAATCGTGAAATAGTCGGGTGTCGGGTGTTATTCGGATAGTAAATCCGGCCTTAGTCCCTTCATCAAGGATTGTATTCCGCTTGAATCGGTATCCATGTGTATTTTGCGAATCGTCCGAGAGGGGCCTCGGAATCCACCAAACTGTATTTTGGTGCGAGGAAGGGCCTTCTCAGGCGGTTCATTTGACATTTTGTCAAAATGAGAAGATTGCATGACGATATAAAAAAAGGCTTGTATGCGGGTGTCGTGCCCCGGCATACAAGCCTTTTCAGTGGGAGAGGGATTATTTCTTAGAATCCTGCCAGTTCAATCAGTTTGTCCACGGCAGCACTCAGTCCGTCGGCATTCTTACCACCAGCCGTTGCGAAGTGAGCCTGTCCGCCACCGCCACCTTGAATCAGTTTGGCAGCTTCGCGCACCAGTTTGCCGGCATTGATTCCGGTTGCTACGAGGTCCTCGCTCACAGCTACCGTCAGCATGGGCTTGCCGTTGTCGGTGCTTCCGATGGCAACGAAGAGGTTCGTCGGGAACTCACCCTTCAGCTGGAAGGCGATGTTCTTGACAGAGTCGGCAGGTATGGGGAGGACGGCCTTGATGACCTTTACACCATGTATATCCTTGGCATTGTTGATCAGTTTGCCTTTTACCAGTGCCTCTTTCTCTTTCATGAACGCTTCCATCTGTTTCTTCAGCCCGGCATTCTCCTCGATGTATTTGCGGATGGCAGCTTTCAGGTCGGGAGCGTTGTTGAAGAGCTGACGCAACTCGTTCAGCGTGTCCTCGATGGTGTCCATCATTTCTTCCACTTTCGCTCCGGTGATTGCCTCGATACGGCGGACGCCGGCAGCTACTGAACTCTCGGAAAGAATCTTCACCATACCGATTTTTCCGGTGGCAGACACATGTGTTCCACCACAGAACTCGATGGATGAACCAAACTGTACCACACGAACTTCATCGCCGTATTTCTCACCGAAGAGGGCAATGGCACCGAGTTCTTTGGCTTTCTCGATGGGCAGGTTGCGGTATTCGGTCAAGGGGATGTTCTCGCGGATTTTTGCATTTACCAGGTGTTCTACCTCACGCAGCTGCTCAGGAGTTACTTTCTGGAAGTGTGAGAAGTCGAAGCGCAGCCCGTCGGGGGTCACGAGTGAACCCTTTTGTTCCACGTGGGTTCCCAGAACCTGGCGGAGTGCCTCGTCGAGCAAGTGGGTGCATGAGTGGTTGGCAGCGCAGGCGGCACGCTTGTCCGTATCCACGCACGCCATCATCGGGGCATCCAGGTGTTCGGGCAGTCGCTTGGCGAGGTGGATGGGAAGATTGTTCTCCTTCTTCGTGTCAATGATTTCAACCGTTTCGAATTCATTGACCAGCACGCCGGTGTCGCCCACCTGACCTCCGCTTTCGGCATAGAACGGAGTCTTGTCGAGCACAATCTGGTAGAGTGTCTGGTTTTTCTGTTTCACCTGACGGTAACGCAGGATGGAAGTTTCGTATTCCGTATAATCATATCCGACGAATTCCGTTTCGCCCTCCTTGAGCACTACCCAGTCGCCTGTTTCTACGGCAGCAGCATTGCGGGCACGTTGTTTCTGTTTCTGCATCTCCACGTCGAACTCTTCCGTGTTGACCGTCAGACCGTTCTCGCGCAGGATGAGTTCGGTCAGGTCGAGCGGGAAGCCGAAGGTGTCGTAGAGCGTGAACGCATCCACACCACTGATTTCCTTTTTACCGGAAGCCTTGGCATCTTCCATGGTCTTGTCCAGCAGACGGATACCGGTCTCCAAGGTGCGGAGGAAGGCTTCTTCCTCTTCCTTGATGACTTTTTCGATGAGTGTCTGCTGTGCCTGGAGTTCGGGATAGGCATCACCCATGGTCTCAATCAGGATGGGCAGCAGGCGGTACATGAAGGCCTGCTTCTGTCCCAGGAAGGTATATCCGTAGCGGACGGCACGGCGCAGGATGCGTCGGATGACATACCCTGCTTTGGCATTTGACGGGAGCTGGCCGTCGGTGATGGAGAAGGCAATGGTACGGATGTGGTCGGCAATCACGCGCATGGCAACGTCCGTCTGCGGGTCTTTGCCATAGACCGTGCCTGCCATGGAAGCAATCACACGGATGATGGGTTGGAACACGTCCGTGTCATAGTTGGATGTTTTCCCCTGCAGGGCCATGCAGAGGCGTTCGAAGCCCATGCCGGTATCGATGACGCGGGCAGGGAGGGGTTCGAGGCTTCCGTCAGCCTTGCGGTTGTACTGCATGAAGACGAGGTTCCAGATTTCGATGACCTGCGGATGGTCGTGGTTCACCAGGTCACGTCCGGGAACTTTGGCGCGTTCTTCAGCCGGACGGAGGTCAATATGGATTTCCGAGCAGGGACCACAGGGACCCGTGTCGCCCATTTCCCAGAAGTTGTCGTGCTTGTTGCCGTTGAGGATGTGGTCTTTCGGGAGGAACTGTTCCCAGTAGCCGGCAGCTTCATTGTCCCGTTCTAGTCCTTCCTCGGGGCTTCCTTCGAAGACCGTGGCGTAGAGGTTGGCAGGGTCGATTTTCAGCACGTCGACCAGGTATTCCCATGCCCAGCTGATGGCCTCCTTCTTGAAATAATCTCCGAACGACCAGTTGCCCAGCATCTCGAACATCGTATGGTGGTAGGTGTCGTGTCCCACTTCTTCCAGGTCGTTGTGCTTGCCGCTCACGCGCAGACACTTCTGGGAGTCAGCCACACGTTTGTTCTTGGCGGGGTGGTTGCCAAGGATTATGTCTTTGAATTGGTTCATTCCGGCATTGGTAAACATCAAGGTCGGGTCATCTTTGATCACCATGGGAGCCGAAGGTACGATGACGTGGCCTTTTGACTCGAAGAAACGTTTAAAAGATTCTCTGATTTCTTTTGCAGTCAGCATATATCTAAAAGTCGTTTGTAGTTAATATTCTCAAAAACAGTTTGCAAAGATAAGGTCTTTTGTTATTTTTGCCTCAACTATTTATGTGAAATATTCATTAAGGTGGACCTTTTTGTTCACGTTGTTTGAAGAAAGGCATGCGCAAAGTCTATTATATCTATAACCCTCGAACCCGCACTTACGATAGGATTTATCCCACTGTCAGACAACGTATTCTCAGCATTGCTCGTCAGCTTTTTGTCGGTATGGGCCTGGGAGCCGGATGCTTCCTGGCCTTGTTTCTTTTCCTGGGCTCTCCTTCCGAGAAGGAACTCCGTGTGGAGAATGCGCGGATGGAAGCGCAGTACAATGTGTTGTCCAAGCAGCTGGATGATGCACTGACGGTCTTGAAGGACATCCAGCAGCGGGACGACAACCTCTATCGGGTGGTCCTGCAGGCAGACCCCATCGCCGACGGTGTCCGTATGGCGGGTTACCGGGACGGGCGTTACGAGGAGTTCATGGATCTGGCGAATGCCGATCTGGTGGTGAATACGACCCGGAAGCTGGATATGCTCCGCCGTCAGCTTTACATCCAGTCGGAGTCCTTTGACGAGGTCGTGTCGCTGTGTAAGAATCACGATGAGATGTTGCTCTGCATTCCCGCCATTCAGCCCATTTCGAACAAGGATCTCAAGCAGACGGCGTCCGGTTACGGGATACGTATCGACCCCATTTACAAGACGACCAAGTTTCACTCAGGCATGGACTTCAGCGCCAATCCGGGAACCGACGTCTATGCTACCGGTAACGGGACGGTGGTCTCTGCCGGGTGGGAAACTGCATACGGCAACACCATTGAAATCAATCATGGCTTTGGCTATCGCACCCGTTATGCCCATCTGCAATCCATCAAGGTGAAGGTGGGGCAGAAGGTGGTCCGCGGCGAGGTCATCGGTGGAGTGGGGTCGTCGGGCAAGAGCACGGGACCGCACTTGCACTACGAAGTGGTGGTCAAGGGGGAGAAGGTCAATCCGGTGAATTACTACTTCATGGATTTGAGTGCGGAGGATTACGACAAGATGATCCAGATGGCCGCCAACCATGGCAAGGTGTATGATTGATGTATATTTACAGGGAAGTAGAAACGTATTATTATGGCATACAAGGAAAACAAGAATTTGAAGCTGTATTACTCCATCGGGGAGGTCGCTGCCATGTTCAAAGTGTCAGAGACGTTGTTGCGCTATTGGGAGAAAGAGTTCCCGACACTCATTACGCCTCGGAAAAGCGGAAGGCAAATCCGGCAATATACGGAGGAGAACATCGAGCAGGTACGTTTGATTTACCATCTGGTGAAGGAGAAAGGCATGACCTTGCAGGGGGCACGTCAGATGTTGAAGACCAACCGGACCGCTACCGTGCAGACCATGGAGGTGATCAACCGTCTGAAAGCCATCCGGGAGGAGCTGATGACCCTGAAGCAGGAGCTGGACCAGACCATCTACTGATACGGCATCCGGAATATGGAGAGCCTTCGGACTCTCTCAACCGAAGAGGCACAAAGACACAGGGAAACGACGTGGACAGCAGGACTGTCGTTCCGGGCTGTGTCTTTGTGCCTCTTCGGTTAATGGGTATGCACCGGTCGTGTCTGTCGTCAGACGCGGGTGACCGATTGGATGTTCTTCACCTGACGCAGGGAGTTGCAGAGGGTCTTCACATCTTCCACATCGAAGACGTAAAGCTCGATTTGTCCTTCAAAGATACCCTCGTTGCTCTCGATGCACAGTTTGTGGATGTTCACATTGAGCTGCCGTGAAATGATTTGGGTGATTTCGTTGATGAGACCCAGGTCGTCGATACCCTTTACCTGGATGGTTGCGGCAAATGCCATGGTCCGGCGTGTATGCCATTCGGCAGCGAGGATGCGGTTTCCCTGGCTGCTCTTGAGCTTGGCAGCAATGGGGCACTGGCGTTTGTGGATGACAATCTGGTCATTCTCATTCAAGAATCCCAAGACATCATCACCCGGTATGGGCTTGCAGCACTTGGCGAGGATGAAGTCCTTGCCTACGCCTGCTTCGGTCAGGATGACAGGCTTCTTCTTGTCAATGCCGGTGGCAGGTGCCGGTTCATTGGCAGGGGGAAGTTGGGGCGTTTCTTTCGTTTTGCTGCGGTTGAAGGGGAAGATGTACTTGGTATACTTCTTCCAATTGTTGTTGCCTTTGTCCTTCAGGATGTTCCGGTCTTCTTCATTCAGAACGAGCGTCTTCTGTCCCAGTGCGGCGAGGAAGTTCTCACGGGTCATCTGGTGAAGGGCCAACAGTTTGTCTACATTGATGCTGATCGGCTCAATCTCCTCCTTCTTGAAGAATTCGGCAAGGACATCTTCGCCCAGCTTCTGTGCCTGACGCTGTTCCCGTTTCAGGATGGCAAGAATCTTGGCCTTAGCCTTGGCTGTCGATACGAAGTTCACCCACGAGGGTTGGATACGCTGTGCTTTCGAAGTCAGGATTTCCACCTGGTCGCCACTCTGCAGCCGGTGGCTCAGCGGAACCAGTTTATGGTTCACCTTGGCACCGATACAATGGCTGCCCAGGAAGGTATGGATGGAGAAGGCGAAGTCCAGTGCCGTACAGTTGGCAGGCATCGTCTTGATTTCCCCTTTCGGCGTAAAGACGAAGATTTCAGAAGCAAAGAGGTTCAGCTTGATGGTGTCGAGCAAGTCCATGGAGTCGGGTTGGGGGTCATCAAGGATTTCCTTGATGGTGTGCAGCCACTTCTCCAGTTCGCCTTCGTCTTCGCTGCCTCCCCCTTCCTTGTATTTCCAGTGTGCGGCAAAGCCCTGTTCGGCAACGTCGTCCATGCGTTGGCTGCGGATTTGCACCTCGATCCATTGTCCGCGGTTGCTCATCAGTGTGACGTGCAGTGCTTGGTAACCGTTGGCCTTCGGGTGGTTCACCCAGTCGCGCAGGCGGTCAGGGTGTGGCTTGTATATCTTCGAGAGGGCGACGTAGATGTTGAAGCATTCATTGAGTTCTTCCGCCATCGACTTGGGCTTGAATATGATGCGGACGGCCAGGATGTCGTAGATTTCCTCAAAGGTGATGTGTTTGGTCTGCATCTTGTTCCAGATCGAGTAGGGGGACTTGATGCGTGCCTTGATTTCATATTCCAATCCCATCTTGTCGAGTTGTGCGCGAATGGGGTCGGTAAACTCCTTGAACACTTCATCGCGGCTGGCTTGTGTCTCGGCCAGTTTGTCGTTGATCTGGTTGTACTCTTCCGGGTGTTCGTACTTGAAGCTCAGGTCTTCCAGCTCGGTCTTGATTTTGTTCAGTCCGAGGCGGTTGGCAAGCGGTGCATAGATGTAGAGCGTCTCGCCGGCAATCTTGTACTGCTTGTTGGGCAGCATGGACCCCAGGGTACGCATGTTGTGCAGACGGTCGGCAATCTTGATGAGGATGACACGGATGTCGTCTGACATGGTGAGGAGGAGCTTCTTGAAGTTCTCTGCCTGTGCCGAGGCGCGGTCTCCGAAAATACCTCCGGAGATTTTGGTCAGTCCGTCCACAATCTGTGCGATTTTGGGACCGAACAGGTTGGCAATATCCTCCACGGTGTAGTCCGTGTCCTCCACCACGTCGTGGAGAAGAGCCGAACAGATGGAGGTAGAGCCCAGTCCGATTTCAGTACAAACGATTTTCGCTACGGCGATGGGATGCAGGATGTAAGGCTCGCCCGAGCGTCGTTTGACTCCTTTGTGTGCCTGTTTGGCAAAGTTGAACGCTTTGGTGATGATCTCGACTTTCTTGCGGTGCTTGGTCGCAAGATAGCAGTTCAGAAGATCCTGAAAAGCAGCATTAATCAGTTCTTCTTCTTGCATCTCTTTGGTTTGTACATGGTCTTCCATAATCGTCAAAATGTGAATTTAAGGTTTAACGGACTCTGATGGACTTGCCGGCCGTGATGCGGTTACCACGGATGCCGTTCAAGCTTCTCAGGCGACGGACGCTTGTCCCGAACTTTTCGGCAATCTCCGAGAGGGTATCGCCGCGTCGTATCTTGTAATATTTGGCACCTGCCGTACTGGCGGTTGCCCGTGCTGCCGGTTGTTGGACGGCTACTTGTCTGCGTTTGGTGAACAGCTCGTCTGCCCGGTGGGTGTAGACAGAGTCTTTTGCGTCGATGAAGGCTGTCAGGGCTGCATGCGGAAGTCGCAGGATGCAGTCGCCGCTGTTGCCCGGTATAATCTCAGTCTTGTATTGCGGATTCAGTGCATGCAGCGATTCCAGGTCGATGTTGCACAAGTCGGATATCTGTTGGAAATGCAGCTCGCGGTTGATGTGTATGGTATCTGTCGCCAAGGGCAGTTGCGTGTCCATCGGGCAGATGTTATGGTCACAGTAATAGTTCATGATGTAGTTGGCTGCAATGAAGGCAGGCACATATCCTCGTGTCTCTTTCGGCAGGTAGTTGTAGATGCTCCAGTAGTCCCGGGCGCCATTGGCACGGTGAATGGCTTTGTTGACAGTACCCGGACCGCAGTTGTAGGCAGCAATGACCAGGTTCCAGTCTTGGAAAGCCTCGTAAAGGTCGTTCAGGTAACGTGCGGCAGCATACGTAGCCTTGATGGGGTCGCGGCGTTCGTCGATGAGGCTGTTGGTCTCAAGTCCGTAAATCTTTCCCGTACCCAGCATGAATTGCCAGAGTCCGGTCGCTCCCTGCCTGGATACGGCGGTCGGGTTGAGTGCCGACTCGATGATGGGCAGGTATTTCAGCTCATAGGGGAGGTTGTACAAGTCGAGTGCCTGTTCGAAGATAGGCATATAGAAATTGGAGGCTCCCAGCATGTAAGACACCGATTTGCGCAGGCGTCCGCTGTACATGTCGATGAACTTGCGCACAATGTCGTTGTAGGGCATTTCCATGATGGTCGGTATGCGGGACAGGCGGTCGATATAGATGGAATCCGGATAGGTCGGGTTCACATCTTCGTAGTTGCAGTCTTCGGGAGAGATTGACAGGTAATTCTTTGCATGCCAATTGGACAGCAGGCTGTCGATCGACAGCGTCATGTTTTCCGGAATGTCGATTTCTTCCACATTGCCGGATGGCGAGGTGACGGCGATGCTTTGCTGTGCATGCAGGTTCAGTGATGTGATAAACAGGACAAGGATAAATATCTTTTTCATATAGCAAGTTAAAATCTTAATCGGCATTGCAGGCCCACTGAAGAGTTCTTGTCGATGCTCAACTGTCGGCTGTAGTTCTTACTGAAAAGGTTGTTATTGTTGTTTATGATAGTCGGTTCCACTTTCAGGCTGATGTCTTTCGAAATGTCAAAGTTCGACAGCTCGGCGTCCACGTAGGCGTCAATCACCGATAGGGCGTAGACGGCAATGAAACAGAAAATGCTCAGGTCGCGGTAGCGGCGGTAGTAATCCTTCTTCCGTTTGAAGATATTCTCGAATTGCGATTCATTGCCTTCAATCTTGTAGTTGGGTGGAAGAAAGTCCTTGTAGCTGTCGGTGTTCGGGTCATCATCCATCAGGTCCAGATAGGCCTGTGAATAGTCTGAATACATCTGGTTGTTCCACGTCAGGGCGTAGGCACATCCCACAAATCCGCCATAGACAATCGGTAGTTTCCAATACTTGCGATTATAAATCTGTCCTCCTCCCGGGATGAGCAGAGCCAGCCAGGTAGCCCGTTTGGGGTCGGGCATCCACCGCTTCTTTACCGGTTCGGGAGTAGTGGTCTGATGGATGGAATCGCTTCCGGCATAAAGCCTGGCAGTGTCTATGGGAGCTTCCAGGATTTCCAGTTGCCGGTCTTGCAGCATCGTCAGGCTGTCGTTGACCAGGGAGTCTGTCACGAGCGAGTCAGCGACAGCCACCTGTGCACAGGCAGCCGTACGTCCGCCGCATACCAGCAACAGAGTCAGCAACAGGGTTATCCATTGACGATAGGTATGAATCATACGTTTCAAGGCTGATGATTATTCTTGCGGTTTGAGTTTATCGAATATCTCCATGATGCGTTCCAGTTCCTCCTCATTGTTGAAAGGAATGCTGATTTTACCTTTTCCCGATTGGCTGCACGACATCTGTACCTTGGTATGGAAGAAGTCGGACAGGTGGGAGCGCAGGGCATCATATTCTTCCGAAAGTTTGGCGCCACGGGGGGTGATTTTCTTTTCACCGCTCTTGATGCTCTCCCCTTCGCTGAGTGCTTTGACCATTTCTTCGACTTTGCGGACGGAGTAGTGGTGCTTGAGGATTTCTTCGAAAATCTTGATTTGAGTCTTGGGATCTTCCAATGTCAGGAGTGCACGGGCATGTCCCATGTCAATCTCTTTCTTTTGCAGGGCGACCTGAATCGGTGCCGGGAGTTTCAGCAGACGGAGATAGTTCGAGATGGTCGTGCGTTTTTTTCCCACCCGCTGGCTCAAGCGCTCCTGCGTCATTTCGTACTGTTCCAGCAAATGCTGGTAGGCGAGGGCAATCTCCAGAGAGTTCAGGTCTTCGCGCTGGATGTTCTCGATGAGTGCCATCTCCATCACATTTTCGTCATCGGCAGTGCGTATGTAGGCAGGGATGGTTGTCAGGCCTGCCATTTGGGAAGCCCGGAAGCGTCGTTCACCGGCAATGATCTGGTAGGAATCGTCACTGATTTTACGCAAGGTGATAGGCTGTATGATGCCGATTTCAGCAATGGAGTCTGCCAGTTCCTGCAGAGCTTCGGGGTCAAAGTCTCGTCGGGGTTGGTTGGGATTTACTGAAATCTTCGACAGCTCCACTTCGTTGATGGAAGAAGAGCCGCTGGTACGCACTTCCTCCGTAGAGATGAGTGCATCCAGTCCGCGTCCTAAAGCAAATTTCTTATGTACTGCCATGAATTTTCTACTTACTGTTTCGTTTGATTATTTCTTGTGCCAATGCCAGGTAGTTCTTCGAGCCTTTCGAGTCGGCATCATAAAGAATGACCGGGATGCCATGGCTGGGCGCTTCGCTCAACGTGACGTTGCGTTGGATGACGGTCTTGAATACCAGTTCCTGAAAGTGGTTCTTCACCTCTTCATACACTTGGTTCGCTGAACGCAGGCGCGAGTCGTACATCGTGAGCAGGAACCCTTCAATGTCCAGTGCCGGGTTCAGTTTCGACTTGATGATTTTGATGGTGTTGAGCAACTTGCTGATTCCTTCGAGTGCAAAATACTCACACTGTACCGGAATGATTACCGAGTCAGCTGCCGTTAAGGCATTGATGGTGATAAGTCCCAGTGACGGTGAGCAGTCGATGAGGATATAGTCATACATCTCTTTCATCGGAGCCAACAGCTTTTTCATTACTTTCTCACGGTCGTCCAGCTGAATCATTTCAATCTCGGCACCTACGAGGTCGATATGTGAAGGTACGATGTCCAACCCTTCGATGTCAGTCGTGTAAATGGCTTCACGAATATCCTGTTGGTTCACCAGGCATTCGTAGATAGAACAGTCAACTTCCTTTAAATCCACCCCCAGTCCCGATGAGGCATTTGCCTGGGGGTCGGCATCAATCACCAGCACGCTTTTCTCAAGTGTGGCCAATGATGCAGCCAGATTAATCGTAGTTGTAGTCTTACCAACGCCACCTTTCTGGTTGGCTAAAGCAATAATCTTTCCCATTTGTATCATTTTACTAGTTCAAGAAGCTTACACTCCTTGAAGTTGCAAATATAGACAATTCTATGTAAAGATGTCTATTTTTTGACAGAGCCTTTCACGCAGATTAAGAAATATTCCTATAAGCTGTTCGCGGGCTGGCTATTTTTCGTACTTTTGCCCGCAAACATAATATATAAGGTATGAAGAATGAATCTCCACTGATATTGGTCTCAAACGATGATGGCGTTACGGCCAAAGGAATCAATGAATTAATACGTATGCTCCGTCCGCTGGGAGAGGTGGTTGTCATGGCACCGGACTCTCCGCGTTCCGGGGCTGCCTGTTCGTTGACCTCGAAGTCTCCGGTGCATTATGCGCTTTATCATCGGGAAGAAGGATTGACAGTTTATGCCTGCTCGGGTACTCCGGTCGACTGTGTCAAGCTCGCCATGCACGATGCGTTGCCGAGGCGTCCGGATGTGGTTATCGGTGGAATTAATCATGGCGATAATTCGGCTGTCAATGTCCACTATTCCGGTACGATGGGAGTAGTGCTCGAGGGATGTATGAAGGGAGTCCCTTCCTTCGGCTTCTCACTGTGCGATCATGACCCTGATGCTGATTTTGCTCCCCTGACAGCCTATGTCCAAGGCATCACAAAGGAAGTCCTGCGGCATGGTTTGCCCGGTGGAGTCTGTCTGAATGTCAATTTCCCATCGGCCCCTTCCTTCCGGGGCGTGAAGGTCTGCCGGCAGACGCGGGGAGGATGGCACAATGAGTGGGCGGATTGTCCGCATCCTTATAAAACACATTATTACTGGTTGACCGGTTCCTTTCAGAGTGACGACGAAGGCGAGGACTCTGATGCCTGGGCGTTGAACAACGGTTACGTCGCCATTACCCCCGTCAAGATTGACGTGACGGCCTACGAGATGATGGAACAAATGAAAGACTGGAATCTGGATATCTAGCTTATGAAGTATTATTTGATTGTCGGCGAGGCATCGGGTGACCTGCATGCATCCAACCTGATGGCAGCCATACGCCAGGAAGACCCGGAGGCGGACTTCCGTTTTTTCGGAGGAGATCTGATGACGGCCGTGGGAGGCAAGAGGGTGAAGCATTACCGTGAATTGGCATACATGGGCTTTATCCCGGTACTACTCCATTTGCCTGCCATTTTTGCCAATATGCGTCTGTGTAAAGAGGATATCGTACAGTGGCATCCCGACGTGGTGATTCTGGTGGACTATCCCGGCTTTAATCTGGGCATTGCCAAGTTTGTCAGGGCGAAGACTCGGATTCCCGTGTTCTATTATATCTCCCCTAAAATCTGGGCGTGGAAGACGTATCGCATCAAGAATATCAAGCGGGATGTGGACGAGCTCTTTTCCATTCTTCCTTTTGAAGTGGATTTTTATCGGAAGTATGACTATCCCATTCACTATGTGGGCAATCCGTGTGTGGATGCTGTGGCTAAATTCCGGGAAACCGCTTCGGAGACACGGGCAGAGTTTCTGCATGCCAACGGACTTGACCCTTCGCGTCCCATTATCGCCCTGCTGGCAGGCAGCCGCAAGCAGGAAATCAAGGACAACCTGCCCGACATGATACGTGCGGCTTCGGCTTTCCCGGAGTATCAGATGGTACTGGCAGGTGCGCCCGGTATTGACCCCTTCTATTACGGTGAGTTCATTCAGGGAACACCGGTAAAGGTCGTTTACGGGCAGACCTATCCGCTCCTTGCCAATGCCCATGTGGCACTGGTTACTTCGGGGACAGCGACGCTGGAGACCGCTTTGTTCCGTGTGCCTCAGGTGGTGTGTTACCATACGCCCATCGGCAAGGTCATCTCTTTCTTGCGGCGGCATGTCTTGAAGGTGAAATACATTTCGCTGGTCAATCTGATTGCCGGCAGGGAGGTGGTACGCGAGCTGGTGGCGGATACCATGACTGTGGAGAACATGCAGCGTGAACTGAGGCGTTTGCTCGATGGAGACGAACGCCGGAAGATGTTGGATGAATACGACCGTATTATCAATCTTTTAGGTGCTCCGGGCGCTTCGGAGAAGGCAGCGCGGCAGATGCTCGATGTGTTGCGCGGGCGTAGTTGAGATATTCCCTTAGTCACTGAATATGGATTGATTGATATGAGTACGATGGAATTTGAAAGGCATGATGGCATCAGGACAGACGAGCCCCGGAACCAGCTGCGGGCAACGGTGTTGCAGACCGATATCACCTGGTGTCATGCTGCGGCCAATCGAGAACACTTGGAATTGCTTTTGAGAGACGCTCCGTCAAGCGATATCTATCTGCTCCCTGAGATGTTTGCTACCGGGTTCTGCATGCAGCCCGGTCTTCCGGGAGTGGCCGCTACGGCGGAGGATACCTTGGAATGGATGCGCCGGTGGGCTGTCCGGCTGGATGCAGCCTTGGCAGGCAGTCTGCCGGTGGAAGCGGACGGCAGGTTCTACAACCGGTTCTTCTTCGTGACGCCTCACTCCGTGGAGGCTTATGACAAACGCCATTTGTTTACGTATGGTGGAGAGGATAAGGTTTATGCCCCGGGACAGAAACGGGTTGTCGTGGAGTTCCGCGGATGGCGTTTCCTGCTTCAGGTATGTTATGACTTGCGTTTCCCTGTCTTTGCACGAAACCGCGGTGATTATGAGGTAGCCCTCTATGTGGCAAACTGGCCGGTGCCGCGAATCCGGGTCTGGGATGCGTTGCTGGATGCACGTGCCTTGGAAAACCAATGTTATGTGCTGGCATCCAATCGGGTGGGACGCGACCCCGTTGCCGCCTATGACGGACATAGCCGGGTGATTGATCCGTATGGCAAAGTCATCGCATCCTGTGTAGACGGACAGGAAGGATTTGCTACGGCGGTGCTTGACCGGGAGCGGCTGGAGGCATTCCGGCGGAAATTTCCGGTCCTGGAGGATGGAGATGCCTTCACATTCGAAGAAAACGGATAGATGCCTTGCCGCTTGTCACCTGCGCTTTGGATTTGCGGAAGTAAATTCGAAACAGTTTCTAATTTTGTACTGAAAAAGGAAGACGGTATAAGGCTAAAATAGTAATTTTACACCCCAAACAGACTAAAGACCCTATAAAAGTGAAAATACTGACTAATTCTCAAATCAAGGAATGGGATCAATATACCATCGAACAGGAGCCCATTGCATCCATTGACCTTATGGAACGTGCAGCACAAGCCATTACAGCTGCCATCGCCCGCCGGTGGTACAACATCACACCGGTAAAAGTGTTTGCCGGACCGGGGAACAACGGAGGTGATGCGCTTGCCGTGGCACGCATGCTCTCGGAAAAGGGATATGCCGTAGAGGCTTACTTGTTCAATACCACCGGACATCTGTCGGACGACTGCACCACCAACCGTGACCTGTTGCAGATGTGCGACAACGTGAAGTTTGAAGAGGTTACCAAGAACTTTGACCCTCCCCGGCTTTCCGAGGGGGACATCGTGATTGACGGATTGTTTGGTTCGGGACTCAACAAGCCGCTGAGCGGAGGTTTTGCCGCCGTGGTGAATTACATCAATCAGTCACCTGCCAAGGTGGTCTCCATTGATATCCCTTCAGGACTGATGTGCGAGGATAATACATACAACCAGCGTACGTTCATTATCCGTGCGGATCTGACGCTGACTATCGGACAGATCAAGCTTTCCTTCCTCTTCTCGGAGAATGAGGAACTGTTGGGAGATGTGGAGGTGCTTGACATTGGTTTGTTGCCCGGTTTCCTGAAAGAGGCACAGACCCCTTTCCATATCCTTGAAAAGGATGAAGTGGCTTCCCTCTTGCGTCCACGCGGACGGTTCTCCCACAAAGGGGATTACGGTCATGCGCTGCTTATTGCCGGGAAGTTCGGTATGGCAGGAGCTTCCATTCTGGCTGCCCGTGCCTGCCTGCGCAGTGGGGTGGGGCTGTTGACGGTCCATGTTCCCTTGCGTAACAATGACATTGTGCAGACGAGTGTGCCTGAAGCCATGATCGATCACGATTATAGCGACGAGTGCTTCACGACGGCTACGGAAGCAGATTCTTACGAGGCGGTCGGGGTAGGTCCGGGACTCGGAAAGGCTATGGAGACAGCTGAGGCTCTGATTGAGCAGCTTCAGATAACCTCCACACCGATGGTGCTTGATGCCGATGCACTCAACATCCTTTCGCTCAACCATTCCTGG
Source organism: Mediterranea sp. ET5 (assembly GCF_023337025.1). Lineage (NCBI taxonomy): Bacteria > Pseudomonadati > Bacteroidota > Bacteroidia > Bacteroidales > Bacteroidaceae > Mediterranea > Mediterranea sp. ET5. The sequence goes on along the minus strand of NZ_JAMBLN010000001.1, from coordinate 214,080 downwards.
ATGTCACAAGTGCCGAAAGGCAGTATCCTCACCCCGCATCCGAAAGAGCTGGAACGGCTGGTCGGTACGTGCAGTGATACGTATGAACGATTGACGAAGGCGAAGGAGCTGGCTGCAGCCCATCAGGTGTATATCGTGGTGAAAGGAGCCTGGACGGCAATCGTCACTCCCGAAGGAGAGGTCGTTTTCAATCCGACGGGCAATCCCGGTATGGCTACCGGAGGAAGCGGCGATGTGTTGACGGGCATTTTGCTTGCCTTGCTGGCGCAGGGATATGATTCGTTTGATGCTTGCCGGTTGGGTGTATACGTACACGGTCTTGCCGGAGACCTGGCTGCCGAGGCAGAAAGTCAGATTGCCATGACTGCCGGAAGTCTGGTCGACCATCTGCCGGAAGCATGGAAGCAGCTTGAACGATGAAACGATTCTTTAAAAACCATTCTAAGCCATAATGATATGAAAACAGGATTATTTGCTTTTGCATTGCTTTTGTCTCTGTCGGCAAGTGCGCAGACGCGTGTCAGTGGCTATGCTCCGGGACAAAATGAGGAAGGAGTGACCTACTTCTTGCCCCAGACCACCCTCAGCATTACGGTGGTGGCGGAGAAGACAGTGTTTACCTCCGGCGACTTTTGTCGCTATGCTGAGAAATACCTGCGTCTGACAGGCGTTTCCGCACAGGCGTATGAGCAATGGAAAATAAAGGAAGTCAAGGTAGTCCCGGTGGGGACTCCCGATAAGGACCAGGCTTATACCATCGAGTTGAAAGACAAGACCGTTGCCCCGTTGGTGGAGCTGACGCCTGACGGCATTCTGAAAGCGATAAACACGCACAATACGTTGGCTGAGGGCTCGGGTGAAGAGCCTGCTTCGGAGACTCCGCAAGCTCCGGTGAATCCGCGTGATTACATGACCGAGGAGATACTCATGGCTGGTTCTACCGCCAAGATGGCGGAGCTGACTGCCAAGGAAATCTATAACATACGCGAAAGCAAGAACAGCTTGACGCGGGGACAGGCTGACTACATGCCTACGGATGGAGAATCCTTGAAAATCATGCTTGCCAACCTGAATCGTCAGGAAACTGCCCTGCTGCAGCTCTTTGAAGGAACGACCGTGACGGAGACGAAGAAGTTTAACCTGACGCTTCTCCCGACCGGGAATATAGACAAGGAGGTGCTGTTCCGTTTTTCAAAGCGTCTGGGGGTTGTGGGTGCAAACAACCTGGCAGGCGAGCCTGTGTATGTATCTTTGGAAAATAGAAATACGGTTCCCATGGCGTCTCCGGAGGAAAAGGCGAAGAAGAAGCTGGAAGGGGTGGTCTACAATGTCCCTGGAAAAGCTCATGTCACGGTGTTCCAGGGAAAAGAGAAATACTATGAAGGTGAGCTGCCTTTTGCGCAGTTCGGCAATCGTGAAATCTTGAGCAAGAAGCTCTTTGACAAGAAGACCACTACCCAGGTCATGTTCGACCCGACTACCGGTGGGGTGCTTAAGATTACTGCTGACGAAAATTAAACCCAAATCGGTCATTTGACCGTTGGGTTAAAAGCATAACACAAAGGCGTTGAAGGGGCAGGGAGAAGATGTATTTTATCCATTTTGTCCATTCGTTAATTTCACTCTGTATCTTCACACCTTTGTGTATCTTTTTATTGGTTCCGTCTCCGGCAGTCCTTTTCTGAAGTTTGACACATGGAGGGGATAATTCTCATTTTGCTTGCAGAAAGTCTTCTTCTGACTTTTTCTGCTGACTCTCGCTTTTCGAACTCTTGGTAATCCGATATTGAATTGCTAATTTCGTTTAACAGAAACCTCAACATTCCCCTGATATTTTAGAAAACTATACATTTTATTTCCATGTTATGGGCAAAACGTGCCCGGAATATTCTTCTTTCGTACGCCCGATTTGGAAAATTGCTGCGGGATTTTGGGGAGTTTCCTGCTTTCAACCCTGCTGTTTTGCGATGAAAAGTCTCTCGGATGAGGCGTTCGAGTGGGTTGTTTTGAGTTTCCTTCTCTGGAAGGAGGAGCTTGCAGAATAGTTGGATGGTGACATCAAGTGTGAAATTCCGGATGGTCAGGGGCAGTATGTGAGTCTTAGAGCTGAAAGCATACCATTGTGACGTTATCCAGTCTGAATGTTTGTCAATGCGTATGTTGCAAACTGTCTGAAAAAGCCTTTGGAATGTATCAATCCGGAGTTTGCCGTAGGACAGTCGCTGCTAAGGGGCTTCATTTGACAATTTGTCAATAGCTCTAAAACTTCAAGGCTATCCTTGACTTGTGGACTGATACATCAAATTGCATCTGCACGTAGGAACTTATTTCTTGTTCATGTTGTTTCTTCTTTTCTTTCTCATCTTGTTCCGATGGTGGCATATAAGGAAAGTGTTAATTATAATACCTACCAGTATTATGATAACCTCCCCCCAACCGTACATGCTGATGCTAAATACAACTATTAAGATTATCCAAAGTACACATCCGATAGGCATACTTACTATTTAGATTTTAATATTTGACAAAAGTTCTAATGGCCGCAAATATAGTAGTCCGGTCCGTCTCTTACATATAATTTGACTTGTTTTTTTATTTGGATTATATTCTTCTTAGCAAACTGGAATAGGGTATAAAATTTGCACAAGTTGAGCCCTGGGCTGCCGCGATGCTGGAGGGCACGGAGAAGGATGCAGGAGTAAAAAAAGAAAGCCCGACCATAGCCGGGTTGCTGGGATACGCGCTGGGCTGTGTCGGGATGCGGTTGGATGACTTTGAGCGGATGACCCCCGACGAGTTCAGCGCGGTCTGTGAGGCGCATGCCAAGACCCGGGAGGCAGACAGCCGCGAGTCGTGGGAACAGACGCGGGCACTGGCATACACGCTGAGCGGCCCGTACATGAAGCACAAGACCACGGTGCAGCGGTTCTGGCCGTTGCCCTGGGATGAGAAGAAGGAAAAGCGGGGTGCTGACCGGGTAGTGATGAGCCGAGAGGAGCAGAAGCGACGCTTCGAGGAACTGGCTAAACGGGTTTAGTGCTTCGCTTTGCCGTTTTGCTTCTGCAGGCGGCGTTGCTCCCTGGCACGTTTCTTTTCCGCCCAACGTTCCTCAATCTCTTTGACCTCCCAGTCTTCTTTGAGGTCGCGGGGGTCTATGGATACGAGAAGCCATCCTATAGAACCGACTATAAAGGAGGCGAGGCCACAATTAAATAGAGCGTCGGTGCTCTGAATGAAAAAGATAGAGAAAAGCAGTATTAAGCTTATCAAAACGAGAAAATAACCGAGTTCAATAGTTCTCATGGGGTTAAAGGTTTTGGTTTGTCGCAAACATAAGAAATAAAAATCGAAAAAGCAATGTCTAAAGACGTAAAATTTAATATCAAGCTTTCCATCGACGGGAAAGAACACATCGTCGAGGCGACGACCGACGTGAAACGGCTCTCGCAAGAGCTAGGTATTGCCGAAACGGCAGAAAAGAGATTCAGGGATCAACTCTTCAAGCTCAATGGTGTAGCAACGGTATTTCAAAATCTATCATCCGGGCTTCAGCAGCTTACAGGGGTGGCGCAGTCGTACATCAACGTCAACACCGTACAAGTCGAGGCAGAAACAAAGCTCATGACGGTAATGAAGCAGCGCATGAACGCCACGGACGACGAGATTCAGCTGTTCGGTGGCCGGTTGCTGAGTGAGTGGAAAAAGTATTAAGACGAAGATACATCGGAAAACTAATCTTGAATTTACCGATGGAGTTTCAAGATAAATAGTACATTTGCAATGTAATCAATGAGAGGTTACGACGGACAAGTCCCGATGCCGAGAAAAGAAGGGAAATAACCCGACAAATCTTAAAATTATGAGCTGGACACTTGTAATCAAGATTTGGAAAGTAAGAACGCTGATCATTACGGTACGGTTCTTCTAATCCAAGAGAAGGGTTGCGAAAGCATTAAAGGCCGCAAGACCGTCCTTCCACTTGTCGGGTTATTGGGAGCAAAAGTAGTAAAATCATGGAGAAAGAGCAAGACAAACGTGCAAATTGGGGCGGTTCTCGTCCCGGTTCGGGCCGCAAACGGAAGACTGCCAAGCGTTACGGCTTCAACGCCGACGAGCATGTGGCGGCTATCTTGGAACAAGTGCCCGACAAGACGGCATTCATCACTGAGGCTATTCTGCTGCTCGCCGCCAAGCATGGCATGAAGGGGTGATGTGTAATCTTGACGTCATGCCGCTGGAACGGATATAAAAAAGAGAATGTTCTTTCAACGAACATTCTCTTGGAGAGCCTCTTGTCGGATTCGAACCAACGACCCCGAGATTACAAATCACGTGCTCTGGCCAACTGAGCTAAAGAGGCAGGTGGGTAAGCTAACTATATCGCGCCGCTACAACCAACTACCTTTGCTGCGATCAAGCCCTGGAGGATTCGAAGGGAGCTGGCCGTATAGGACTTACCCGGCTGCAAAGGTAGATATTTTTTCTAATACAACAAGTGTTTATGTAACATTTTCTACAAGGAAATTACACATGCCTTGATTGTCAGACACTTTGTAAACGACCTCGGATTTACTTTTGTATGGGAGGACCGGACGGAGGAAGAGGGGCGAGGTTTTGTCAGGGATAAGTTTTTGTTGCTTGATGAAAAAGTACTATTTTTGCACGCACACATGATAGATTGAAGACTAAATGGCATCACAACGAAACAATTTGCAGCAAACAGCCATGCTTTATGGGACATACATGGGTCTTTTCTGGATCCTGAAGTTTGCCTTGCTTCCCCTCGGACTGGTCTTTTCCCCCCTTGCTTTGCTGTTCCTCCTGTTGACATGTGCCGTACCGGTCATCGTGTTTCTCATGTCCCGTTCGTTCGGTCGCCAATGTGAGGGCGATTATCCTTTTTTCTCCGCGTTGGTATTTGCCTTTCAGATTTATCTCTTCGCATCCCTGCTGACGGCTGTAGGACACTACCTCTATTTCCAGTTCCTTGATAACGGTTTCATATACACGCGTGTGGCAGCACAGTTGGAACTTGTCAAAGACGAATCTGCCATGCAGGCTCAGATGACGCAAATCAAACATGCGCTCGATGTGTTTTATGAACTGACTCCCATCCAACTTGCCATGCAACTTTTATCACAAAACATATTTTACGGCATCCTCTTGTCCCTGCCTACTGCCTTGCTCACCATGCGTCGGAAAGCCGTGGGGCGTTAGGAAGGGATGGACCGTGTCAAAACGAAATCGAACTACTAGATTATGGATATATCCGTTGTCGTTCCTCTCTACAATGAGGAGGAATCGTTGCCTGAACTGTTCGCCTGGATTGAACGGGTGATGGCAGCTCATCATTTTACGTATGAGGTCATTTTTGTCAATGACGGAAGTACCGACCGTTCCTGGGAAGTCATCGAGCGTCTGCGTGCGGAATCGCCTTGTGTGAAAGGTATCAAGTTCCGCCGGAACTATGGAAAGTCGCCGGCGTTGTTCTGTGGGTTCCGTAAGGCGGAAGGCGATGTGGTCATCACCATGGACGCTGATTTGCAGGATAGTCCCGACGAGATTCCTGAGCTCTACCGCATGATTACGGAAGAGGGTTACGACCTGGTGTCGGGATACAAGAAGAAACGTTACGACCCCTTGTCGAAAACGATTCCGACAAAGCTTTTCAATGCGACGGCGCGGGCTGTCTCGCGCATACATAACCTGCACGACTTCAACTGTGGACTGAAAGCCTATCGGCGTGAGGTGGTGAAGAACATCGAGGTCTATGGCGAGATGCACCGCTACATCCCTTACCTGGCAAAGAATGCAGGCTTCTCCAAAATTGGGGAAAAGGTTGTGCACCATCAGGCACGTAAGTTCGGCAAGACCAAGTTTGGAGGACTCAACCGTTTCTTCAACGGCTATCTGGACCTGCTCCTGCTATGGTTCCTGTCAAAGTTCGGTGTGAAGCCGATGCACATGTTCGGCTTTCTCGGGTCGATAGTTTTCCTGTTGGGCTTTATTTCCTGTGCCGTCCTGGGATTCAACAAGCTTTATGCCATGTACAGCGGGCAGCCCTATCGTCTGGTTACCGACTCGCCCTATTTCTATTTCGCCATCACGGCGATGATTATCGGGACACAACTGTTCCTGGCGGGCTTTGTCGGTGAACTGGTGACACGCAATGCCCCTGAACGCAATAACTATAAGGTGGAAAAAGAAATCTGATGAAAGGTATGAAAGCATCTGCACTACATGGACTGACCTTCGGACTGTTGCTCCTTCTTGCCGGAGCGTGCAATGACACCGACTGCACGGTCAGCAATACGGCCTATGTGAATTACGGACTTTACAATGGCAACGGGGTGGCAGTCGCCTTTACCGAGCCTGTGACGGTCACGACGACGGGAGTGGATTCCGTGCTTATCAATCAGGAAAGCAACATGCAGCTGATGCAGCTCCCTTTGAGCTATACGAACACGGAAGACACGTTCATCGTTCATCTCAGCGAAACGCTGTTCGACACTATTTACGTCACTCACCAGAACATCCCACACTTCATTTCGATGGAGTGCGGTACAGGCATGTATCACCACATCGATGCCGTACGGTGTGCACATCGCATCTTCGATTCCATCACGATTGTCAATCCCGATGTAACTTATGACACGAATGAACATATCAAAGTATATCTTCCTAACAATTAGTCTACTGTTTCCCCTTTCCCTGTGGGCACAGAAACCGGTAGTCGACACGTCCGGAGCTTCGCAGACGAAGCAGGAGGTGCGCAAGGCTGTGGCGGCTTCTAGGGAAGGTGAAGAGAAAAAGCCGTTCTTACAAGGTATTGGCATCTCGACCGACCTGGTAGGAGTGGGCAACAAGCTGTTCGGTGGCACGTATATCAGCGGCGAGGTAGCTGCCGAGGTCAATCTGCTCAACCGGTACATGCCTATCGTGGAAGTAGGCTTCGGCAGCAGTGACATGGTGGACGAGGACAAGGAGATTGCCTACAAGACCAGTGCACCCTATTTCCGCGTCGGCATGAACTACAACTTCATGCACAAGAAGGACACCTACAGCATCATTTACGGAGGATTGCGTTACGGGTTCTCCTCGTTCAGTTTCGACATCAGTGCACCCGACTTACAGGACCCTGTGTGGGGAGGCAGCGTGCCGTTCCATTACGAAGGCCTTTCCTGCACGGCACAGTGGCTGGAACTGGTGGCAGGCATCCGTGCCCAGGTATGGAAAAATCTGCACATGGGTTGGTCCGTCCGTTACAAACGGCTGTTAAGCTCGACCGAGCATCCCAATGCCGAGCCTCACTACATTCCCGGTTACGGAGTGAAAGACGATGTGTTGTTCGGTTTCTCCTATAACATCATTTATTATTTACCGTTGAACAAGAAGCGATGACCTATTTCGAATTGTGGTTACTTGCCGTTGGCCTTGCGATGGACTGTCTGACCGTCTCCATAGCCAGCGGCATCATTTTGAAACGTATTTACTGGCGGACAATCATCTTGACCTCTTTTTCTTTCGGGCTGTTTCAGGCCTTCATGCCTTTCCTGGGCTGGGTGGCGACAGCCCGTTTCAGCGGACTGGTGGAGCAGTGTGACCACTGGATAGCCTTCACACTCCTGGCTTTTCTGGGTGGAAAGATGATTTACGAGAGCTTCAAGCCCGAGGAAGAGAAGCATTTCAATCCCAACAGCCTGAAGGTGACCCTGGCTCTGTCGGTGGCAACCAGCATCGATGCCCTGGCAGTAGGCATCTCCTTCTCCTGCATCGGCTATCGTGTCCTGGCCGACATTTGGCAACCTGTAACAATTATTGGCCTGGTCTCTTTGGTCCTTGCCTTTGCCGGATTCATGATCGGCATCTTTGCCGGCAAACGTTTCCACTTCCCGGTGGAACGTCTGGGTGGAATCCTGCTGATAGGCATCGGACTGAAGATTCTCTATACCCACTTGTATGGGGGATAGAAACCCCCACACACAGAAAAGAGGATGCCCCCGCAGCGGGAAGCATCCTCTTTCTCAAAATAGATATTATGTATAAGTAGGTACGTTGGTTGTTCAGCTCTCCAGTAACTTGATGGCGTCGACGTATTGTTCGATGCCGGCAGCCACCTGTTTGGCAGCTTTCATGGCAAGCACGACCGTCTGGGGGTGGTGGACCACATCGCCGCCGGCGAACACACCTTTGCGGGTGGTCATACCGAAGGGACGGTCTTTGACGATGATGTATCCCGCCTCGTCAACATCGATACCCGTTGTGGTTGACACGATGCGGTTGGCAGGGCGTGAGCCGATGGCGAGGTAGATACGGTCGAACGGGATAATTTGTTCGCCTTGAGGGGTCGTGGCGCGGATAGCCTTCACGTGGCCTTCCTCGTCGCCGATGAACTCCTGCGTAGAGGTCTCCCACAGGAATTTCACCCCTTCCTTGACTGCCTCCTGGTATTCACTCTGGATGGCGGGCATGTCCGCTTCCGTCCGGTGGTAGATGACACTGACGCTGGCGGCACCCATGCGGACTGCCGTGCGGGCAGCATCCATGGCAACGTTGCCGCAGCCGATGACACCCACATGCTCTCCGGCAATCAACGGTACGCGGTCGCGGCTGATGGTATTCTGGTTATAGATGCTCACCATGTGAAGCAGGTAGGACGACTGTACGACGCCACGCAGCCTGGCACCCGGGATGTCCAGCGACTTGGGGAGGGCGGTACCGGTCCCGATGAAGATGGCATCGAATCCTTTGGCAAACATTTCGTCGACAGTGATGTCCTTGCCCACCATGCAATTCAGTTCAAACGAGACGCCCAGTGCCTCGATTTTTTCAATCTCCTTGCGTACGACGGCTTTCGGCAGACGGTATTCGGGAATGCCGTACATCAGGACACCGCCGGCTTCCTCCTGTCCGTCAAAAATCGTCACGTTGAAGCCGTGGCGTGCCAAGTCTCCGGCAACGGTCAGTCCGGCAGGTCCTGAACCGATGACAGCCACCTTGCCACGGGTCTTTTGAGGCAAGCGTTCACGGATCAGATTCATTTCAGTATCAAAGTCGGCGATGAAGCGCTCCAGCTTGCCGACCTGGATGCCTTTACCTTTGGCATAGAGCACGCAGTGGCCCTGGCACTGTTTTTCATGGGGGCACACACGTCCGCAGATAGCAGGAAGGTTGCTTCTCTCGTTGATGATGCTCATGGCAGCTCCCATATTACCCATGGAGAGCTGATGGATGAATCCCGGGATGTCGTGTTCAATCGGGCATCCCTTCTTGCACAACGGATTCTTGCAGTTCAGACAGCGTTTGGCTTCCGCTATTGCTTCGCTGATGGTGTAACTTTCATTTATTTCTTGAAAGGTCTTGTCTGTTGTTGTCATAATATAAACTATAACCTTTATTTTGTAATCTCGACTTTGCAAAAGTACTGCTTTTTTGCATACCTGTATTACTTTTCCATGAAAAAATCATAACTTATTACTCTTTTTTTGCCATTCTTTTTCTTAATTCAGCAAAAGTTCTGGATAAACAGCCGGTCGCTCTTCAATCCCAATCACGGTCCGGCGCTGTATCAGGGGCAAGCTCTTTAGGTTGAAGGTGTTTGTGGAATGCCTTACGTTTCGTTTCATGCTCTGCAAGCACGGTGTAAGCAAAACAGTCTGTTTGTTTGACAGAATCGTTTAAAATATACTTTTCAGCTAACGCATACTTTGGAGGAATCGGGAAAAGTAGGTTCTTTTAAGAATATTCATGCGGAAATCGTTGCATGGTTATTCCATTCGGTGGGGTAAAACGAATGTTTATGCAGCAGAACACATGTGTTTCACTCGTGAAACAAGATCGTTAACACTCCCAAACAATATTGTTTCACGAGTCAAACAATATTGTTTGGCATGCCGAACACAAGTGTTTGACGAGTAAATGTAAGGAATCTTCTTTCCTTTAACAATTGAGCCTTCTGCTTAACATTCATTCACCTCCAGTTTGTGTGCCAGGATGATGATTTTCCAACTATTACTTTGCCTGGTTCTGCTTCGGATGACAGGGCATAAGAATCTCAATCTTTCGGCTAATCCATCCTGAAGATATGCTTTACGCCAAAAGAACGACAAAATGTATTTTACGAATCGCCTGAGAATGCTTTCTTTGCAAGCAAACCAGTCCTTGGGGCTGAAAACGGGCACTGTGGAGCGGTTCGTTTGACGTTTTGACAGAATGACAGGAAGAGGGGCGGCTGGAACTTGTGGAAGTGCCGACCTGCGGAAGTGGAATTAATTATTAAATAATTTCGTACGTTTGCCGGATATATAGGGGGAATATTGTATCTTTGCGCAAATATTAATGAATGAAATTAAGTTATGTGTGGAATCGTAGGCTATATCGGTAAGAGAGATGCTTACCCTGTCCTCGTGAAAGGTTTGAAACGGCTGGAGTACAGAGGTTACGACAGCGCAGGGATGGCATTAATCAACGGTCAAGACCAATTAAACGTATATAAAACCAAAGGAAGAGTTTCTGATTTAGAGCACTTTGTTGAGGATAAGGATACCTCAGGCAGCATCGGCATAGCCCACACCCGTTGGGCAACACACGGCGAACCCTCCCAAGTGAACGCCCACCCTCATTATTCTTCATCGGGCAATCTGGCATTGATTCATAACGGCATTATCGAGAACTACGCGACGTTGAAGGAACGGCTTCAGCAGAAGGGTGTTACCTTCCTGAGCAATACCGACACGGAAGTGCTGGTGCAGCTGATTGAGTATGTCCAGCTCTCCAACAAGCTCGATTTGCTGACCGCCCTGCAGCTGGCCCTGCATGAGGTGATTGGAGCGTATGCCATTGCGTTGCTCGACCGTCGTCAGCCTGACACCATTCTGGTGGCACGGAAGAGCAGTCCGCTGGTGGTGGGAATCGGGCAGGATGAATTCTTCTTTGGTTCCGACGCCACACCGATTGTCGAATACACGGACAAGGTGGTTTATCTGGAGGACAACGAGATTGCTGTCATGCGTCGCGGTCAGGAACTGAAAGTGGTTGACCTGGATAATGTGAAGATGAAGCCGGAGGTGCAGACCATCGAAATGAACCTCGGACAGCTGGAGAAGGGTGGTTATCCGCATTTCATGCTGAAGGAAATTTTCGAACAGCCTGACTGCATCAACGACTGCATGCGCGGTCGCGTCAATGTCGAATCGACCAACGTGGCCTTGTCGGCTGTCATTGACCATAAGGAACGTCTGCTGAACGCCCGCCGCTTCATCATTGTGGCTTGCGGTACCTCCTGGCATGCAGGACTGATTGGCAAGCAGCTGATCGAGAGTCTGTGCCGCATCCCGGTGGAAGTGGAATATGCTTCCGAGTTCCGTTACCGCAACCCGGTCATCTCGTCGGAGGATGTGGTGATTGCCATCTCCCAGTCGGGCGAAACGGCCGATACGCTGGCAGCAGTCCAGCTGGCGAAGGAGCGGGGTGCATTTATATACGGTATATGTAATGTGGTGGGTTCTTCCATAGCCCGTGCCACACACACCGGCTCGTATATCCACGTCGGTCCGGAAATCGGGGTGGCTTCGACGAAGGCCTTTACCGGACAGGTCACCGTGCTGACCATGCTGGCACTGGCACTGGCGAAGGAGAAAGGAGCCATCCAGGATTCACAGTTCCTTGAAATCGTGCAGGAACTGAACCTCGTGCCTGCCAAGATGAAGCAGGTCCTGTCGAAGAACCAGGCGATTGCAGAGCTGTCGCGCATCTTCACCTATGCACACAACTTCCTCTATCTCGGACGCGGATACAACTATCCCGTGGCGCTGGAGGGAGCCCTGAAGCTGAAGGAAATATCCTACATACACGCGGAAGGTTATCCTGCCGCCGAGATGAAGCATGGTCCGATTGCCCTTATTGACACGGAGATGCCGGTGGTCGTGGTGGCAACGAAGAACGCCATGTATGAGAAAATCATCAGTAACATCCAGGAGATAAAGGCGCGGAAAGGCAAGGTGATTGCATTGGTGTCGGAGGGCGATACGGAGATAGCTGCCATCGCAGACGACTGCATCGAAATCCCGAAAATCATCGAGTGCCTCGAACCGCTGATTACCACCATCCCCTTGCAGCTGCTAGCCTACCACATTGCCGTCTGCAAGGGGAAGGATGTCGACCAGCCGCGTAACCTGGCTAAATCGGTCACCGTAGAATAATTCAAACACAATACAAATGGAACAGCTGAAACATGAATGTGGTGTCGTCATGATACGTTTGCTCAAACCGTTGAGCTACTACCAGGAGAAATATGGTACGTGGATGTACGGTTTGAACAAACTCTATCTGATGATGGAGAAACAACACAACCGCGGACAAGAGGGAGCGGGTCTGGCTTGCGTGAAACAGAAGGCCGAACCCGGCGAAGAATATATGTTTCGAGAGCGGGCTTTGGGCACGGGGGCGATTACGGAGATATTCGCGTCCGTCCAAAGTCATTTCAAGGATTTGACCCCCGAACAGTTGCACGATGCCGACTATGCGCAGCGCTATCTGCCTTTTGCCGGGGAAACCTATATGGGCCACTTGAGGTATTCGACTACCGGTAAAAGTGGTCTTTCTTATGTCCACCCGTTCCTTCGCCGGAACAACTGGCGGGCAAAGAACCTGTTGCTCTGCGGAAACTTCAACCTGACGAATGTCGATGAAATATTTGCCCGTCTCACAGCCGACGGACAGCATCCCCGCATCTATTCCGACACTTACATCATGCTTGAGCAGGTCGGCCACCGGCTCGACCGGGAAGTGGAGCGGCTCTACCAGCAATACAAGGCGGAAGGACGGACCGGACTCGACCTGACGCATGCCATCGAGGACCACATCGACCTGACGAATGTCATCCGTACGTCAAGCAAGGAGTGGGATGGAGGTTATGTCATTTGCGGACTGACAGGCAGCGGCGAGTCGTTTGCCCTGCGTGACCCGTGGGGAATCCGTCCGGCTTTCTGGTACAAGGACGATGAAATCATTGTCCTGGCTTCCGAACGTCCGGTAATCCAGACAGCCCTGAACGTCCCGGTAGAGGAAGTCCACGAGCTGCGTCCCGGACAGGCGGTGCTGGTCAACAAGCGGGGAGAGATGCGCGTGGAGCAGATCAACCAGCCCAAGGAAGAGAAGCAATGTACGTTTGAGCGCATCTATTTTAGCCGGGGCAGCGACAAGGACATCTACAACGAACGCAAGGAACTGGGTCGCCGTCTCGTAGACCCTATTCTGAAAGCGGTCAACTATGATGTGGAACACACCGTGTTCTCCTACATCCCCAACACGGCGGAGGTCGCCTTCTACGGTATGCTCGACGGTTTTGATACCTATCTGAACCATCTCAAGATAAAGGAAATCGAGGCTTTGGGGCACCGTCCGACACGGAGTGAGCTGGATCGCATACTTTCCATGCGCATTCGGAGCGAGAAAGTTGCCATAAAAGACATAAAATTGCGTACCTTTATAGCCGAAGGCAACAGCCGCAATGATTTGGCTGCCCACGTCTATGACATCACCTACGGCAGTCTAGTGCCTTATCAGGACAATCTGGTGATTATCGATGACAGCATCGTGCGCGGAACAACCCTGAAACAGAGTATCATAAAGATTCTTGACCGGTTGCACCCAAAGAAGATTGTCATCGTCTCGTCATCGCCTCAGGTGCGTTATCCGGACTACTACGGCATCGACATGGCAAAGATGAGCGAGTTCATTGCCTTCCGTGCGGCGATGGAACTGCTGGAAGACCGTGGCATGCGCGACGTCATCGAACGTGCTTACAAGAAGTCGAAGGTACAGGAACATCTGCCGAAAGAAAAGATGGTGAACTATGTCAAGGAAATCTATGAGCCGTTCACCGATGAGGAAATCTCGAACAAGATGGTGGAGATGCTGACCAAGGGCGAAGGCATTCATGCCAAGGTGGAGATTGTCTATCAGACACTGGAAGGACTGCATGCAGCCTGTCCCGACCATACCGGGGACTGGTACTTCAGCGGTGACTATCCGACACCCGGCGGTGTGCGCCAGCTCAACCAGGCCTTCATCAATTATATTGAAAAAGTATATCAGTTCTAATTAAGAATAATAACATATCTATCTGAAATGAGAAATGTAACACTAATCCTCGATGATGGAACCCGCTTCCACGGAACATCATTCGGTTATGAAAAGCCTGTTGCCGGCGAAGTAGTCTTCAACACCGCCATGACAGGCTATCCGGAAAGTCTTACAGACCCCTCGTATGCAGGGCAGTTAATGACGCTGACTTATCCCTTGGTCGGTAACTACGGTGTGCCGCCGTTTACCTTTGAACCCAATGGATTGCCAACCTTCATGGAGAGTGAGAAAATCCATGCGGAAGCTATCATTGTGAGCGATTACAGCTATGAGTACAGCCATTGGAACGCTGTGGAGAGTCTGGCTGACTGGCTGAAGCGCGAGGGAGTTCCCGGCATCACGGGCATCGACACCCGTGAGCTGACCAAAGTGCTGCGCGAGCACGGTGTGATGATGGGTAAGATTGTCTTTGACGATGAACCCGACAACATCCCTGAAGCACAGTACAGCGGCATCAACTATGTAGACAAGGTTTCATGCAAAGAGGTAGTGCGTTACAACGAGGGAGCCGGCAAGAAGAAGGTCGTGCTGGTGGATTGCGGTGTGAAGTCAAACATTATCCGCTGCCTGCTCAAACGGGATGTGGAAGTCATCCGGGTGCCCTGGAACTATGATTTCACGGCGTTGGAGTACGACGGACTCTTCATCTCGAACGGACCCGGTGACCCGGATACGTGCGATGAGGCTGTACAGAACATCCGCAAGGCGATGAGCCTTTCCGACAAGCCTATCTTTGGTATCTGTATGGGCAACCAGCTGCTCTCCAAGGCGGGCGGCGCTAAAATCTATAAGCTGAAGTATGGTCACCGCAGCCACAACCAACCGGTGCGCAAGGTCGGGACCAACCAGTGTTTCATCACCAGTCAGAATCACGGCTATGCAGTGGACAACAATACGTTGGGGGCTGACTGGGAACCGCTCTTCATCAACATGAACGATGGCTCCAATGAGGGTATCCGTCACAAGTCGAAACCTTGGTTCTCGGCACAGTTCCATCCGGAAGCAGCCAGTGGACCGACCGACACCGAGTTCCTTTTCGATGATTTTGTGAAACTCCTTTAATCCTTAATTAGAAAACGATCATGAAAGAAAATATAAAGAAAGTATTGCTCTTAGGTTCGGGTGCGCTCAAGATTGGTGAGGCCGGCGAATTTGACTACTCCGGTTCACAAGCGCTGAAGGCTTTGAAAGAAGAAGGCATCCACACGGTGCTGATCAATCCGAACATTGCGACGGTGCAAACCAGTGAAGGTGTGGCAGACCAGATTTACTTCTTGCCGGTCACTCCGTTCTTTGTGGAGAAAGTCATCCAGAAGGAACGTCCCGACGGTATCCTCCTCTCCTTTGGCGGACAAACGGCCTTGAACTGCGGTGTGCAGCTTTATAAGGGTGGCATTCTGGAGAAATACAATGTGCGCGTGCTGGGTACTCCCGTACAGGCTATCATCGACACGGAAGACCGCGAGCTTTTTGTGAAGAAGCTGGATGAAATCCAGGTGAAGACCATCAAGAGCGAGGCGGTGGAGAATGCCGAGGACGCACGCCGTGCAGCCCGTGAGCTGGGTTATCCCGTCATCGTACGTGCAGCCTACGCACTGGGAGGTCTGGGTTCCGGCTTCTGCGACAATGAGGAAGAACTGAACGTGCTGGTAGAGAAGGCTTTCTCTTTCTCTCCCCAGGTACTGGTGGAGAAATCGCTCCGCGGTTGGAAGGAAATCGAGTATGAAGTGGTGCGTGACCGTTACGACAACTGTATCACGGTCTGCAACATGGAGAACTTCGACCCGCTGGGTATCCACACCGGCGAGTCCATCGTGATAGCTCCTTCCCAGACGCTGACAAACAAGGAATACCATAAACTGCGTGAGCTTGCCATCCGCATCATCCGCCACATCGGCATTGTGGGTGAATGTAATGTGCAGTATGCCTTCGATCCCGAGTCGGAAGATTACCGGGTGATTGAGGTGAACGCCCGTCTGAGCCGTTCATCGGCATTGGCATCCAAGGCGACCGGTTATCCGTTGGCTTTCGTGGCAGCCAAGTTGGGATTGGGTTACGGTCTGTTCGACCTGAAGAACTCTGTGACCAAGACGACTTCGGCATTCTTCGAGCCGGCACTGGACTATGTGGTCTGCAAGATTCCGCGTTGGGACCTGGGCAAGTTCCGTGGTGTAGACCGCGAGCTGGGTTCATCCATGAAATCCGTGGGCGAGGTCATGGCCATCGGTCGTACGTTTGAAGAAGCCATCCAGAAGGGACTCCGCATGATCGGGCAAGGCATGCACGGTTTTGTGGAGAACAAGGAGCTGGTGATTCCCGATGTCGACAAGGCACTGCGTGAACCGACCGACAACCGTATATTTGTCATCAGCAAGGCAATGCGTGCTGGATACACCATCGACCAGATTCATGACCTGACGAAGATTGACAAGTGGTTCCTGCAGAAGCTCATGAACATCATGAACACATCGAAGGAGCTGCATGCCGTCGGGTCTCTGGACAAGCTGGATGCCACACTGCTCCGTAGAGCGAAGGTACAGGGCTTCTCAGATTTCCAGGTCGGACGTGCAATCGGACTGGAGAAAGATATGGACATCGAACAAGCCATCAACCAGGTGCGTGCCTACCGCAAGAGCCTGGGCATTGTGCCGGTGGTGAAGCAGATTGATACGCTGGCAGCCGAATATCCTGCACAGACCAACTACCTCTACCTGACTTATAGCGGTGTCGGGAATGACGTGAACTATCTGGGCGACCGCCGCTCCATCATTGTATTGGGTTCGGGAGCTTACCGCATCGGTTCGTCCGTGGAATTTGACTGGTGTGGTGTACAGGCGCTCAACACGATTCGCAAGGAGGGCTACCGCAGTGTGATGATCAACTACAACCCGGAGACCGTGTCTACGGACTATGATATGTGCGACCGACTCTATTTCGATGAGCTGACCTTTGAACGTGTGATGGATATCATCGAACTGGAGAATCCCCACGGAGTCATCGTGTCTACGGGCGGACAGATTCCGAACAACCTGGCCATGCGTCTTGACGGCGAACATGTCAATATCCTCGGAACCTCTGCCAAGAGCATTGATAATGCAGAGGACCGCGACAAGTTCTCTGCCATGCTTGACCGCATCGGAGTGGACCAGCCCGAATGGAGTGCCCTGACCTCAATGGAAGATATCAATGCCTTCATTGACAAGGTCGGATTCCCCGTATTGGTGCGTCCTTCCTATGTGCTTTCCGGTGCAGCCATGAATGTCTGCTCCAACCAGGAAGAGCTGGAGCGCTTCCTCCAGTTGGCAGCCAATGTATCGAAGAAGCATCCCGTGGTAGTCAGCTCCTTTATCGAGCACGCCAAGGAGGTTGAGATGGATGCGGTAGCAAAGGACGGTGAAATCATTGCCTACGCCATCAGCGAGCACATTGAATATGCCGGTGTGCACTCGGGCGATGCCACCATCCAGTTCCCGCCCCAGAAGCTTTATGTGGAGACTGTGCGTCGCATCAAGCGCATCTCCCGTCAGATTGCCAAGGAACTGCATATCTCCGGACCGTTCAATATCCAGTTCCTGGCCCGTGAGAACGACATCAAGGTGATCGAATGTAACCTTCGTGCTTCGCGCAGTTTCCCCTTCGTCAGCAAGGTGCTTAAGATCAACCTCATCGAACTGGCTACCCGTGTGATGTTGGGTCTGCCTGTCGAGAAGCCGGAGAAGAGCCTCTTCGACCTTGACTATGTCGGCATCAAGGCTTCGCAGTTCTCATTCAACCGTCTGCAGAAAGCCGACCCGGTGCTGGGTGTCGATATGGCTTCTACCGGTGAAGTCGGTTGCTTGGGAGACGATTCAGCCAGCGCAGTGCTTACCGCCATGCTTTCCGTCGGTCAACGCATCCCGGCAAAGAACATCCTTCTGTCTACCGGAACAGCCAAGCAGAAGGTTGACATGCTCGATGCAGCCCGCATGCTCAAGAAGAAGGGCTACAACCTCTTCGCTACCGGCGGCACATCGCGTTTCCTGACCGAGAACGGCATTGAAAATACACTGGTACACTGGCCGAGCGAGCCTGAAGCCAAACCTCAGGCACTGGAGATGCTTCACAACAAGGAAATAGACATGGTGGTGAACATTCCGAAGAACCTGACGGCAGGTGAGCTGACCAACGGCTACAAGATCCGTCGTGCAGCCATCGACTTGAATATTCCTCTGATTACCAATGCCCGCCTGGCAAGTGCCTTCATCAATGCGTTCTGTACGCTGGATGTAAACGACATTGCCATCAAGAGCTGGTCAGAATACAAATAAGCCGGTAATTTCTTAATTTCAGATATTGGTAAGCTGAAGGCTGCCTTTCCCGATGGTGGGGAAGGCGGCCTTCTGACTTTTAATCTGTAATCTTTACAAACGGACTCTTTGCGGCTGAAAATGCAGGTGAGAACCGGCAAGAAGGCAGAAATGCGTTTCTGCTACATTGAGTTTTCAAAATCGGGAACCGCATGTTTTTTTGTTCATCTGTTAACGAACACGGTACACAGGGGTGTCACTTTTTACCGCCAAGTCTTATCGTAGATGGGAAGAATAATCGTATCTTTGTGGCACCCCTGTCTGACAGAATCTTAGGAAAGCTTTGCCGGATGGCGGTAAATACTTTTGAACTACAATTGGAGAGAATCATCTAATAATATATAAATAGTATATGGCAAATGTTATCAAACTGCGAAAGGGGCTTGACATCAACCTGAAGGGTAAACCTGCGCCGGAAATACTCCGTGTAGACGAGCCGGAGGTGTATGCGTTGATGCCTGCCGATTTCACCGGCATCATGCCGAAAGTGACCGTGCATGAAGGTGATGCTGTGAAAGCCGGAGAGCCGCTGTTCGTAGACAAGAACCATCCTGAGGTGAATTTTGTGTCGCCTGTGAGCGGCACGGTGCTGGGTGTGGATCGTGGCGAGCGCCGTCGGGTACTGAGTATCCGTGTGCAAGCTGACTCCCGGCAGGAGTATGTGGAGTTTGAACGTCCTGATGTGTCACGCATGAAGGCTGATGATGCAAAGGCATGGCTGATGCGTACAGGTTTTTTTGCCTTCTTTCGTCAGCGACCTTATGACATTACGGCATCTCCGGACAATCATCCCAAAGCTATTTTCGTGTCGGCTTTTGACTCGAAGCCTTTAGCTCCTGATTTTGAATTTGTGTTGAAGGGGCAGGAGGCAGACTTCCAGTCCGGTCTGGATGTGTTGGCATGTCTGGCACCGGTGCATCTGGGTGTCAGCGTCCGTCAGCAGAGTCCGGCTTTGAGAAATGCCAAGAATGTGCGTGTCCACCTTTTTGACGGACCGCATCCCGCAGGCAATGTAGGTATACAGATTCACCATGTGGACCCGATTAACAAAGGCGAACAGGTGTGGACGCTGGGAGCGGAAGATGTGATTTTCATCGGACGTACCTTGCGGACCGGACATGTGGACCTGACCCGTACGATTGTTCTGGCTGGTTCCGAGGTAACGACTCCGGCATACGTCCGTATGAAAGTGGGCGTACAGTTGTCCACGCTGCTGAAAGGCCGTGTCGTTCTGGGAGACCGTGTGGTTCGTGTCATTGATGGAAACGTGCTGACGGGACATCCGACGACAGCCGATGGCTTCCTGGGTGCACACTCGACACAGGTGACTGTCATTCCCGAAGGAAGTGATGTCGATGAATTCTTCGGCTGGATCAGTCCCCGTCTGAATGACTTCAGCACAAGCCATGCCTACTTCAGCTGGTTGTTCGGCCGTAAGCGCGAATATACACTGGATGCCCGTGTGAAAGGAGGCGAACGCCACATGATCATGTCCGGTGAATACGACCGTGTGCTGCCTATGGATATCCTGCCTGAGTTCCTCATCAAGGCGATCCTGGCAGGTGACATAGAGCGGATGGAGGCATTGGGTATCTATGAAGTGGCTCCCGAGGACTTCGCTTTGTGTGAATTTGTCGATTCGTCGAAGCTGGAACTGCAACGCATCGTACGCGAAGGCTTGGATTTGTTGCGTCAGGAAATTGAAGGAGAGTAACAGAATTGACAATAGGAATGACTGACAATTCATATATTCAATGATAGAAAGATTCGTATGAAAGGATTAAGAAACTATTTAAACAAGATAAAGCCCAACTTTGAAAAGGGTGGACGTCTGCATGCGCTCCATTCATTTTTCGATGGTATGGAGACATTTATGTTCGTCCCCCACACGACATCGCGTACGGGTACGAATATCCATGATGCGATTGACAGCAAGCGTATCATGATATTGGTGGTCATCGCTCTGCTGCCGGCCTTGTTGTTTGGCATGTACAACGTCGGATACCAGCATTTTACTCATGTCGCAGCGTTTACGCAGACGCCGATGACCGCCGGATTCTGGGAGATGTTCTTCTATGGACTGCTTGCCGTGTTGCCCAAGATTATTGTGTCCTATGTAGTCGGACTGGGCATTGAGTTTGCCGTGGCGCAATGGAAGGGCGAGGAAATCCATGAAGGTATTCTGGTTACGGGTATTTTGATCCCGATGATTGTCCCCGTGGACTGTCCGCTTTGGATGTTGGCGATTGCAACAGCCTTCTCTGTAATTTTTGCCAAGGAAGTCTTTGGTGGTACCGGTATGAACGTGTTCAATGTGGCGCTGGTAACCCGTGCTTTCCTTTTCTTTGCCTATCCGACCAAGATGTCGGGTGAATCGGTCTGGGTCTCGGGCGACAGCATTTTCGGCTTGGGACAGACGGTTGACGGAATGACTGCTGCCACTTCGCTGGGTATTGCTTCTACCGCCAAGGCTGCCGATGCCTTCCCGCCGTTCTCATGGGATATGGTGACCGGTCTTATCCCCGGTTCTATCGGTGAGACCAGTGTGATTGCCATCCTTATCGGTGCTGTTATTCTCTTGTGGACGGGCGTTGCCAGCTGGAAGACCATGCTCTCTGTATTTGTGGGCGGTGCTGTTGTTGCAGGACTGTTCAACGTGTCGGGCATAGACACTGCCATGGCCCACATGCCTTGGTACGAGCATCTCTGTCTGGGAGGCTTCTGTTTCGGTGCCGTGTTCATGGCAACCGACCCGGTGACCTCCGCACGTACGGAGACCGGTAAGTATATTTATGGTTTCCTGATTGGTGCCATGGCCATCATCATCCGTGTGCTGAACCCGGGTTATCCCGAAGGCATGATGCTGGCTATCCTGTTGATGAATGTCTTTGCTCCGCTGATTGACTATTGTGTGGTGCAGGGCAACATCTCCCGAAGAATGAAACGTGTATCTACCCAAAAATAAGAAAAGGAATATGGCTACAAAGAAATTTGTTTGTCAGGTCTGTGGCTATGTCTACGAAGGTGAGTCTGCTCCTTCCCAGTGTCCGGTATGCAAAGCGCCGGGTACTCAGTTCAAGGAGGTGGAGCAGCCCGGGGACCCCACCAAGCCTGCCAAGAAGAAAAGAGATACGAACAGCAATGTCTATACATTAATATATGCTGCGGTCATGGTGATTGTGGTGGCGTTCCTGTTGGCATTTGTCAACTCTTCGCTCCGCAGTCGTCAGGATGAGAATATCAAGATGGACACCAAGAAGCAGATTCTTTCAGCCCTCCATGTGACCGGTGTGAAAGATGTCAATGCCGAGTATGCCCGTTACGTGAAGGCCGACTGCCTGATGGACGCCGAAGGTCGCCTCGATGAGAAGGTGGATGACCGGGACTTTGCCACTTCCTACGAGAAGGAGGTGAAGGAACACGGACGCTTGCACGTCTTTGTCTGCGAGGTAGAAGGTGAGACCAAGTATGTCATCCCTGTATATGGTACAGGTTTGTGGGGAGCCTTATGGGGCTACGTGGCACTTAACGCTGACAAGAGTTCCGTCTATGGAGTATACTTCTCCCATGCCAGTGAGACTCCCGGTTTGGGTGCGGAGATTGTCACGGATGCCTTCAAAGGGCAGTTCGTCGGCAAGCAGGCACTGGATGCCGACAAGGTCGTGCTGGGCGTGATGAAACATGGTAAGGTGGAGAACCCGGCTTGTCAGGTTGACGGTATCTCCGGCGGAACCATCACTTCCAACGGTGTCGACCAGATGTTGAAGAACTGTCTGGGCAACTACATCAAGTTTTTAACTTCAAAAGAATAGGAGGACAGAAGCAATATGAGCCAATTATTTTCCAAGAAAAACAAAGAAGTATTTGCCACACCGCTCGGTCTGAACAACCCCGTGACGGTGCAAGTGCTGGGCATCTGTTCGGCATTGGCGGTGACGGCCAAGCTGGAGCCTGCCATCGTGATGGGTCTCTCTGTGACCATCATTACGGGTTTCTCCAATGTCATCATTTCGCTCATCCGCCGTACAATCCCTAACCGCATCCGCATCATCGTGCAGCTGGTTGTAGTCGCTGCGTTGGTGACGATTGTGAGTGAAATTCTGAAGGCTTTTGCCTATGATGTGAGTGTACAGCTTTCGGTCTATATCGGATTGATTATTACCAACTGTATCCTGATGGGACGTCTGGAAGCCTTCGCCATGTCCAACGGTCCTTGGGAATCGTTCCTTGATGGTCTGGGCAACGGACTGGGTTATGCCAAGATTCTCGTCATTGTGGCGTTCTTCCGCGAATTGTTAGGTTCCGGCACATTGCTGGGTTTCCGCATCATCCCGCAGTCAGTTTACGATGCCGGTTATATAAACAATGGTTTGATGGTGATGCCTCCCATGGCTCTTGTGATTGTCGCCTGCATCATCTGGTGGCAGCGCAGCCGTCACAAGGAATTGCAAGACAAATAATCGGCAAAGCCGCTATCAACCCCTTAATTTTGTAACTTATGGAACATCTGTTAAGTCTATTTGTTCGTTCGATATTTGTCGACAACATGATATTTGCCTTCTTCCTGGGCATGTGTTCATACCTTGCCGTGTCAAAGACCGTGAAGACAGCCGTGGGATTAGGCATTGCCGTCACTTTCGTTTTGGTGGTGACGCTCCCTGTAAACTATCTGCTGCAGACTCGTGTGCTTTCAGCGGATGGTATCTTTGGTATTGATCTCAGTTTCTTGAGCTTCATCCTGTTTATTGCTGTGATTGCCGCCATTACCCAGCTGGTGGAGATGGTGGTAGAGCGTTTCAGCCCTTCCCTCTATGCTTCATTGGGTATCTTCCTTCCGTTGATTGCCGTAAACTGTGCCATCATGGGTGCCTCGCTGTTTATGCAGCAACGCATCGTGAAGGGTGAATCAGACCCGCAGTTTATCGGTGGTGTGGCGGATGCCATATCTTATGCGTTAGGTTCAGGTATCGGCTGGATGCTTGCCATCGTAGGCTTGGCTGCCATCCGTGAAAAGATGGCTTACTCCAATGTGCCTGCTCCATTGCGGGGATTGGGCATCACATTCATTGTGGTAGGTCTGATGGCAATGGCCTTCATGTGTTTCTCTGGACTGAAGATATAATGAACAAAGAGTAATCGTAACGACATGAATACACAGTTAATCTTTGCGAGTATAGCGGTTTTCCTCTCCGTTATGCTGATATTGGTAATCGTCCTGCTGGTGGCCAAGAAATACCTGGTTCCTTCGGGCAACGTGAAGCTTACCATCAATGGGGAAAATACACTTGAAGTGGAATCCGGTTCCACCCTGCTGAACACACTGGCTGTAAATGGCATCTACCTGTCTTCGGCTTGTGGAGGTAAGGGCTCGTGTGGACAATGTAAGTGTCAGGTAATAGAAGGTGGAGGTGAGATTCTGCCTTCCGAATTGCCTCATTTCAACCGTAAGCAGCGTCAGGACCATTGGCGCTTGGGCTGTCAGGTGAAATTGAAAGGTGACATGAGCATCAAGGTTCCCGATTCGGTAATGGGTGTCAAGGAGTGGGAGTGCGAAGTCATCTCCAACAAGAACGTGGCAACCTTTATCAAGGAGTTTATTGTTGCATTGCCTCCCGGTGAGCACATGGACTTTATCCCCGGTTCGTATGCACAGATAAAGATTCCTACTTATTCCATGGATTATGACAAGGATATTGACAAGGACCTGATTGGCAAGGAATACCTTCCGTCGTGGGAGAAGTTCGGACTGTTTGGTTTGAAATGCAAGAATGACGAACCTACGGTACGTGCCTATTCGATGGCGAATTATCCGGCAGAAGGGGACCGCATCATGCTGACTGTCCGTATCGCCACTCCGCCCTTCAAGCCGAAACCCCAAGTTGGCTTCATGGACGTGATGCCGGGTATAGCTTCTTCCTACATATTCACGTTGAAGCCTGGTGACAAGGTGACGATGAGCGGTCCTTATGGAGACTTCCATCCGATTTTCGACTCCAAGCGTGAGATGATGTGGATTGGTGGTGGTGCCGGTATGGCTCCGTTGCGCGCACAGATTATGCATATGCTTCGCACATTGCATACGACTGACCGCAAGATGTCTTACTTCTATGGTGCCCGTGCACTCAATGAAGTGTTCTATCTGGAAGACTTCCTTCAGTTGGAACGTGATTTCCCGAATTTCTCTTTCCACTTGGCTTTGGACCGTCCCGACCCGGCTGCCGATGCTGCGGGCGTGAAGTATACTCCGGGATTTGTTCACCAGGTTATTTATGACACCTACTTGAAGGACCATGAAGCTCCTGAAGACATAGAGTACTACATGTGCGGTCCTGGTCCGATGAGCAAGGCGGTAGAGGGTATGCTCGACAGCTTGGGTGTTCCGATGAAGAACCTGATGTTCGATAACTTCGGTTGATATCCAGGATATGGTATAGTATGCAGGCGTAATGCCTGCCGTGATATGACAGAGCAGCGAAGCTTGACCCCGTTGAGAACAGCTTCGCTGCTTTGCGTTTGGTATGCCGGGTTTAAGAGTGAAGGCTTAATATCACTCTAACGCCTTCATGACATCCAGTAGATTCTGATAGTCCTTTACTTGGTGGTAGCGTACGCAGCTGGTCGATGCCTTGTTAAACAGCTGTTCGGCACATTCAATCTTCGCTTTCTCCACACCGCGCAGTTCCATTGTACCCATGGAGCCTTTGGTTTCGGCAATGAAGAAGATATGTTTCACCGTGCCCTTATTGAAGGCAATTGCCCAGTCGGGAGAATAATTGCCTACGGGTGTCGGGATTTGAAATGTGCGAGGCAACTTGGCATAGACACAAACCTCGGTAGCACTGTCAAGATTCCCGGCAAATTCAATCTCACCTTTGCTGTCGGGGAACACATAGTCCATGACATGCTTTCTGGCAGGGTAAGCCTTTTCTATCGGTTGCGTATGTTTCTCCTGTGTGAAGATGGTACTGTCATAAGTTTCCTCCATTCGGTTGTAGCTGATGTGCTCCACTATCATGGTGGCCTTTTGTTCCTTAATGATGCGGATGGCCTTCCGGATGAACTCTTCCGGATTATTGCGGAACATATAGAGCTTGGCTTGGCTGATGCCTTTCAGGATAGCTACCACCGTGCGGCGGGTCAGTGTCGCACCTTTGGCTATCTCGCCCACAAGGTCGTACTTCACGGTTGAGGTGCTTACCGTTCCTATCTTCTTGGTCGTGGTGCGCGTGTCGCCGAATTGGTCAGCAGCCTGCTGCGTTCCCTCGGTCAGAATGTATTTCAGTTCTGTCACATACAGTTCCTTGTCAATGGCATCAACGGCTTTGCGGATGAGTTCATCACTATCGTAATGCACGGTATAGACGTACTTGTGATTGATGCTGTGCCACAACTCCTGAAACTCCTTCTTGGCAAAATTCTCGTTCAGTTTGTTTTCAGGCGACTGCGTTTGGTTGCCGTCCTCTATCATTTCGTCCAGCAAGACGTTTTCGTCATAAGTGCTTTGTACCAGCGTGTGGATGCTGTGTGTCATTGGCTCCAGTCGATGAGGCAATGCAGCTACACGACTCTCCAGCAAATCGTCTTTGTAGCGTTGGGTCACTACGCCGTGTTCGTCGATATATGCGTTGTCGTAAAGGTAGGCATGGATGGAAATCGCTTCGTTCTCCGTAATCACATGCTTTGCGCCGTCGGCGAGCAGCACGGTCTTGTCCTTGAAGAAGTCCATTGTGGCTTGTCGCGGACGCTCGCGCAGTGATTCGCGTGTCTTCTTCTGCAGGTCGTCTACGAAGGTGCTGTAACTCTCGTTGGCGATGACGGTCAGCTTGTTTATGTCATGCACCCGGTCGCCCAGCATCTCCTTGTCCATGCGGTTGCCGTCCTTGTCTACGCAGAGGCGTAATCCTCGTCCCACTTCCTGCCGTTTGTTTACTTCCGAGTTACTGTGACGCAAGGTGCAGATTTGGAATACGTTGGGATTGTCCCAACCCTCGCGCAGGGCGGAATGTGAGAAGATGAAACGTGTAGGTTCGTCAAAGCTTAGCAAACGCTCTTTGTTTTTCAGAATCAGGTCATAGGCGGAAATGTCGTCCGATAGGTCGCTTTTCCTGCTTGTCTTGCTGTTTATGGCACGACCGCTCTTCTTGTCGATGGAGAAATAGCCGCCATGTATTTCCTGCACTTGGAAGCGACGCAGGTAGGCTTGGTAAGCGTCATCGAACAGGGAAAGGTTCTCGTTGAGCAAGCTTGTGTATTCCTCCTCAAATATTTGTTGGAACACGCCTTTTACCTCGTTCCCCTGTTCGTCGTAGCTCTTGTATTTCGCTACTTCGTCAATAAAGAACAGCGAAAGCGTCTTGATGCCTTTCGCGAACAGTTCACGTTCTTTCTCGAAGTGCGAACGGATGGTCTCGCGTATCTGTACCCGTTGCAAGGCGAGCTCGCTCACGTCGCCTGTCACTTCACCCTTGCGCAACGTAACGCCGTTGAGGAAAGTCACCGTGTTGCGGTAGGGATTGATGTCGGAAATCACATAACCTTTATATTGGTTCAGGTCGGACACCACAAACAGGTCATCGCCGTATGCCAGCTTCCTTGACTCCCGTCTTATGCCCCCATTCCGTTTCACCTCCAGCTCCATCCTGACCATAGGCGGTTCTTTCTTGGAGAGGATAATGCTGTCTATGTACAGGTAGGTATTCGCACCTTGCAGGTTCTTCAGTTCGAAGCCTTTCACCTGGATGCGCTTCACCAGCTTTTCCTTGTAGGCATCCAGGGCATCGAGGGCATACACCGTGTTGTGCTTGGTCTTATGCGTGGCAGAGTAGTTCAGTACGAACAGCGGCGTAAAGCGTTTCAGTCCGGTCTGTGTGGCCTCGCCCTCCATCTTCTGCGGTTCGTCCATGATGATAATCGGACGGTTGGCGGCAATCACGTCGATGGGCCTTCGGCTGCCGAATGCATCGCGCCTGTCATAGATGATGCGGCTCTCCTTGCTCCGTCCGCCTTCTTTCAGCGAGGCAGCGAATGCCTGCGTGTTGATAATCATCACATGGATGCCTCCGTCGCTCGAAAAGCTGTCCAGCAGGTTCAGGTTTCCGCTGTCGTACACAAAGTAACGCGCCTTTCGTCCGTAATGCTCCATGAAGTGGTCTTCCAGCATGGAGAAGCTCTTGTACACACCTTCGCGGATGGCAATGCTCGGTACGACCACGATGAACTTGCTCCAGCCGTAGCGTTTGTTCAGCTCGAACATGGTCTTGATGTACACGTAGGTCTTTCCCGTACCCGTTTCCATCTCGATGTCGAGGTGGCACACGCCCATGCCGCCGACCGTCACCAGTTTGTCCGACAGGGGTATGTTGCTCTCGCGCTGCACCTGGCGGATGTTTTCCAGCAACTGCTTCGCGTCGAGTTCTACCTCTGCATTGCGGTATCCGGTTTCGTCCAGTTTCAGTCGCTCACGTCCCACGTCGCGGCGGTATGTCGCCGGGTCGTGCGAGGGTTGTCCGGCAAATACGCTGACCGTATTCTCCACAGCATCCGTCTGGTATTGCTGTATCTTGAATTGGAATTTCATAGGGCTTACACGATTTTGCGGATGGTGTCCTTGCTGTAAGTCTCAAACAGTTGGTCGAAGTTGTCCGCCACGTTGTCCGAAGCCAGCGAACTGTCGCGCATCACGAAGTAATAAGGCTTCAGCTTGGCTATCGCCTTGATGGTGTCTTCCGTAATGTCCGTGTCGAAACAGGCAACCAGGTAGTTGTCGTTGACGAAGAATACCTGCTTGCCGTTCATCGTCCGTTGCTCGATGGTGGCGGAAAGTTCTACACCCAGGTCCAGCATCACTTGGAAGAGCAGGTCTTCCGCCGTGCGGTCGGGTTTCACGTTGTCGGCAAAGAGGTCGTTCATGGTAAACTCCTGTGGTGTGTAATACACATCTTGCATATTAGAGCTGTCCAACTTCAACACGCGGAAGCCGATATCTAATTTGTCGATGCCCTCCTTGTCTGCGTTTTCTTCCTTGATTTTCTTTCCGGCGCGGTGGATGCGTTCTTTGCCTATCTCGCAGATGGTCTTGTAGCCTTGGTCTTTCTTTGTTTCGCTGACCTCTTCCGGTAATTGCACCATTATAAATTTGCAGTGAGTGTTTTTTTCTGCATTTGTTTTAATCAGCGCATGAGCCGTTGTAGCCGAACCCGAAAAGAAATCCAAAACAATAGAATCATCTTTAAGATTAGCCAAAGTAATAAGTCGCTGCAACAACCTCACAGGCTTTGGCCCATCAAATACTCCTTTATCTCCAAAAAGAGCTACAACTTCTTTAGCCCCTTCCTGACTATGACCCACTTCTTTATAAAACAAGATGGAGGTTGGAGCCATTCCTTCAAATTTAAGTTCAGAAAGAAATCGCTTAATACAAGGTACACTATTTCCATCTGTTCCAAACCAAATTCTATTATCGCGGAGTCTCTCGCCGAAAGCTTTCGGCGAGAGACTCCAGCAGCGTCCTGCTGGAGGCTCTACGACACGGCCGGAGGGAGTCGTGATGGGATAATCACAATCTGCACTATATGTTTTTACAGACATATCACTTGGCTTCCAATCTCCTCTTGGATCATTATCAGGATTAGAATATCGAGCATTTGCTTCTTCTGTCCGTGGCAATCTACCTATTGTAAAGGTATCTATGCTTTTTGCATACATCAATATGTAGTCATGGCTGTTTGAAATAAATCGGGCATCGTTTTTCGGTGAATACGCTTTTTCCCATATCAGTTGTGCAATGAAATTCCCCTCTCCAAATACTTCATTACAAACTTTCTTCAAGTTTTCCACCTCATTGTCATCAATCGAAATAAATATCACTCCATCCTCTGCTAGCAAGTTCTTCGCCACTTTCAACCGTGGATAAATCATATTCAGCCAATCCGTATGAAAACGTCCGTTTGATTCCGTATTCTGAACCAAGCGGTTTCCTTCTTCATCCGTCTGCCCGCTGTTCTCTTGATACTTATCCGCACTCTGTGAGAAGTCGTCGTTATAAACAAAGTCGTTACCAGTGTTGTAAGGTGGGTCGATATAAATCATTTTCACTTTACCGAGATATGTCTCCCGAAGCACTTTCAGCACGTCGAGGTTATCGCCCTCAATGTAAAGGTTCTGTGTATGGTCGAAGTCCACACTTTCTTCCCGGCAAGGGCGCAACGTCTTGTTGGTCGGCGTATTAGCCAAGTGTGCGTGAGCTTTCTTGTCCGGCCAAGTGAACTGGTAGCGTTCCTCACCGTCGTCTATTACGTCGGAAGACAGTTCGTCACGCAGTTTCTCGAAGTCAATGCCCAGCACCGTCTTGCCATCCTTATCTTTGTGTTCCGTTACGCATTGCGGAAACAGCCGCGCAATCTTGTCTATGTTTGAGCTTGTCACGTCAAGGCTCTGCATCCTCAGCCTTTCCATATTTATTTGTTTTTTACTATTTCTCCGAATTGCTGAATGAATTTTACCTTCCCCTCATATAATGGAAAAGGCACAACAAAAACCTTATAACCAAGATCTTTCAATGGTTGTTCCAATTTCTTTGCAGGATTAAGAAGAATAATGCGACAATCTTCGGCTAAAGTCTCTTGTTTGAGCTTCTCCATGAATACTTTAGAAAAGAAAGACGCGCCTTTTCCTTTGGGCTTTTGATCTAATGGCATAGGATACAAATCCATTAGATAAAAGCCATCAGCCTTAAACCTTTCCAAAAGTGCCTTTTTGGCTTTGGGTGTTCTTCTTATTTTATATGCTTTAGCTTCAGTTGGGTATAGAACTTTCATAACAGCTAAAAATAAATTGTCATGTTGAGGCACATCGTCATGATAAAAGAACCTTGTACCTCCGTCAGGCGGCGCCTCTCCAACGAGTAGCGTTTTAATTTCTACTGGGCGAAAACTTTCTCTAAGAGTTTCCCAACGTGATTTCGAAGTGGGCAAATACTCTTGGTATTTGTTCTTTTCAAGCTTCTGTAGGATATTATTTAAGTTCATAATATTTTGTTTTTAGTTTGTTCAATACTCCAAACAATTCCATGATTCTTAGAATTATATGACCTGCCGTACATTTATCTCTTGCTTAGAGATAAATGCCTGGATAAACAGCTTAGTTAAGCCCTCACAGCCCTTTCAGGATAAGGCTGTTTGCCTGGTCAATCACATAGGAATCCAGCGATGCAAGATAGATTCGTGTGGTTTCCTCCGAGTCGTGTCCCATACCTTCACTGATGACGGAAAGCGGTATGTTTTTGCTCTTGGCAACACTTGCCCAACCGTGCCTCGCACAATACATCGTCAGTGGTATTGGAAGAGGGGCGGAATTTCACTCTTACTGATGCCATTCACGTTGCTTTTTGTTGTTGGTTCCACTTTCGCAGGCTCCAGTTGTGGTCTCTTGACGTCTTGTCCACAGATAGGTTGAGCCCATGCGAAACTTGAGTAGGTAATTTACTCCATTTTCAACTCTACAGCTCTTTTCCAGGAACCAATCTTCTTCCGTTATTCCCCAAAAGAGAGTCCCAACCGTATTTCCACGGCGTGGGACTCCGGGTTCCAGCCTTTGGGACTTCGAGTTCCAGGCGCTGGGACTGTCAGTCCCACGGCGTGGAACTCACGGTCCCACGGCGTGGGAATACGATGGCCTTGCTGGAGAGGCGGGACAAGGTTCAGCTTCAGGCGGCAACGGATACAACAAGAGCCGACCTCCTCGTGGGGAGACCGGCCCTTCGTGATGCTTGATGAGGGAAGGCTATCGGACGGCAATGTTCCGGTCCGTTCTTGATGCGTGACTCTCCTCGGTCTTCAGACTGTTCGTGAACAGCAACAGACGGTTCATGATGTTCACGTCACTCACGCCGCTGTCGAAGTCAAGTGAGAGCAGGTGCATCTGGGGATAGAGGTCCTTGATGCGTTTCTCGATGCCTTTTGAGACAATGTGGTTGGCAATACAGCCGAAAGGTTGCAGGCTGATGACATGGTCAACCCGTTGGCGCGCAAGGGAAAGGATTTCCCCGGGTAACAGCCAGCCTTCGCCAAACTGGGCGCTGAGCGAGATGATGCGCGAAGCTTCCTTGGACTCATCGAACACATTGGCAAAGGGGGTGAAGTGACGGAACCGGCTGCCGGCACGGTTGAACTTCTCCATCCGTCTCCATACCAGCTTGTAGAGCCAGTGGATGAGGCTGCCGGGTACGACCTTCTTCTGGAGTCCGGTGTCTTGGTTCACCTTGTAGTTGACGAATCCCTGGACGAAGAAGTCGGTCAGGAGGGGAGGGACGACCTCGATGCGTCGGCTGATGAGCCATTCGCAAATGTTCTTTTGCGCAAAGGGGTTGAACTTGAGGAAAATCTCTCCCACAATGCCTACCCGGGGCACGTCCCGGTCACAGGCGGCGGCGTCAAACTCGGCTGCTGCCGTGCGCAGTGTCGCAAGCCATTCGTCCGTACTGCCGTTCTCTATCAACCGTTTGGCGATGTTCAGGTACTTCTCTTTGAGGCGGACGGCAGTCCCTTCTTCCTTCTCCCGCACGATGGTGGCATAGTAGAGCTTGGCAATGCAGTCGGAGAAGAGCAGCGCATTCAGGATGGTCGGGAGCATCTTGAACCAGTTGACACGGAAGCCCGGCTGCTCGTTGCCCAGCTGTCCGCCGAAGGTGAGGGAGATGACGGGCACCTGTCCGAAACCGGATTCTGACAGGGCGCGCTGGATGAGCGAGAGGTAGTTCGAGGCACGGCACTGTCCTCCCGTCTGGGTCATGGCTACGGCAGTCGTTTCCGGGTCGTAACGTCCCTCCTTGAAGGCCTTCACGATGTCGCCCACGATGAGGGTGGCAGGATAGCAGACTTCGTTGTTGGCGTACTTCAGTCCCCAGTCGCAGGATGCCGTGTCGCTCACGGGCAGGTTCTCCACGTCATAGCCGGCAAGCTTCATGAGGGGCGGAATCAGCGGAGAGATGAACGGGGTGAAGAACGGGGCGATGATTTTCCGCTTCCGGTCTTCCTCACGGAAGGGCGGGGTGGTGACGAACGGACGGACAGCCGGACGTGTCTCCTCCTTCCCCGACAGGCGCAGGCTTTCGATGGTAGAGCGGACGCGCAACTTGATGGAACCGATGTTGCTCACGTCGTCAATCTTCAGCAGGGTGAGTGTCTTCCCGTACCGTTTCAGCAGGTCGCGGGTCTCGTCGGTGAGCAGGGCGTCCGGTCCGCATCCGAACGAGGTCATCTGCATGCACTGGATGTGCGGTCCCTGCATGGCAACCCACTTGGCGGCTTTCAGGATACGGTTGGGATATGCCCACTGCGAGAGGTAGTGCACGTCTTCCATGGGGAGGGACGTGTGGCGGACGAGGTCGTCGGTCAGCACGTTGACGCCCATCGCGGCAATCATGTCCGAGAGCTTGTGCTGAATCAACGGGTCGGTGTGGTAGGGACGTCCGGCGAGCAGGACGGTCAGCGTCTGTCTGTCGGCTGCCGCGAGTACCTGCCGGTTGGCATCGATGAGCTGTTCTTCAAAACGGTCCGCTTCCTTCAAAGCCTCTTCAAACGCCTTTCGAATGGTCTTTTCCGGGATGCTGAACGTCCGGAGATACGCCTTGCACTGCTTGTAGAGCAGGTCCTTGTCCTTGAAGGTTATCGTCGGCGAGTCGATGGGGACGCCCACACGCTGCACGCTCTTGATGACCTCGGCATAGCCCGATACGATGGGGCAGTTGTAACTGTTCTGTCCGCTTTCCTGTTTCTCGAAGACGACGAAGGGCATGAAGATGCGGTCTACCCGGCGGTCGATAAGGTCCTGGATGTGGCTGTGCGCCAACTTGGCGGGGAAGCAGATGTTGTCCGACATCACCAGCTTGGCTTTGGCTTCGTATGCGGCAAAGCTCGATGGCGCCGACAGTACCGTCCGCAGACCGCAACGGTTGAGCAGTGTGTGCCAGAAGGGATACTCCTCGTACAGGTTCAGGCAGCGCGGGATGCCGATGACGGCTATGGGATGCTCCACCTCGATGTGGCGGTCGAACAGCAGATGCTCCTTCCGGGCATAGACGTTCTGTCCCTGTCGCTGTTCCATACCTTTATTGGTAAATACCTTTTCGCAGCGGTTGCCCGAGTAGTAGCGGTTGCCGTTTGCGAAGCGGTAGGTCGTGATGAGACATTGGTTTTCGCATCCGTGGCAGTTCTGCGGACGGGTGGTGTAGGAGGCGCTGCCCAGCACTTCGTCGAGCGTGGCGTCAGCTGAAGCATATTGTCGGGCATAGAGTGCGCACCCGATGGCGCCCATCAGCTCCGGATGGTTGCTGCGGAACACCTCTCTGCCGATGAGTTTCTCGAAGGCACGCACCACGGAGTCATTCTTCATGGTCCCTCCCTGCACCACGATGTGCGGTCCCAGTTCCTCGGTGCTCTTCAGGCGGAGCACCTTGTACAGGCAGTTCTTCACGACCGAGTAGGACAGTCCGGCTGCGATGTCTCCGAGTCCGGCTCCCTCACGGAGTGCCTGTTTCACCTTGGAGTTCATGAACACCGTGCAGCGGGTGCCCAGGTCGTAGGGGCGGGTGGCACGACAGGCTTCGGCTGCAAAGTCCTGCACCGGGAGACCCAGTGACTTGGCAAACGTCTCGATGAACGAGCCGCATCCCGATGAGCAGGCTTCATTGATTTCAATGCGGTTGATGACCCCTCCCGATACGAACATTGCCTTCATGTCCTGTCCGCCGATGTCGAGGATGAAGGACACATCCTTCGTCACATGACGGGCTGCCATGTAGTGGGCTATGGTTTCGATGATGCCTCCGTTGAGGCGGAAGGCAGCCTTGATGAGGTCTTCTCCATAACCGGTGGAGCAGCTGCCGGTGATGCGGATTTGCGTGCCCGCCTCTTCGCACCGTTCGCGGAACAGGCGGAGTCCTTTCTCCACGGTCGCTATCGGATTGCCGTCGTTGCCGTGGTAGTAGGTGTACAGCAGCTCGTTCCGGCGGTTGAGGACGACAATCTTCGTTGTGGTCGAGCCGGAGTCGATGCCCAGCGTCACTTCTTCAACGCCGGGTCGGAGGCTGCCTTCCCGGATGGGGCTTTGCGAGATGCGTTCTTTCCACCGGCGGTAGTCGTCGTCATCGCTGAAGATGGGTTCCAGGCTTTCGGCAGGCTGGTAGGTGACGGACAAATGCCGGTTGATGGAGTCGCTCAGGCTGGAAAGGCGGACCGGCTGGCTGTCTTCCTCCGACAAGGCAGAGCCCCAGGCGGGTATCAGATGGCTGTCTTCAGGCAGCACGACCTCGTCGGGCGACAGTTGCAGGTAGTCGGTGAACGCTTTGCGCAGGGCAGGCAGGAAGGTGAGCGGACCTCCGCAGAACAACAGCGGCGCCGTGATGTCGCATCCGTGTGCCAGGGTCACGATGACCTGCACGGCAACGGCGTGGAAGATGGAGGCGGCGATGTCCTCCTTGCAGGCGTTCTTGGCAATGAGGTTCTGGATGTCTGTCTTGCTGAATACGCCACAACGCGACGCGATGGGATAGATGTGTGTGGCGTTCAGCGCCAAGGTCCCCAGCTCGTCGGGAGTCACGTTCAGCAGGATAGCCATCTGGTCGATGAAAGCTCCCGTACCTCCGGCACAGTTGCCGTTCATGCGCAGGTCGGTGGCTTCGCCCTCGTGGAGGAAGACGACCTTGGCATCTTCACCGCCGATGTCAATCAGTGTAGACACTTCCCGATGGTTGCGGGCGATGTAGTTGGTCGCTGCGACCACCTCCTGTACGAAGGGGAGGCGACACCGTTCGGCAATACCCATCCCGACAGAGCCTGTCAGGCGGAGCGTGACCTCGGCATCGCCCAGCCGGGTGCGGATGTCCGATAGCAGGGCGAGTAACTTTTCCTGTATTTTGGCGTGGTGACGTTCGTAGCGTGAATAAACAATCCGGCCGCTCTCATCGAGCACGATTGTCTTGATGGTGGTAGAACCTACATCTAATCCTATCCTGTACATTTGAGTCTCGTTTTTGAATCGGCAAAGATAGGGTAGCCCGTTCATCGACGGAAGTGCAATACAGGGGAAGAATTGTGCAATTTCAACGAAAAAAGCCGACAGATGCTTCCTTTTCCTTCTCTGCTTGGTGCGAAATGTATGTTGAGATTCCTGTCTGTCGGATTATTTCAGCTAGGCTTATTATAAAGGGATGGTCCTTTTATGGAGTTTGGATATTTCCTTATCTTTGCGGGCAAACTGCATGCAGATGGAAAAGTCATTGTTTCGTATATTGGACCTGGCGGAAGTGAACGCCACGTATGGCTTGACGGCACAGAATGAGATTGGTTTCTTCCTTTGCCGACGGGGACAGGCAGACATCCTGGTCAATGACCGTGTCTACCCGGTGAACGGCTGTTTCCTGTGTTTTCATGTTCCTTATACCTCTACACGGATTGTGCGCCACAGCGATGACTTCGACGGCTTTCTGCTGTTGACGGAGCTGGACCGGCTCTACACGACCCTGTCTGACATGCCTTTGCAGGACGTGATGCTGTTGCGCGGTCATCCGTGCATCCGCATCACTTCAGCGCAGTATGGGCGCATGGAGCAGCTGGTGGAGCTGATGCTTGACCGTTCCCGGTTGTCCGTGCAGACGGAGTCCGGACAAGGTGCGGCAATGCGCCGTCTGCTGATCCGGACCCTTTTGCAGGCTTTGTTTCTGGAGGCGCTGGAGATTTATTTCGAAGGGTCGCCGGTGGAGGAGATTCCCCAGAGCCGTGAGGACAACATCTTTAACCGGTTCTTCCATTCCCTGATGCAACATTGTACCCGGGAACGCAAGGTGACTTTCTATGCCACCGAGCAGCATCTGTCACCCAACTACTTCTCGTCGGTCGTAAAGGCAAAGACCGGACGCACCGCCATCCAGTGGATAGAGACCGCCTCCATCGTCCGTGCACAGCATTACCTCAGTACGACGTCCATGAGCATCAAGGAGATTGCCGATGCGATGAACTTCACCGACCAGTCCACCTTCGGACGTTACTTCAGAAAGCATTGCGGCATGTCGCCCACTGACTACCGCAACCGCAAGTAATCAATTGTCCGTTGCCAGTTGGCTCATCAGCTGTTTCTCCCGTTCCTTCAGCAACAGCTTGCGGCTGCGGATAATCTGGTACCGGTAGACCAGGCAGGTCGTGAGGAAGTATACGCCCGTCTGTATCCAGAGGGCACGATACTCGGCAGCCACTTCTCCCAGGGTAGCCCCCATGGTGTTGATGTGGACAAAGCCGTTGATGCCAAAGGTCGAGGGGAATATCCAGGAGAATACCTTCCAGAATGCCGGGATGGATGCACCCGGCCACGAGATTCCGCTGATGAAGAGCAACGGGACGGAGGTGAACACATAGATGAGCATGCACGTCTCGCGGTTGCGGATGAGGATGGAAGCCGTCATGGCAAAGAAGATGCACGCCAGGGTGTAGGGCAGCATGAAGGCAGTCAGTGTGCCGACGTCGGGTATCTGCACGAGGCTGAACAGCTTCGGCACGACACAGACGATGTAGACATCGACCAGCAGGTAAATCATCAGGTAGACCAGTGCCTTGCCCAGCACGATGCGCAACGTGCCGTGGTAGTGGCGGTTGATGGGGACAAGCTCGCGGAAGCGGTTTCCCTCCCGTTGGGTGCCGACCGACAGGCCGACGCCCAGCAGCAGGGTCTGCTGGATGATGAGCATCAGCACGGCGGGGATGAGGAAGGAGGCAAAACCGTTCTGGGGATTGAACAGGGTGACGTACGTGTACTCGATGGGCTGCGTGCTGACTTCGT
This sequence comes from Mediterranea sp. ET5, assembly GCF_023337025.1. NCBI lineage: Bacteria > Pseudomonadati > Bacteroidota > Bacteroidia > Bacteroidales > Bacteroidaceae > Mediterranea > Mediterranea sp. ET5. The sequence continues at coordinate 176,761 of NZ_JAMBLN010000001.1, read as the reverse complement.
CCTGACGGGCGGTCGTGTTGCCCAGCCGCTGCACCTGGATGTCCTTGTTCATGTCGAGCGACACCTCGGTGCACGAGCTCAGCAACGCCTTGTAGTAGAGCAGTCCGCTCATGTCGCAGAAGATGCTGACGTATGCCTGTTCGCCCCGCATCAGGTTGTCGTTGAATTCCTCGGGGATGTAGATGCTGCCGTATGCACCTTTCTCACGCATGATGCGCTTCGCCTCTTCCAGGTTGGCGGCATAGCCCACGATATGTACATCGGCAGTGCCGTCCACCCGACGGAGAAACTCGCGGCTGCGCGAGGAGTGGGACGCATCGACAGCCACAACGGGTACCTCGCGTACGGTCTCATTGGTGTAGATGAAGGCATAGACCAGCGGATAGGCGAGGGGGACGAGGACGAAGAATATCAGCACGCCGGCATCCTTGAGGACGCTGCGCATCTCCATCCCCCACACATAGAAGATGTCGAGGAAGCCTTCTTTGAATACGGTACGTAGGTTATTTTGTTTCATGATGTCTTTTCGTTTAGGGTATGTAGCGGTAATAGAGGATGGCGTTGTGGAGCCGCTTCAGGATGAACAGAGGCAGCAGCACGAACACGAGCAGGGCGAGGTAGGACACCCATGCATAGCTCATCGGGTAGCCGTTGAGCGCCTGGTCCACATAGATGAGGAAGTAGTGGCGCAGGGGGAACAGGTTGCTCAGTGCCTGCAGGGTCGGGTGCATCGCCATCACCGGGAAGCTGAAGCCCGAGATAGAGAAGGAGATGACGCCCCACAGCGAGGCGGCACTCAGGGCGAAACGCAGGGTCGGCAACAAGCCGTAGAGGAAGATGCCGAACGACTGCGAGGCAAGCACCAGCAACAGCGAGGCAAGCAACATGGGGAAGATGCCGCTGTTGCACGGGAAGTGGAGCACGCCGTAGAGGTAGACGTTGTAGCCCGCTGCCATGATGAAGAAGATGATGGTCTGCGGAAACAGCTTGCCTGCCAAGGCGAGGTTGAGGTTGTTGTGCCCCAGCCTCATCCATTCGTGTGCCGTCCCTTCCTTCACTTCCGAGCCGATGGAGTAGACTGTCACCATGAAGATGAGCAGCATCAGCACGCCGGGCAGCAAGGTGTTGCACAGGTAGACGGAATAGTTCAGCCACGGGTTGTGGAGCGGATGGGTGTCGATGAGGATGGGTTGCAGGAACGCCAGCGCCTGCCGTTCGGTGGCGCCTTTTGCCAGCAGCGTCTGTTGTCCCACGGACGCATTGGCAAGCTCGGTAATGGTGAGCAGGTCCTTGTAGAGCAACGAGCCGGCAATGAGATAGGAGCCGTTGGTGTAGAACGACACGCGGGGCTGACGGCCCGAGATGGCTTTTTCAGTCGTGCCTTCGGGGATGTAGTAGAATGCGTAGATGTCGCCGCGCTGCATCGCCTGGCGGGCTTCGGTCACGTCCTTGTAATGGGCGGTGATGGCAGTCTGCTGGAAGGCGTCCAGGTTGCGCACGATGGTACGGGTGGTCGAGGTGTTGTCCATGTCGACCACGCCCACCGGCAGTCCGGTCGGCAGTCCGCTACCCATCAGGGTGGTGAAGAACAGGTAACAGAACAGGGGGGCGATGACCATGCAGAAGAGGTATAGCGGACGGGCTGTCATCCGCTTGAGCTCCCGCAGGGTGAGCCTCTCTATTCGAAGAAGGAGGATTCGCATGATTCTGGTTGTTTCTTGCTGGCATTCCGCCTGAACTTGCGGAAGCCGGATTGTCTTACTCGATTCCTTTGACTATGATGCTCATGCCGGGACGCAGGCCGGGTAGCGGGTGTGCCGGCTCGGCACGCACCTCGAACGTCTTCATGTCAAATTGGCCGGTCGTCTTGGTGGCCTTCCATGCCGCATAGCTGCCCAGGTCCTTCATGTAGTACACCTTGAGGTGCACTTCCTGGTCGAGGGCGGGGACGTATGCCGTGATTTCCTGTCCGATCTGGAAGTCCTTCAGCAGGTCCTCGCGGACGTTGAACGTGGCCCATACGGCATCCAGGAGGGTGACATTCATGATGGGAGCGCCCGTCCCCACGAGTTCGCCCACCTTGGGGAATATCTCGGTCACTTCGCCGTCAGCCTGTGCAATCAGCACGGTCTCGTTGATGTAGGAGTTTACTTCAGCCACGGCACCCTTGGCACGGTCGACCATGGCAGCCGCCATCGCCTTGTCTTCCCGTTGTGCGCCGTTGCGCGCCATGTCATACTGGGCACGTGCCGCCTTTTCCGTGGCTACCATGGCATTGTAGTTGGCGTAAGCCTCGTCGCGCTTCTGTGCCGACATCACTCCCTCTTCGAAGAGGCGGTTCACGCGGTTGTAGGATTTCTCGGCAATCTCCAGTCCAGCCTTCGCCTTCTGCCACATCTCGTAGGCGGCTTGCAGCTGCTCGGCGCGTGTGCCGCGTTCCGCCTTCTCATGCTGTGCCTGTGCGGCAGCTTCGGCTGCTTCAGCCTGAGCCAGTTTGGCTGCTACGTCGGGAGCTTCGAGAATGGCAAGAGTGTCGCCCTTGTGCACCTTCTGTCCTTCCTTGACGCGGAGCTCCAGGATGCGTCCCGGCACTTTGCTCGATACACGGTATTCGTCGGCTTCAGCCTGTCCCTGAATGATTTCCGGGGTCCTTCCCAACGTGAGGTATCCCACCAGGGCTACCACTCCGATGACGAGCACCAGGGTGATGAGTGCCAATATGATATTCTTGTTCTGTTGTTTTTCTGTAAGCATAGTTGTAGGCTTTTATAAAATGGTTTTGATGTTATACGTTCTTGTTGATTCTTGGGGAGGATTCACTGACCGAGCTTGCCGAGCGCCTTCTTCAGGTAGACATCGGTGAGCTTCACGTCGATTTGTGCGTCGATTTTCTCCGATTGGGCGGAGAGCCAAGCTGTCTGTGCTTCCAGCACGTTGCTGGTCGGGATGACGCCTTCCTTGAAGCCCAGGTTGGCATAGCGCAGGTTCTCGTCGGCTTTCTCCATGTTCTTTTCCGTCATTTGCAGCTTGCGGAGCGCCTCGTCGATTTTGAAGGCGCACTGGTTCACCTGCAACTCGATTTTCTCTTTGGCTTCGTCGAGCTGGTAGCGGACGGCTTCGGCCTGTGCCTTGGCAGACTTCACCTTGTAGACTCCTTCTCCCCAGTGGAAGATGGGTACACTGACGAGGACACCGACGTTCCACATGCCGCGGAACTTCTTCTCGAAGCTGTTGAACACCGACGGGTTGGTGATGAGGTAGTTGCCCGTCAGTGCCACGCTGGGCAGGAACTCCGCGCGTGCCACGTTCACCTTCTGCCGGTAAATCTTGTGGGCAAGTTCGAGACTGATGAGTTCCGGACGGTTGTTGAATGCCATCGCCACGTCCGCTTCGGTGCTGGAAGTCGGTAAGGGCAGGTTCTCCAGCGTTTCGTCAGCCAGCTGTATGGGGGTGTGCAGGTCGTCGATGCCGCAGAGCTGGCAAAGCAACATCTTGGCGAGGCTCAGTCCGTCGTTGACCTTGGTGAGAGTCATTTCGGCTTCGTTGACTTTGACCTTGACGGACAGTCCGTCCGCCTTGGTGGCTACCCCTTCGCGTATCATCTTGTCGACGTCGCTGTCGAGTTGCTTCACCAGTGCCAGGAAGCTTTCGGCAAGCCGTTTCTTGTTGGCGAGTGAGACCACCTGCCAGTAGGCTTCGTCGGTGCTGAGGATGATGTCCTGCGTGCCGGCATTCTCCTGGGCACGTGAGAGCTGTTCGGCGTAGCGCGTAATCTGGTTGTAGGCGCGTATCTTGCCTCCCATGAAGAGAGGCTGCGTCAGGGTGACGGCGCCGGCATAGACATTGCGTGTGTCAGTGCGCAATCCGTTGACGACAGTGCTGCCCAGGGAGTTGAGCAGCTGGTCCACGCCCAGTGCCTGCAGGGCGGGAACGGCAGTCGCCAGACCGGTCCCCATGTTGGTGAGGGTTGTCTTCTGGTCGTCGCTCAAGAGGGAGAGTTCCTTGTTGTTGTGCAGGTAGGCGCCTGTGGCAGACAGCTTGGGCAGGTAGTTGGTGAATGCCGCCTTGCGTTCGTAGTGTGCAGACTTTGTCTTTTCTCGTGCAATGCGCAGCTCTTTGTTGTTGCGCAGAGCCATTGCCCGGCAACTGTCCAGGCTGAGGACAGTCTGACTGTGTGCCGCACTGCAAACGGAACACAGCAGAAGGATGCCGATTAGTTTCTTCATATTTCTTATCCTGAATTTAGGTGGTTGAGGTTTTCTTTGCACGGCAATAATTGCGTATGCAACGATGTGTGCAAAGTAACTCTGCATTGATTGAATAACCATACTCCTTTAGGAATTTATAACGTTACCGAAGTTAAAAAGGGTTATTCACCCGTTGGTATCTTCCTTTCCATGTGGGGAGTAAACGAGCAAGGCACGAAGACATGAAAGGGAACTGCCGTCCGGATGGAGTTCCATGTCGTGTCTTCGTGCCTCGTACGTATCATTCCCGTCGGTAAGACAGGAGGGGGAGGGTATCGGGGAAACGCCCCGTCAATCCAAGTCAAATGTTTGCGAACCGATGAGGTTGCCGTCGGCGAAGATGTCCACCCGGTAGGTACCTGCCTGGAGGAACTCTTCGACATTCCAGTACACGGTCACGTTCTGTTCTTCACCCGTGTATTCGATGTACTTCTTGATGGAGTAGGCGATGTTGCGGTTCTCATAGGGGAAGGTGTTGGCAGCACTCTTGGTCAGCACTTCCTGGTTCGGCTTGGTGATGCGGACATAGAGGGTGCGCTGTCCCGTTTCGGCGGTAATGTTCTTCACGACGGTGAAGCTGATGTCGAGCCGGGTGATACGTTTGATGCGGTCTGTCTTCTTGCCCCGTTTGTTGGTCGGCGTCACGGTGATGTGGGTGGCATCAAGCTGGGAGGCGAGAGTCACCTTCTCATTGAGGGTCTTCTTCTCTTCTGAGAGGCTGCTGATTTGCTGGGTTGCCTCGTTGTACTTCTTCTTCACGCTCTGGTTCTCCGACGTCAGCTGCTGGTTGATGCGATTGAGCGAGTCGATCTGGATGATGTAGGTGCGCATGACGGCACGTACGGTCTTCAGCTCTTTGCGCAGACGCATGATTTCAGCGGCATTGCTGGACTTCACCTGGCGCAGCTCTTCCAGCAGACGCTGTGTCTTGAGCTTCTCCTGTTCCAGCTTCTGGTAGAGGGAGTCGTTGTTGATTTTGATTTGGAGTTCGTCATACTGGTTGGCGAAGTTGGAGTATTCGTTCTCCATCTCTTCCTTCTCCACTTCGAAGAGCTGCTGCATCTCCTGATTGGCGGAATGGCTGCGGAACAGCAGGAAGGAGACAATGGCAAGACCAACAATCAGCACTCCGATGAGTGCCATGATAAGACCTTTTCTATTTTCCATAATGGTTGTGTTACGTGTATTTGGTTCTGTCAATTAAGCTGGCGGCAAAGATAGGGAATTGTTTTTGGAATCGTGCCGTGTCGGAAGGGAAACCTGTGGGAAGAGGGGAAAAACGTGGAAACGGGCAGGGGACGACCGGGTGAGGAGGGAAGACCGGAATGCCGGTGTCTGTCTGGAGGGCGCCGGGACGAATGGGAAAGGCACAAAAGAGCTTCGGATTCCTCCTCTGCACTTCTGTGCCTTGGTGTTCAAACAACCCCCGGTGATGGAACCGGGATTCAACCCGAACCGGGTTATTGGACTGCTCAAAGTCTGATGACCGGTTGGTATGTTACTGGAACAGCTCTTTCAGCTTGTCGGCAAGCGCTTGTCCGCGGAGATTCTCACCTACCAGCGTACCTTGAGCGTCGATGAGGTACATCGTGGGGACGAACCGTACCTTGTAGAGGTCTGCTACGCCTGTTTCGTCGAGGAAGTTGGGCCAGGGCAGTTGCTCTTCTTCGAGTGCCTTCTCCCATTCAGCCTTCTTCTTGTCGATAGAAATGCTCACAATCTGGAAGCCTTTGTCGCCGTAGAGCTTGTAGAGGTTCTTCAAGTTGGGGATTTCCTTGCGGCAGGGGTTGCACCACGAAGCCCAGAAGTCGATGAGGACGTACTTCTTGCCTTCGCGCAGGGAGGCGAGGGTCACCTCTTTGCCATCCTTGTCCTTGACGGTGAACTCGGCAACGGCAGAACCGACCTTCCCGGCAGGATAGAGCTCTTCTTTCACCTTCTGTCCGTAGTAGGATGCCTTGGCGGCGTCGGACAGCTCGTCATACCATGCCTGCTGTCCTTTGTCGAGGTAGCTGGTGAGCGAGATCATCAACAGCGGACCCCAGTAGGAATCCTTCTGGCTCAGGACTGCCGCGTGGAAGGTGGAGTCGACGGTAGCGAAGAACTTGTGGTTGGCTGCTGCACGGGCCTCCATCGTGGAGTCTTTATAGAGCGTGGCTTTCGCTTTGAAGAGGGCATCCATCTGTTCGCGTACGGACATCAGCGAGTCATAACGGGTACTGAGGGGAGAGCCGCTGACCGACAGACGGTCGAGGTCATAGCTCGGGGTGCCGTTGTTGTCGGTTGCCGTAACGGTGCCGCTCACTTCGATGGCGGTGTTTTCCAACATCAGCCGACGGGAACCGTAGGCGTCTTTCACCAGCAGGAGGACGGCACGCGGTTCGTCCATCTTGCCCGTGAAGGTGAATTCTCCGTTGACGATGACGGTGTCCGCCAGTGGTTTCTCGTTGTAATGGCTCACGGGGATGAGTTGCACGTGGGTGCTGTCGGGCAGGCCTTCGATGTGTCCCGTCAAGGTATATCCGTCAGTGGACGGAGTGGAGGAACAGGCTGCGGCAAGCAAGGCGGCAGCTGCAAGGAGAATGGTTTCTTTTTTCATCATGGTGGTAAGGGTTTATTTGTTCACATTTTGTTGGATGCTGCCGTTGCCCGGGTTGTTGAGGGCACCTGCCGGGAAAGGCATGGTCCACAAGTGGGAGTCGGGGGCAAGGGTGAGTGTCTTTCCTTCGTAGGTCTTGGTCAGCGTACGGGCGTAGGTGCCTTCGCTGTTGAAACGGCGTGCGTCGGCAAAAGGAACGATGGAGAAAATCAGCTCGTTGTCTTTGGTCCGGCGGATGAGTTCAATGGCTTCGGCGAGTGTCGAGGCTTGGGCGGGCTGATACACGTCGGGACGGATGCGGGTCTTCCGGACGGTATTGAGGGTGTTCATGGCTTCGGTGAAGTCGTTGCCCGAGGCAAGCCGTGCCTGGCATTCCGCCTTGATAAGGTAGACCTCGGCAGTAGTCAGTCCGGCGTGGTTGAAATAGCCGCTAATGACGCTGCGGTAGTAGGTGTCGTCACCGGTGGTGTAGCGTTTCCAGCGTGAGAGGAAGCGTGCATCGCCAGCTTCGAAACGTTCGCTTCGTTCTATGGGGATGTTGGATTCATTGCCTATGCCGGTACGGATACCGTGGCGGAAGTAGTAGGTCTCTACGTAATCGAAGCCCATCGGGGAGGGCAGGTTGGTGTAGTCGTCCGCTTTTTCGATGGTTGCCTGGTGGGCATTGTAGAAGGCGTTCCAGTCATAGAGGGCATCGTTCTGTCCCAAGGCGAGGTCGGCATGGCGCAGGGCTTCGGAGTAGTTTCCCATCTGGAGGTAGACACGTGCCAGCAGGGCGTATGCCGCACCGAGGTTCGGATGGAGCACCGTCTGAGATTTTGCCGGAAGGCCGCTGTCGATGGCTTCCTGTATGTCCTTGAGGATGAAGTCATAGATTTCGGCAATGCTCACCTGACGGTAGGGAGCACTGATGTTCGCGCTGGTGATGAGGGGGACACTCAGCTTCTCGGCTGCCGTAGACGTTTCATAGGTGTCCGCATAGTAGTTTGCCAGGACGAAGTAGTTGTAGGCACGGATGACCTTGGCATAGGCAATCACTTCGTTGCGTTCCTCTTCGGTGGACTCGGTTGCCGTGGGAGCATTCTCGACGATGAGGTTGCAGGAGGAGATGCCGCCATAGAGGTAATAGTACGTTCCTTCGTCCGAGTTGTTGAGGGTGATGCGGTTGGCATTCTCGTCCCACAGGTAGTTGGCGGTGTTCAGGGTCGGGCTGCCCAGACTGGATTTGGTCATGTACTGGTCGTTGAGCAGGTAGAGCGCATTGGTGACGGGCGTCTGTGAGATGGTGTATTCATTGCGCAACAATGCCTCATAGTCAGCCAGCGTGGTGGGAATCTTGTTGCCCTTGGGCACGATGTCCAGGTAGTCGTTGCAGGAGCTCATGCCGAGCAGTCCGGCGAGGGCGAATAGGTATGTCAGTTTCTTCATGATGGTCTTCGTTGTTGGGTTAGAAATTCAGGTAGATGCCACAGAGGTAGTTGGGTTTCACGTAGCCGCCCAGCAGGTACTTGGCGTCTCGGCTCCTGGCTGCGGTGAACACGTTCTCCATGCCCAGCATGATGCGTGCACTCTGCAGGGAGAGGCTCCGGCAGAAGTCGGCGGGGATGCGGTAGGTCAGCGAGAGGTTCTTCATGCGCCAGTTGGCAGCGCTGATGACGTTGACCGAGGCACGGGCATACATGTTGTAGTACTCGTAGTTGTAGTCCGGACTCTCGGAGGAGATGTATCGCGGTACGTCGGTATGAGCCTCGTCGCCCGGTGCCATCCAGCGGTCGGCAATGGAGGCGCTTACGGGAGCCATGCCCGAAGAGATGTAGGCGAGGTTGGTGTTGCGCATCTTGTGGCCGCCCTCGAAGGCAAACTGTGCGGCAAGTTCCCAGTTCTTCCAGCGCAGGTTGGTATTGATGGAGCCGGTGTAAGTCGGTACGGTCGTTCCCAGGTAAATGAGGTCCTCGATTTCCGTCGGAGCCATGTCCGTGAAGAGGTTGCCTTCGGCGTCATAGACCTGCGGTGTACCGGTCGCGCTCAGTCCTGCCCACTGGTAGCCGTAAATGGCATTGTAGGGATTGCCGATGCGCGGATAGGCAGTCGGGTAGTCGATGACCAGGTAGGCTACCGGAGCTTCCACGTTGACGTAGGTCACTTCGTTCTTGTTGTAGCCCAGCACGCCTGACACGTTCCAGTTCCAGTCATTGGTGCGGATGATGTCGCCCGAGAGCGTCAGTTCGAAACCTTGGTTGGTCATCTTGCCGTTGTTGATGGTGTAGGTGCTGTATCCCCATCCCTCCGTGGGTACGCCCATGGTGTTGGCAAGGAGGTCGGAGCCTTTCTTGTTGTAGTATTCAATCGAGCCGTTGAGCCGGTTGTCCAGCAGGGCGAAGTCGACGCCGAGGTTGAAGGTCGTGGTCTTTTCCCAACGCAGGCTGGGGTTCGGGCGGCTCTGGATGGTTCCCTGGATGCCGCCCACATTGTTGTTGTTGCCATAGTAGGCAGTCATGTAAGGAGCGGAGTTCTTGGCGATGTTACCTCCGATACCGTAGCTCATACGGAGCTTCAGCATGTTCACTCCCTTGGCATTGAACCAGCTTTCCTTGTCGAGGTTCCAGCTGACACCCGTGGACCAGATGGGACGGCGCTGGTATTTCGAGCCGGTGGCAAAGAGGTTGGTCTTGTCCCAACGGATACTTCCCGTGAGGGTATAGCGTCCGTCGTAGGTATAGGCGGCATTGCCGTAGATGGACACGTAGCGGTTCACCAGCTGACGGATGTAGGCATTGTCGTTCTGGGTGAAGCTTGCCCAGCCCCATACGCCGCTGGTGGTGCTCAGCCGGTTGGCATCAATCAGCGTATAAGTCAGCAGGGCGGGGTCATAGTTGTAGAGCGTCTGGCTGGCATAGTCCATCTTGTTCTCTCGGGTTTCCGTTCCGAATATGGCGGTCACGTCGTGCTTGCCTGCAAAGGTCTTCTGGAAGTCGAGTTGCTGACGGAAGTTGTAGGCATGCGTCGTGTTGGCTTCGGTGAAGTAGATGTTGCCGTAGGGAAGGTTGAATACCGTACCGTCGGTGCCTGCGGAAGCGAATGTGTTCACACGGTTGCGCACTTCGTAGGAATCCTTGCTGCGCAGTTGCTTGTTCTTCAGTTCGGCATATTCATATTGAAACGACGCCGTGTACTTCAGCCAGTCGGTAATCCGGAAGCTCAGGCGTGCAAACGTACGGTTGCTGAAGTCGCGGTTCTTCTTCAGGTTCATCCCGATTTCGTCGAGCGGGGTGATGTCCAGGTTGTAGAGTCCGTAGTTCTTCAGCGTGTTCAGCTGACTGGTGCTGTAACGGTCAGCCTCAGTGTTGGTGTGCGGAGTTCCTCCGTCGTCCATCAGGGCGTCATAGGGCATGAAGGTGTAGTTGGGCGAGAGGAGGTCGAAGCTCTGCGTGTTCCCCGTCCCATAGTTCAGGTAAGTGCCGACGTCGAAGGTCAGCCAGTCAGTGAGCCGGGTGGAGTTCTGGAGATTGATGCCGATGGTACGGTTCGCCGAATACTTGTCCTCCAGCCGGTTGTCGCGGTAGGAGATGGAGGCGTTGAACGTGTTGCGTTCGCTGCCTTTGCCGATGCTCAGGTTATATTGCTGGGTGAGCGGGTTGCGTTTGCCGTACTTCTCCATGTCGCGGTAGTAGCGGTAGCCTTGTGCGGCAAGAGCCTCCAGGGCAGCCATGGTATCGTCCAGTGACTGTTTCCCTGCGAAATACTTCAGGTAGTTGCGGATACCTTGTGACTGGTAGGTCATGTTGTCCAAGGCGTTTTGTGCGTACTCCATGACGTCGGCATCGGTTCCCTGAAGATTTGGGTTTTGGAGGGCCCATTCCGATTCAATCCCAATCATGGTGGCGGCATCTGCCAGGTGTCCTGTATAATACTCATAAGGCTGTACGGTGAGAGTTGCCGAGAAGGAGACGTTCAGCTGGTCCTTCTTCGCCCGTTTGGTTGTGATGACCACGACGCCGTTGGCAGCGCGTGCACCGTAAATGGAGGTGGCAGCCGCATCCTTCAGCACGGTGATGCTCTCGATGTCCTCCACATTGATGTCCGGCACGCTCTCCACCCAGTTGCCGTAGCCGTCGTTGGTGGTCTTCTCCACCGGGAAGCCGTCGATGACATACAGCGGGGTAGTCAAGCCGTTCATGGAGGTCACGCCACGGATTTTGCCGTCACTGTATCCGGCGATGCGTCCGTCGAGCATGGAACCGACATCGTTGAGGCGTTGCGTCTCCAGTTTCTTCGCGTCAATCTTGGAAAAAGCACCTGTCGCCCGTTCCTTGGAGATGGTCTGGTAGCCTGTGACGACGACTTCATCCAGCAGTTCGCTGGAAGGGATGAGTGCTATCTCGTAGTCAGTAGCGTCGGTCAGTGCCACCTGCTGGATTTCATAACCCAGGAAGGAAACCTCGATGGCTTTGGCGGAGGCAGGCAGTGTGAGGGTGAAATGTCCTTGTACGTCGGTGATGACACCGGCAACGGATGCTCCCGGAGTGGCGGGCACCTCTTTCACGTGAGCGGCAGGGAGCGGTTGTTCATGCTCGTCCACGACAATTCCGTGAATGGTACGTTGGTAAGATTGTGCGCAGGAAGGACCTGCCCAAAGTGCGAAAAGCACGGCCAGCATCAGGAACAGCCGGCAGGGGATAGGTGTGTCTTTTTCCATAATGGCATTTGTTTAGAGGTTTATATTCATTCTTCTTTCTCATGCTATTCAGTATCGCAAAAGAATGAAAAAGAATAGATTTCCCCTAATATTTCCGCATACACCTCCGGCAATTGCCGTATATGGAAAAGATTTCCGGTATCGGATGCCCCTCTCTGTGTCAGTTGTCCTTTTCCTTCAGCTCCATTACCGTGTCGCGGTATTGTTTGGGAGGCATCCCCACGCTGTTCTGGAACAGTTTGTAGAAGGTGGACATGGAGCTGAAGCCTACTTCGGCAGCGATGGCTTTGAGTGTTGTCGTGTTCGAGGGGTCGCTCAGCAGACGGACGGCTTCATTCACCCGGTACTGGTTGATGTATTGGGTGAAGTTCAGTCCGGTCTGTTCGTTGATGGCTTGTGACAGATAGGTGCGGTTGGTATCCAGCAGTTCGGCAGCCTTGTCCTTGGTGAGCTGGTTGTCTTTGTAGATGGCTTGTTCGCGCATCAGTTCTTCCAGCCGCTGGAAGAGCGTGAGCTTCTTTTCTCCCGTGAGTGAGGACGCGGTGTATTTCTCGTTCTGCAGGACCCGGATGTGGTCGGACAGTTGCTGTTCACGTCGCAAGGCCTCCTGGTTCTGACGGACGATGCTTTGGTACAGCCGGTTCTTGCGCCGGTAAAGTTGCCACAAGAGTACGGTCGCAACTCCGATGACCGTGAGGATGGCGATGAGCAACTGTTCATGCTTCTCTTTCCGGAGCAGTGCCAGCTTCCCCTGCTTGATTTCATTCTCCTGCCTTTCGGAATCATACTTCAGGCGCAGCTCGCTGATGATTTTCTCTTTATCGGTATTGTACAGGGTATCGTTCTCGTTGTTCAGCCGACGCAGCCAGTCAAGTGCCCGGGCATAATCGCCTTGGGCGGCATAACAGTCCGACAAGGCATCGATGACTTCGTCCCGGTAGACGGCATTGTTTTCCCGGTCGGTCAGGGAGAGTGCCTCCTCCAGCAGGCGGATGGCCTTGTCAGTCTTACCTTCCTGCTGCAGTGCCCGTGCATAGCCGTGCAGCAGCATCACGTGGGTGGAAGTCTGGTTCTTCTCCTTCAGGTCTAATCCCCGTCGGAACAGCGTGATGGCCTCTGCCGTGTTTCCTTGTGCCGTCAGAATCATGCCATAGAGTGCATGGACATTGCCCTGGTCGTAGAAGTCGTTCTGCTGCATGAGGAACTCCGCTTCCTTGATGTAGGGGAGTGCCCGGTCATATTCACCGTTCAGGTAATACATATAGGCGGTCGTCAGGGCACCTATATATATAAGGTAAGGAGACGAGAGGCGGTGTCCCCGTTCGTAGGCTTCGAGCGAGTAGGCGAGTCCTGCCGTATCCCGTTTCAGGAAGTACACGGCGGAAATGTTGGCGAGCAGGATGGTGTGTAACCGTTCGTAGTGGCAGCGTTTGGCAGCTTCCAGTCCGAGAAAGTAGTAGTGCAGGGCGGAATAGTAGTCCTTGTCGATGTTGAGCGCATAGAGTCCGAGTCCGTTGTAGACCGAGCAGAGCGCCGAGTCATTCTGTGCCGTCAGTGCGTTGGAACGTGCCTGTCCCAAGTGTCTGTAAGCAATCGAGTCACCCAGCATGGTGTATGCCTGTCCCAGTCCAGTGTGGGCATAGAGGACAGCCTGGTGGTAGTCTTTTCTTTCGTATCCGATGTCCAACAGCCGTTGTCCGTACTCGATGGCTTTGCGGTAGTCCGCCCGGTCGAGATGGAGAAACATCAACCGACGCAGCGCCTCCGTGTTGTCCGGGTCGTGTGCCAGCACTTCCTCCTGTTCATGCAGGGTACGCGCAAGCTCCTCTTGTGCCGTCAGCCGGAATGGCAGGACGGCAAGCAAGAGGAGACAGATTGTGCGTAAGGGACGGGACATACTGAATTATGTTTGTTGGGGAATGGCAGATTCGCTGACAGGCAGGGAACCTGGAGCCGTTACAGGCGTTCAAGCACTGTTTCAATGAGTGTGTCAATGCTGTTCTTGTAGTTGGCATTGGCTTCCTTGGCACGTCGGTTGGCAATGACCATGCAGACCGTGGTAGCATGGTGCCCCAGCAGACGGCTCAGTCCGGCTACGGCAGAACTTTCCATTTCGAAGTTGGTGATGTGGCGTCCGTCGTAACTGAATGATTCAATCTTGGCGTTCTGTTGCGGGTCGGCAAGCGGAATGCGAAGTTCACGCCCTTGCGGACCGAAGAAACCGGGTGCCGAGATGGTGATGCCGCGTATCATGTCTTCTCCGGCAATGCGTTCGACCAGTTCACGGTCGGCATGGATGGCATACGGATGGGAAATGCCTGTCGAACCGCTCCACCCCATGTGGGTCAGGAAAGCCTGCTCCAGTCCGAGGTCGCACACGGCATCACGTCCCCCGTAGAAGTTCAGCAGTCCGTCGAAGCCGATGGAGATTTCCGAACAGACGAAGGAGCCCAAGGGGGTATCCGGCTGCAGCCCGCCACACGTCCCGATGCGGACCAGCTGAAGGGAGCGCAGGACGGGGTTCTCCCGGCGGGTCCCGAAGTCGATGTTGGCAAGGGCATCCAGCTCGTTGAGCACGATGTCGATGTTGTCACAACCGATGCCGGTCGATACGACCGTGATGCGTTTGCCCTTCCGCGTTCCGGTAATGGTGTGGAACTCGCGGCTCTGGATGTCACATTCGCGTGTTTCAAAGTGAGATGCCACGAGGGGCACACGTCCCGGGTCACCCACAAGGATGACACGGTCTGCGAGCTGCTCGGGACGCACGTGGAGGTGGAAGATGGAACCGTCGGGATTGATGATCAGTTCGGAAGGAGGGAAATAAGTAGCCATGGCGGAGTCTGTCATTACGTTATTTATCCAGTGAAGTCTGTCCGTTGTTCTGCGGATGGGCAATGTTGTCGCGCATCCGGGTGTCGGCTTCGATGTTCTTCATCCGGTAGTAGTCCATGATGCCCAGGTTGCCGTTTCGGAAAGCTTCTGCCATTGCCTTGGGCACTTCCGCTTCGGCTTGGATAACCATGGCACGTGCCTCTTCCGCTTTTGCTTTCATTTCCTGTTCGGTAGCCACAGCCATGGCGCGGCGTTCCTCGGCTTTTGCCTGTGCGATGTTCTTGTCGGCATTGGCTTGGTCTATTTGCAGGGCGGCACCGATGTTCCGGCCGATGTCAATGTCGGCAATATCGATGGACAGGATTTCGAAGGCGGTGCCTGCATCCAGTCCCTTGCGGAGGACAAGCTTCGAGATGGAGTCGGGATTCTCCAGCACCGACTTGTGGTTCTCTGACGAGCCGATGGAGGAGACGATACCTTCGCCGACACGTGCCAGGACGGTGTCTTCGCCGGCACCACCCACCAGTTGGCGGATGTTGGCACGGACCGTCACGCGTGCTTTTGCAATCAGCTGGATGCCGTCTTTGGCAACAGCCGTCACGGGCGGTGTATCGATGACCTTCGGGTTGACAGACATCTGTACGGCTTCGAAGACATCGCGTCCTGCCAGGTCGATGGCAGTAGCCATCTGAAAGGACAGTTCGATATTGGCTTTAGCTGCTGACACCAGGGCATGGACCACCTTGGCGACATGACCGCCAGCCAGATAGTGGGCTTCGAGTCCGTCGCGGGTGATGAACTGGAGTCCGGCCTTATGAGCCTCGATGAGTGCCTGTACGATTACCGATGGCGGAACATTCCGGATACGCATCAGGAAGAGTTGTACGAGAGAGATGTGCACACCCGAAGCCTTGGCTGACAGCCAAAGCAGGAAAGGGATGTAGTGCAACACGATTGCCAGGAAGATGATAATCCCGACAATGAGCGCTAAAGTCAGATACATGGTCATAAATATTAAAGGTTAATGGTTCGTGATGGAATAGGGGAGGCTGTCACTCTTTGGCGGGCAGGACCCATACGGTACTCTCTACCACCCGTTGTACCACGATGGGTGTCTTCTCGTCGATGAAGCCGTCGAGCGACTTCACCTCCACGATGTGTCCGTTGATTTCAGCATTGCCGATGAGTGCCAGACGGGTGATGGCGATGCCTTTGTCTCCCGGCCGGATGGAGTCGACAGCCGTGTTGTGCACGGTCGAGTCGATGTCTTCCTTCAGGGCTGCCCGTTCGAGTGCCTTGGAGCGGAAGACCCACAGCAGGATTCCTCCACAGCTGACGAGGGTGATGAGGAAGGTGACGAGACAGGCCATGCCGCCCAAATGAAGATAGGCATAGACATTGGCAAAGATGAGGCATGCGGTGGAGCAGATTCCTGCCAGGCTGATGCCGGGAAAGAGGTAGACCTCGGCAACCAAAAGAATGAGTCCGACGACAAGCAAGACGGCAATGATGACTAGTTCCATGGTGATTCTCCCTGATTGGTTAGTTTTTCCAAAGGTAAGGCTCTTTGGGAATATATCCTATCGGTCGAGCTGATTTTTTTCAGTATTGCGTGCTTTTACCTCCAATTCGTCCAGCTCGTTGCTCATTTGCTCCTTGCGCTTCTCTAGGTCGAGGATTTGCGGAGCCAGGGTCTGCCGGCTTGCTTCGGGCGAAGATGCATACCGGGTACGCAGTCCGTCGAGCTGTTGGGAGAGGGTCAGGTAGTCCTTTTGCATCTGCTGCCACTGGCGGAAGAGCGTCTGGGCTTCACGTGAACGGAAGTCGGCGAGCTTGTGGTAAACCGTCCGGTCATCGATGAGGAACGTGAAGTCGGGGCGTTCGGTCTGCGTCGGCCGGTCATGGACCAGCATGGCAAGTCGCTGACGTGCCTGGCGTACCACATCCTCGTCCGTCCAGGTGTCGCGGATGCTGCTCAGCTTTGCGCGGCGGACAATCAGCTCTTCCCCGTCATTCTCGTAATCGAAGGTCTCACGGGAGGAGTTGGGCACGAAGACATAGGTGCACACCTTCCCTTCGGGCTGATAGCGGTCGGAAACAAACCAGCCGAGGTTGTTGAATTCGTCGATGACCATCATGTAGTCGTTGGCAGGCGAGTTGTAAGGCATGCCCAGGTTCTCGGCTTTGAGGAACTTGCCGGTCTCGGTGTTGAAACGCGTCACGAAGATATCATAGCCTCCCAGGGATTCGCTGCCGTTGTTGGCATAGTAAAGGGTGGTGCCGTCGCCCAACAGATAAGGATAGCTGTTGTCGCCGTCCTCGCTCAATCCTTCAATCGCTTTGGGGGCAGTCCATTCATCGAGCAGCTTGTCACTGGTGAAAAGCCCGATGTGTTTGCCTTTGGGCAGTGCCCAGTAGCGCTTTTGTCCCAATTCGTTCTGGTAGAAGATGTTTCCGTCTGCCAGGGCCACTGAGCCACATTCCTTACCTATATTATAGGCAGAAAGGAAATTGTCCCTGTCCACCACAAAACTGTCGATGACACAGACGCGCTCGGTCCCTCGCAGCATCAGGGAAGCCATGCGGGCACGTGCCAGTGCGGTCTCGGCATCGGTGGTCTCTTTCTTTTTGGCTGTGAGCAGTTCGATGTAGTCTTCGCAGGTTTCCACAGCCTCATCATAAAGGTATTGCGCCATCTGTGCCCGGGTCAGGTAGGGGTAGGCATCCAGCACCTTCCGCTTGGCAGCCTTCTCCAGGTAGGGGGTAGCAAGGGAGTCGGCGCCAGTCTCTACACAGCAGGCTCCGTACCAATAATTATAGTTGGCGTTTGAGGGGCTCTGCTTCACCAGACGTTGGAACGCCGGGAGGGCTTCTGCATATTTTCCTTGGTTGAAAAGTTCACGTGCCTGACTGAGTGTTTGGGCTTGCATCAGGGTAATGCCTAGGAAGGCGGCAAGCAACAGGACATATCTCTTGTTCATAAGAAGTCGGTGTTTGTATGAATCATTTGTTATAAAGTCAGCCCAAAAGTACGAAGATTTCTCTGAAATGCTGTAATTTTGCTGCCCATTTTTAAAGAGAGCCGTGACTGGCTCAGACGATGAATACTCTTTATGGCACTACTGACAACTGAAGACAAACTCCTGCGCCGCATCAACCAGCGTTTTGCCAAGGGCGTGGTGAAGTATGGATTGATTGAAGATGATGACAAGATTCTCGTGGGACTGTCGGGAGGAAAAGACTCCATGGCGCTGCTTGAACTGCTGGCGTTGCGCTCGCGCATCCACAAGCCGCGTTTCTCGCTCATGGCGGTTCATGTCGGTATGACGAACATTGCCTACCGCGCTGACCTGGATTATCTGAAGGCGTACAGTGAAGGGTTGGGAGTCCCCTTTGTCCATTATGAGACTTCGTTTGACCCCTCGACCGACACGCGCAAGTCTCCCTGCTTCCTTTGTTCGTGGAACCGGCGCAAGGCACTCTTTACCGTAGCCAAGGAGCACGGATGCAACAAGATTGCCCTGGGACATCACATGGACGACATCCTTCAGACTCTGCTGATGAACATCACCTTCCAGGGCGCATTCAGCAGCATGCCGCCCAAGCTGGTGATGCACAAGTTCGACATGACCCTCATTCGTCCGCTCTGTCTGGTGCACGAAGCCGACCTGGAGGAACTGGCTGCCTTGCGGGGCTACCGGAAACAGGTGAAGAACTGTCCCTATGAAACCGCCTCCAACCGGGCGCGGATGAAGGACGTCCTTCGTCGGCTGGAGGAACTGAATCCTGAAGCCCGTTACAGCCTGTGGGGCAGCATGACCAATGTACAAGAAGAACTTTTACCCTCTAAAATAGATTAACTGATATGACAGGCGTTTACACGATCCTACTGTTGATTGTTTCAAACATCTTCATGACCTTCGCTTGGTATGGACATTTGAAACTTCAGGAAATGAAGGTCATTTCCAACTGGCCGCTCTACGGCGTCATTCTTTTCTCCTGGTTTATTGCTTTGGCGGAATATTCGTGTCAGATTCCGGCGAACCGCATCGGCTATGTGGGCAACGGGGGACCTTTCTCCCTGCTGCAGCTGAAGGTAATCCAGGAGGTCATCACCCTCATTATCTTCACGGTCTTTACGACGGTCTTCTTCAAGGGAGAAGCGTTGCATTGGAATCATGCGGCGGCTTTCCTCTGTCTGGTGATGGCAGTCTATCTGGTATTCATGAAGTGAAGCAGCAACCCTTTCCGGCAGCTGCCCGTCTTCCCCGCTGAACGTCTGACCTGAAAAAACAAATACGACAATGAACATGAACAATCCGATTATGAAAACTTTCGATTACTCATTCCTGAGTTTCCTGAAACACCGCGTCAACGGTGGTATGGTGCTGATGATTGTTGCCGTGCTTGCCATGGTAGTTGCCAACTCTCCCTGGGCGGATGCCTATCATGCCTTCTGGAGTCACCCTGTCTCGTTGCAGGTAGGCAGTTTCAACCTGTTCAGCCATCACGGAGAGCCGCTCACGTTGATGGCGTTCATCAATGACGCCCTGATGGCGGTCTTCTTTTTCTCCGTCGGACTGGAAATCAAGCGCGAGGTGCTGGTGGGTGAGCTCTCCAGCCTTCGCCAGGCTCTGTTGCCCATCATTGCCGCTGTGGGTGGTATGTTGATTCCCGTGCTGCTCTATTTTGCTCTGACGGCGGGTACACCGGCAGCCGACGGTCTGGCCATCCCCATGGCAACGGACATCGCTTTCTCGCTGGGAGTGCTCAGCCTTTTCGGAAAGCGTGTCCCGCTCAGCCTGAAAATCTTCCTGACTGCCTTTGCGGTAGTTGACGACATTGGCGGCATCCTGGTGATTGCTTTCGGCTATACCTCTCATCTCGATGTGGCTTATCTGCTGGGTGCACTGGGAGTGTTGCTGTTGCTGGCGGTTGCCAACCGGATGCGGGTCATGTCGCGGACGTTCTACTGTTGGGCGGGCATTGTGGTGTGGTACCTGTTCCTGCAGTCAGGTGTACATGCGACGATTGCCGGCGTACTGGTCGCCTTCACCATCCCCTCCATACCGTGCCTGAATGTGAAGAAGTACATCGCGCGCATCCGTGAGAACGTAGCCGAGTTCCCCCATTTCGACAAGAGCAGCATCCTGCTCACTCCCAATCAGATTGATATCCTGAAGAGCATCGAGTCGGCTTCCGACCGGGTCATCTCTCCCCTCCAGTTCATGGAAGACCGCATGCACGGCATGGTCAACTATCTCATCATGCCGCTCTTTGCCTTTGCCAATGCCGGAATCACCCTGTCGGGGGCGGAAGGAGCTGTTGCAGGTCCGGTGACCTATGCCATCGTCATCGGTCTGGTGCTGGGAAAGTCCGTCGGCATCTACCTGTTCACCTGGCTGGCCGTACGCAGCCGTGTGACGGCTCTGCCGCAAGGGATGAACTGGCAGAATGTGGCAGGTGTGTCGCTGTTGGGCGGTATCGGATTCACCGTCTCGCTTTTCATTGCCAACTTGTCCTTCGGGGAGACCGACGAGGTCCTGCTCAACCAGGCAAAGCTTGGCGTGTTGGTCGGCACCGTACTGGCCGGTGTGCTGGGCTACGTCGTGCTGCGGTATGTCCTGCCAAAGCAAGAAGGTGCGTCAGCGGGAACATGAGATTCCTGTTGACACACCTTCGTCAGATGCAGTACCGGGAGTATTGCCCGGACTATCCCGTACATGTATTCCGTCCAAGTGACGGATAGATGAGGCAAAGTATTATACTTAGGCAGGCTAAGTATAATACTTAGACCCCCTAAGTATTATACTTTGGTCGGTCTAAGCCGTACATGTACCGGCATGAATCCGTACTTGTCGGAGCAATAAGTGCTGCTTCCGTTGCGGACCCTCCGGCTACTCTGCCGTATGACGGGTCAGGAGGCAGCCGGATGGTCCGTCAGCAAATGCCGGAACTCGTCGAACTCCTCCACCATGGGGCGGAACAGCGGGTTCTCCCAATGCAATGCCAGCGTATGCACCATGGCATCGATGTAGACGCGGCAATCGGGGATGCTGTGTGAGACATTGACCCGTACCGTCTCCTTCGGGTAGTCTCCCTTGTCGAGCCGCTCCTGTCCCCATTGCAGAAGCCCGTCGATAAATTCCTTGGTTATCTTTTCTTCCATCAGTCTTCCATCAGTTTGCGGTAACGGATGCGCTTCGGCTCTTCCTTGCCGAGACGTTTCATCTTGTTCTCTTCGTATTCGGAATAGGAGCCCTCGAAGTAGAACACTTTGGAGTCGCCCTCAAATGCCAGGATGTGTGTACAGATACGGTCGAGAAACCAGCGGTCGTGGCTGATGACTACCGCACATCCGGCAAACTCCTCCAGACCTTCTTCCAGGGCACGCAGGGTGTTCACGTCAATGTCATTGGTCGGCTCGTCGAGCAGGAGCACGTTGCCCTCTTCCTTCAGCGCCATGGCAAGGTGGAGTCGGTTCCGCTCGCCACCTGACAGCACGCCGCAGAGCTTTTCCTGGTCTGCACCGGAGAAGTTGAAGCGCGACAGGTAGGCACGTGCATTCACGTCACGGTTGCCCATGCGTATCAGTTCGTTGCCTCCGCTGATGACCTGGTAGACGCTCTTGTTGGGGTCGATGTCCTTGTGTTGCTGGTCCACATAGGCGAGCTTGACGGTTTCTCCCACTTCGAACGTTCCCGCGTCAGGGGTTTCCAGTCCCATGATGAGGCGGAAGAGGGTAGTCTTTCCGGCTCCGTTCGGACCAATCACGCCGACGATGCCGTTAGGCGGAAGGCTGAACTCCAGGTTGTCGAACAGCAGCTTGTCGCCATAAGCCTTGCGCATGCCGTGGGCTTCGATGACCTTGTTTCCCAGACGCGGACCGTTGGGGATGAAGATTTCGAGCTTCTCTTCCTTCTCCTTCTGGTCCTCATTGAGGAGCTTGTCGTACGAGTTCAGACGGGCTTTTCCCTTCGCCTGACGTGCCTTGGGTGCCATGCGTACCCATTCCAGCTCGCGTTCCAGGGTCTTGCGGCGTTTGCTGGCAGTCTTTTCCTCCAGTTCCATGCGCCGTGTCTTCTGTTCCAGCCAGCTGGAGTAGTTACCCTTCCAGGGGATGCCTTCGCCACGGTCGAGCTCCAGTATCCAGCCCGCCACGTCGTCGAGGAAGTAGCGGTCGTGTGTCACGGCGATGACGGTTCCCTCGTATTGCTGCAGGTGCTGCTCCAGCCAGTCGATGGATTCGGCATCGAGGTGGTTGGTCGGCTCGTCCAGCAGGAGGATGTCAGGCTTCTGCAACAGCAGACGGCACAGGGCGACACGACGACGCTCTCCTCCTGAGAGGTTGGCGACCGGCTGGTCTTCAGGTGGACAGCGCAGGGCATCCATGGCACGCTCCAGCTTGCTGTCGAGGTTCCAGGCGTCGGTGGCATCAATCTTGTCCTGCAGTTCTGCCTGACGGGCAAAGAGCGCGTCCATCTTTTCCGGGTTCTCATAGTACTCCGGCAAGCCGAACTTGTTGTTGATTTCTTCATACTCCGTGAGTACGTCCACGATGGGCTGCACTCCCTCCATGACCACTTCCTTCACGGTCTTCGTGTTGTCCAGCTGCGGTTCCTGGGGCAGGTAGCCCACGCTGTAGCCCGGTGAGAAGACCACTTCGCCCTGGTAGCTCTTGTCCAGTCCGGCAATGATTTTGAGCAACGTGGACTTTCCGGAACCGTTCAGACCGATGATGCCGATTTTGGCTCCGTAGAAGAAGGATAGGTAGATGTTCTTTAAAACCTGTTTGTTCTGCTGGAAGGCTTTGCTTACGCCTACCATCGAGAAAATGATTTTTTTATCGTCTGCCATATTGTTGGGTTTTTGAGTTTTTTTGTTTGCAGGTGTTGGGGCGGTCGTGTTGCACCGCTCTTTCGGTTCCCGTCAGTCGAGGATGCGGAAGCCGTCGGCCAGCAGGGCTTTGCGGATTTCCTCCACGTGCTCGGCGTTGCGTGTTTCCATGACGACACGGAGGGTGCAGGCGTTGACGTTGGCATTCTCCCCGTTGCGTTCATGGTGCGACGACAGGATGTTGGCGCCATGCTGGGCGATGACCTGTGCCACGCGCATGAGCTGTCCCGGCTTGTCGATCAGTTCCAGTGTCAGGACGCAGTTCCTGCCGCTCTTTGTCAGACCACGGTTGATGACCCGGCTCAGGATGGTCACGTCGATGTTTCCGCCGCTCACCAGGCAAATGGTCTTTTTCCCTTCGACGGGAACTTTATTGAACATGGCTGCCGCAACCGATACCGCTCCGGCTCCTTCGGCGATGAGCTTCTGCTGTTCCATCAGTGCCAGGATGGCTGCACAGATTTCGTCTTCGCTGACGGTGACGATGCCGTCGACATACTTTTCACACAGATCAAAGGTATGTTCGCCCGGCTCCTTCACGGCGATTCCGTCCGCAATGGTCGAGACGGAAGGCAGGCACTCGATGTGGTGCTTCTCGAAGCTCTGCACCATGCTCGGTGCACCGCTGGCTTGTACGCCATACACTTTCACCGAGGGGTTGAGGCTCTTGATGGCATAGGCGACTCCACTGATCAGGCCACCGCCGCCAATAGGAACAATCACATTGTCGACATCAGGCAATTGTTCGAGCAGTTCCAGACCGATGGTGCCTTGTCCGGCGATGACAAGTTCATCGTCAAAAGGATGTACGAAGGTGTAACCCATTTCGTCGCGCAGTTGCATGGCACGTTGGTAAGCATCGTCGTAGACACCCTTTACCAGGCAGATGTCTGCACCCAGATGCCGGGTGGCTTCCACCTTGCTGATGGGAGCTCCTTCGGGGAGACAGATGAGCGACTTGATGCCGCTGTGTGTGGCAGCCAGTGCGACTCCTTGTGCATGGTTGCCAGCCGAGCATGCGATGACGCCCTTTGCCTTTTCTTCGTCGGTCAGTTGTGAGATTTTGTAGTAGGCACCGCGTACCTTGAACGAGCCTGTCACCTGCAGGTTCTCAGGCTTCAGGTAGATTTCACTCCCCGGGTTGATGGAGGGAGCCTTGATGAGGTCGGTACGGCGGATTACTTCTTTCAATACATAAGATGCTCTGTAAATATTGTCTAATGTCAACATTGTATATGAGGTTTAAAAACTATAACTCAAGCCGAAGCTGAGCAACTCGCTCAACTGGAAGAAGCTGTCGTTATCCTCATCCCGTTCCACCCCGTCATCGAAGCGTGCATGTACGAACAGCTTGGTCGACAGGTAGCGGTTCAGCTGGAAGTTGAAGGTGTTCTCCCATTCGGCTTCCGCACGTTCGTAGGTGGTGAAGTAGGAGAGACGCGTCTCCCAGGTGATGTTGGAGAGGATGGTCCATTTGGAGTTGATCTGCAGGTTCGAACCCAGGTCGTTCTTGGAACGTTTGCCCTCTTCGACTCCGAACTTGGTCTCGTCGACATCATCATCACCCACATACGTCAGTTTGTAGGACAGAGGGGATATGACAGCTGAGAATGTCAGGTTCTTCAGGTTTTTCTTGAAGTCCATACCGAGGTCCACCTTCAGATAGCCCGGAGCCAGGAAGCTGGAGTTCACTTCGTGGCTGTTGGTCTTGTAGTTGCCGAAGATCTGGGTGGAGAGTTCCGTCTGTACGGTGTAGTACCAGGAGGAGAATGCCTTGATGCCGAATTTGGAGGTCAGACGGATCAGGTCGGTATTGGTCTTGTATTTGTGTACGGTGTCGGAGCGTGAGGTGGTAAAGCCCAGTTTCCACTCCAGGCGGTTGTCAAACTGGATGCGTTGCTTGTCATCATAGTTCAGGCTGATGTCCAGTCCCGAGAGCATCGTGTTGTTGCTCTCACCACCTTTGTACCAGTTGCTTGATATGTAGTTCTGTGTGAATTGCAGGGAGGCGCTTGCTGAATGTTTCCAGAAGTTCGGCTTCCGGATGACCAGGTTCTGGTTGACCCCCGGGTCGTTCCAGTTCGGCTCCTTGATCAGGTCGGTCATCCGCTGACGGCGTGGGCTGTCCGGCATGATACCTTCCTTGAACACGCGCTGGGACCTCACTTTGTCTTCTGTCTGGCGGACCAGCGTCGGGTGATTCAGGTAGGTGTAGACCAACGCCTTGTCCATGGCGTGTGCGATGTCTTCATCCTGCTCGATGCGCGCCATGCGGACGGGAAGCAATGCGTCTTCCTGCGTCTCTTCGGTGCTGTCCACCATCAGTGAGTCGGTGAGCTGTCCGTTCATGGCACGCAACACCGTCGAATGATAGACGGTGACCGGGGTAAACAGACGATAATAGATGGGATTGATTTCGACATTTGGCTGGTAAACCCGTCCGGTGGAGTCCGGCAGCCAGTATTGTGCCGTCTTTTTATCCAGATAGTCCGAATAGGCTTTTACCACATTCTTAAAATAGTTCCGGTTGTATCGTTGCCGGGGATTCAACCGTTGGGCTTGCGAAGTGTCAAAGACAAAGAAGAGTAGAAGCCCCCATAATAGTAGTAATCTAATTTTCATAATCACACATGCGTTTACGTTTGATGGGCAAAGGTACGATAAATGGATGGAATTTCCTTATAAAATCACAACGAACCCGCGCTTCCCGTGTCATGTTGCAGGTGTTTCAGTCGGGGTTGTCAACCTCGGTGTTCAGGTCCCATCCGCACCGTTTCAGGTCGACACATCCGTTCGCGCGGAAGAGGACCCCTTCCGCATGCAGCCTGTCGGTCTGTTCGTGCCAGTGCGGAGCCGTTCGTCCCTGACTGTTGACCACACGATGACAGGGCAGGTTGAGTGATGCCGGGACTTCGCCCAGTATGCGTCCCACGAGCCGGGCATGTCGGGGCATTCCTGCCAGCCAGGCTATCTGTCCGTAGTTCATTACTTTTCCCGGTGGTATGGACGCTACGATGGCGTATACGGCTTGTCTGAATGATTCAATATCTGCCTTCATTATTTCCGGTGTTTGAAAAACTGACGGACGAAGATAGGGCCAATTTGTCAAAATGTCAAATGAACCGCTCCACAGTGCCTTCCCTCGCACCAAAATACGGATTGGTGGATTCCGTGGCATTCTCAGGCGATTTGCCAAATACACATTGATACCGATTTTCCTTTGATACCATTCGCATGCACCTTGGAGGACGTATGGAGTTGCCTTTTGATACCTGATATCTGATACACTGGTGCAGGATGCTACCTTCCGATTTATTGACAGCGCCCTTCTTCTGGAGAACGAAACTCACAATTTCTTACTTTCGTTTTCCAAAGATTTGACTTCCGGGCACGAAACAATAGTGTTTGAGGTATGAAACTAATGTGTTTGACGCGTCAAACAATATTGTTTGGCTCGTGAAACAATATTGTTCCGGGCACGTTTTGTCTGTTTTTCGAAAATGAAATGTATAGTTTTCTAAAAACGAAGGCTTAACTTGAGGCGAACGTTAATTTGTTTTAGCATTCCCTCTCCAGTTTACGCCGATTTTGAAAAGTATGAGTTAGCGAAAAGAGGCGATTCCCGAAATAGTGTCAGGCAAATGCCTGAATATGCTTTCTGTTTGACAGGATGTTGGAAATGGGTGGCGGATAGGTTCGTGCTGTTTACTTTTCTTTATTCCTGTAATTACTCCGTGATATACGTTGTATCTTAAAAATAGCTTCAGATTACGGTCAAATCTTTACCTTTGCAGACAAAATTGTCCGTTGCTATGACTACACCACATGATAATAACGAAGAACTCTTTCCCGTTGTCGACGAGGAAGGGAACATCCTCGATGCCGCCACACGCGGTGAGTGCCACAATGGAAGCATGAAGCTTCATCCGGTTGTCCATCTGCATGTGATGAACAGTCAGGGAGAGCTTTTCCTGCAGAAGCGTCCGCTGTGGAAAGATATCCAGCCGGGACGCTGGGATACGTCTGTCGGAGGCCATGTCGACCTGGGAGAAAATGTCGACCGTGCCCTGCGGCGTGAAGCATGCGAAGAACTGGGTATCACGGATTTTGTGCCCGAGCAACTCTACCGCTACGTGTTTGAGTCCTCACGCGAACGCGAACTGGTCTACAGCTTCCGTACGGTGTATGAGGGAGAAATCCGTCCGAGTGAAGAACTGGATGGCGGACGTTTCTGGACCGCCGACGAAATACGTACCAACCTGGGACAGGGAGTGTTCACCCCGAATTTTGAAGATGAATGGAGACGGTTGGAGTCAGCCTTGCAAAAAGATGCTCCCGAGAGGGTGTAAAAATCCATAATGGATTGTATCTTTACAGCATCAACAACCAGCCATTTCAAGTTATGGAGACATTTAAATACATTAGTTGTGTGGTATGCCTGGGGATGTTCCTGGCATGTTCCAATGATGAACCGGTGATAAATGAACCGCCGGTAGTGACACCGAACGAAAAGCCTGCGGAGGCGAAGGACATCATGCTCGCCGTCAACCCCTCTCTTGAAGGGATAAAGACAAGGGCTATTGTGGAAGCGTTCCAAGTCGGACATACGATGGGCGTGTTCGCCACGGACAACGGCGGAGGTGCCGTCAGCTCGAACGTCAGCTTTGCCTATGACGGGAACGAATGGAAGGCGGGTGGCAACGCACCGGTCAAGGGCGACATGAACGTCACGGCGTACTTTCCTTACAGCGCATCGGTGACGGATTGCCGGGAGATTCCCGTAGACCTCACCCGACAGGAGGACTGCCTGTACGGGACGGCAAGGGTGACGAAGCAGGTGCCCACGGCGGCACTCACGATGAAGCATGCCCTGAGCCTTGTGCGTATCAAGGTCATGAAGGACGAATACATGGGACAGGGAAAGGTGGAGAACGTCACCATCTCGGGCATAAGGACCCGGGGACGGCTCGATGCCGCAGACGGCAGCGTGGTCCAGGAAGGGAACGCGGGTAGCATCCCGGCAGGTGGAAACTACCTCCTCAACGACGCATCACCGGTGATGAACGAGGCGGTCGTGTTCCCGACAGTCTCCTGCTACGGCTATACGGTGAGCTTTGACGTGGACGGTCACCGGTGCAGCTACGAGATTCCGGCAAAGCACGAGTGGAAAGCCGGGTATATCTACACCTATACGTTCAACCTGAAGGGTATGTACAACGCCCCGGTACAAAGCATAGAAATCATAGGAAAATAAAAGAATTTATTTTCCTTATTATCAGCTATTTGCATCTTTCTTATTTTCTCCATTTTTGCCATATTTTGCCCATTTTCTGTTATTCAGTACACTTTTAGTACACTTTGAAATTCCATTTTCTTTTGTACCTTTGCAATATCGGAAAACAAAAGAAAATCAATTATTTAGCGTAATCACCCGGTTATGGTACCTAAATCGGGATAAAACCTCTAAACAATGGCAAAGTTAGAAAATAAAACGAAAGAAAACCCAAAATTGGAGCAAAATAAACTGTCGGACGGCAGAATCAGCCTATATCTGGAGTATTATTTGGGTAGAGAGGAAAAGCCCGTGTTGGATGAAAACGGTAATCAGGTGTATTATGAAAGCGGTAAGATGCTGGGAAAGCCGAAGTTCGCCGTCAAGCATCACAGGCGAAAAGAAAACCTCAGTTTGTATCTGATAGAAAAGCCCCGTACTTCTGCGGAACGCCAGCAAAACAAGGAAACATTGGAACTTGCCGTAAGGATACGTGCCGAGCGTGAACAGGAGTTCAAGGAAAGCATGTTGGGCTATCGCCTGAAAAAAGACCGGAACGTGAATTTCTTGGATTATTTTCAAGCCTATATCAATGACTATACCAAGAAAGACATTCGGATGGTGCAAATCGCCCTAAGCCGTTTCAAGGACTTTTTGAAGGAGCATTACCCGATGCACGAGTTCGGCATCAAGCCGGAACTTATCACGAAGGACATGATGGAACAGTTCGTAGCTTATCTGCAATCCCGGAGCGTGGGCGAAGGGGCTAAAAGCATCTTCCAGCGTTTCAAGAAGGTTATCCACTATGCGATTGACCACGATGTGATGCTGAAAGACCCCTGCAAAGGCGTTACCTGCAAGGCGGATAGCCAGATACTACGCAAGGATGTGCTTTCGCCGGAAGAAATCCTGCGGTTGATTGCGTGCCATTATGACAACGAGAACCCCAACGTAAGGCGTGCGTTTATCTTTTGCCTGTATTGTGGCTTGCGCTTCTGTGATGTGAAAGACCTTACCTATAAGAATATCGACTACGCCAACAAGCTGCTAAAATTTGAGCAGAACAAGACCAAAGGTCATTCCGCCAGTAGCGGTGTGGTTATTCCGCTCAATGACGGGCTTCTTTCGCTTGTGGGAGAACCGCCGGCAGACGGTAACAAAGACGCTCTCATCTTCAACCTGCCTTCGTATTAAAGTTGCTGCAAATCCGTCAAGCGTTGGGTGAAAAGAGCCGGGATAGATAAGCACATAAGCTGGCATTGCGCTCGTCACTCATTCGCCGTGAATATCCTCAACAATGGGGCGAACATCAAGACGGTTGCCAGCCTGCTCGGGCATAGCGGACTGAAACATACGGAGAAATACACCCGTGCGGTGGATAAATTGAAAGAGGAAGCGATAAACAGCCTGCCGGAATTAAAGTTTTAACCATAAAAGACTTACCTTTGCAATTATGGACTTTGAAGCATTAGTAAAACATATCAGCACGATACAAAGCACGTTGCAGGCACAAGCCGCACACGCTGTAAACCTCGCTCTGACTGCCCGCAACTGGCTCATGGGCTGCTATATCGTGGAGTTTGAGCAAAACGGTGAAGACCGTGCCGCATACGGCGAGCAACTGTTGAAGAAACTGGAACAGCGGTTGAATGTCAAAGGACTGAACGAGCGCAGGTTTCGTGAGTTCCGGCGGTTGTACCTCGTTTATCCGCAACTGAAAGAGCCTATCGCACAATACATATTGGCAGGAAGCGAAATTCGGCACACACTGTCCGCCGAATTTGCAGACCCAATTCGGCGGTCGCCAACCGCCGAATCTTCTCAATACATTCAATCGGCTCAAAACAAATGGATTACCCCACCCGAAAAGTTATTTAGCCGCCTATCCTCTACCCATTTGAATGTAATTTCACCCATTGATAACCCTGTAAAACGTGCTTTCTACGAAATGGAAGCCATTCGGGGCTGCTGGTCAGTAAAGGAATTGGAGCGGCAAATCAATTCCCTCTATTACGAACGCAGCGGATTATCCCAAAATAAGGAAACCTTGTCTGCCTTGGTGCAGCGGCAAGCCATGCCGCTGCAGCCCAAAGACATTATTAACACGCCCGTTACGTTGGAGTTCTTGGGATTGAACGACCGTGCTTTGGTAACGGAAAACGACTTGGAGCAATCCATTCTCGACAACCTGCAGCACTTTCTGTTGGAAATGGGGCATGGGTTCTGCTTCGAAGCACGCCAAAAGAGAATCCTGATAGACGGGGATTATTTCTTTGCCGACCTCGTGTTTTACCACCGCATTTTGAAATGCCATGTCATCGTGGAATTGAAGATAGACAAGTTCCGCCATGAGTACGCTTCGCAACTGAACCTATACCTTAACTACTTCAAGGCGGAAGTGATGCAGCCCGACGACAATTCGCCTGTCGGCATCCTGCTTTGTACTGAGAAGGGCGACACGTTGGTAAAGTACGCCACTGCCGGATTAGACCCGAATATTTTCGTGCAAAAGTATATGATAGAACTTCCCACTGAAGAGGAAATTAAGAAGTTCATTTCAACTGCAAACTATTAGCAATAAAAAAAACACTACTGGCGAAAAGAAGGAAAGCCATTCTTTCTCTTTTCGCCAGCACGTTTATTACTGCCAACAAGAATAGGTTTAGGTTAGTTTGGATGTATATACAAAAGACAGAACTAAACCGTAAATGCAGACGATAATTATAGCAAGTCACTTATGATACATTCTGTTCTTCCAAGACTATATTAGCATCATTATCGCATTTTTCAGGCTTAATCCGCTCTATACGACGAATATGTTTTGCCCTATTAGCTATAATTAACGGTACACGCTCGACAACAACAACCGATGTGTCAAGCCCCAACGCACTCGGTTCTCCAATGCCTATCTTTCTAATTAAGGCATAAAGGCTCATCAGCAAATTTTGTCGGCGGTTACGGGAATCTTCAGGATAATATATCCGGTGGATAATAATAAAGCGAAAATCACCCGGTATGCCATTCTTATGCAATGAAGGATAAGAGCTTGTTAGTTCTACTTCACCATCCGCAACAAGGTCATCAACTACTTGTCGTAAATAAAGGCTCACGCGCGGTTCTATACGAAAACCTATACGCATGGTTATACTAAACAATGTCCCTTTTATTAATGTGGAACAATTATATTCAAGTGTGTCTGGTGTATCCACAAATTCAAGGTTAATAAGCCAATAATGATCTGCCCGTTTAGGCTGCTTATTAATTATGGAATACAACAATTTATCGTCCACACAACCTTCTTTGTCTGCATGATTCACATAGACAAGATTAGAAGCATATTTGGATATGCTTTCGTCCGCCTTAATATCAGAAATAATGTTGTAGTATTCACTTAACCGTTTGGAAGACATATGTTTTCGACGAATTTTGTTGGCACTTACCCATACAAACATGATAAAACATAATAATCCACCTATTAACAGCGTAAACCAACCTCCGACCATAAATTTGGACAGGTTTGCAGCAAGGAAAATACCTTCAATAACACAATATCCGCCGACAAACAGTATTGATAGAATGCGTGGAATGTTATGCATATGCAAATAGAATCCCAACAACAATGTTGTCATCAACATTGTAATAGTTATGGCAAGTCCATAAGCGGCTTCCATGTGGGTGGAATCTCGAAACAACAATATAGTAAATATTACTCCAATATACATTACAAGGTTTACCATTGGAATAAATGACTGACCTTTTACGTTGGTAGGGTGCTTAATACGCATACGAGGCCAGAAATTCAAGTTCATAGCTTCACTCAATATGGAAAATGAACCGCTTATTAGAGCTTGGCTCGCAACAATAGCTGCCCCGGTAGCCATTGCTATGGAAAACAACAGTATTTCTTGTGGCATGATTGAATAAAATGGGTTCACTGTACCTTCTGCACTTTCCGGATGATGCAATACCCACGCTCCTTGCCCCAAATAATTTAGAATAAGCATCACCTTTACAAATATCCAACTGACCGTAATATTTCGTCTGCCACAGTGCCCTAAATCAGAGTATAAGGCTTCTGCACCAGTGGTACACAAGAAAACGGCACCCAATATCAGAAACCAGTGGGGGGATTCCACTAATAACCGTATGGCATAGTAAGGATTGAATGCCTTGAATACTTGAGGATAGGAAGTCAGACTGATAGCTCCGGCGATTCCAAGAAGCAGGAACCAAAGTAGCATAAATATGCCAAATGACCGTCCTATATTTTCTGTACCAAAACGCTGAACGAAAAATATAATGGTAATAATGGTCAGTGTAATAGGAATCACAGGCAGATGCGGACTGATACTTTCAAGTCCTTCTATGGCAGTTGTGACCGTAATGGCTGGAGTGATAATACCATCAGCAAGCAAAGTGCTCGCACCGATAATGGCAATGATGTAAATCCACCTTCTTCTGTGGCGGCGTAAAAGGGCATAAAGCGCAAGTATGCCACCCTCCCCGTTATTGTCGGCACGGAGAGCCACCAGCACATATTTCACCGTAGTCTGAAGAGTAAGCGTCCATATGATACAAGACAATGCGCCTAAAACATAATTTTCATCAAGAGCTTCTCCAGTATGAATGATGGCTTTCATAACATAGAGTGGCGATGTTCCAATGTCACCAAAAACAATACCCAATGTGATGAGTAACCCGGCAAATCCAAGTTTATGTTGAATATTGCCTTCTTTTGATAGGTTTGCCATAAAAAGTAGTTTTTTGTTCTACATATATTTGTTTTCCTTTCAAGCGGCGCAAATATAAAATAAAATCTTAACAATAAGATTTCACTTTTCTTTTTTCGTGAAAAATATCATATAAACCTTGACGATGGTCAAGGCTTGTCTAAAAAAATAGTCTGTTTGAATTACGTATAACTATTAAACTCAAAAGCCGAAGTTATGGGACTTATCCTTCACCTCGGCTTTTTGCTATTTACTGATTTCCTAACCTATCAGCTTCCTTTTTCAACTGCTCAGCCTGCTCATTAAGCAGCTTTGCCCGTTCCAAGGCTTCCGCCTGCCTGCGGCAACGTTCCTCAAAATCTAGTACCGAATCCGTCAGGTTGCGGATAAAACGCTCGTCCCGCTGCCACTTGAACTTATTCTCCAGTCTTTCAAGGGTATTGCCGTCCGCTTGTCCCTGCATCAGCAGATAACGGTATTTCATGTCGTTGTCCTGCAACTGCCCCATCCGTTCAGCCAGACGGACATTCAGGAACAGGGACGTGGCACAGACAATCAGACCTGCCGAAAAGAGGAATAGCTTCGGGCGTACCAAAGAAGTTACTTTGTTGTAAATCCGCCGATGAAACGGTACGGGTTTGGCTTCTTCTTTTTCTGCCATGCGCTCATCATGGTACCGCTTCATTGTTTCCAGCATTTCCTTGAGACAGCCGAAAGTGGCTACTACATAATTCTTGACCTCCCCGAAAGATTGCCGTTGTTCCTGTCCTGATTTCCGCAGTTCGGCAAGCCGGGTCAGGATGTCTTGCAACTCTTTTTCGGGAACCGCCGGGTTCCTGCGTAACTCAGACAATGCCCGTTCTATAGCCTCCAGTCGGGAAAGGGTTTCCTCGCGTCCGGCTGGCGTCACCTGCGCTTCCTGCTTCTCCTTCAGTTCCGTGACCATGGAGAGAAGCCCCTCTAAAATCAAATTTTCTTCCATATCCGTTTACAGTTTAAGTTGTCTTTTCTTTTTCTTCTTCTTTTTTCTCAGACTCCAGTCAATTTCTTCGTCCGATGGAGCAGACGGCGAAACATCGAACAAGCTGAACAAGCCGCCCATTGAAGGGCTGTCGTTCCTTTGCGGTGTTTGCTCAGGCTCCAAAATAGGTGCGGAAACTATCTGCTGGCTATTTTTTACGGTATCCATTCCTGCGTTCCCGAAATGCTTATCCAGTTTGGAGAAGCTGAAATTGCGGTCTATTTCCGAACCTTTGAACGTATAGGCACCTTTGGTGAAGGAGATGCCCTGCACTTCGTCTGTACGCCCTTTATACTTGAAGCGGATGCCGATGCCCTTTTCTGCCAGCCGCTCCTGTAACTGCCGCCAACTTTTGGACTTGCCGATTTCATTCCTCACAGCCGTGTAAATCTCGTATTTCGACTTGTCCGGCTCTTTCAGGCGATGCCGCTTAACCAGTTCCTTGCCTTTGGCGAAGTATAGCCCGTGCTTGGCTTTCAGCTTCTTGCACACCTGCTCGTTGCGGTACATGTCGTTCCTGTCCGAGATGGTCTTGCCGTTGTTGTCTATGCGATTGAACACGATATGCACATGCGGATGCTCCCTGTCTTGGTGGCGCACGATGATGTACTGCGTATCGGTGATTTTCATCTCTCGCATATACTCTTGCGCAAGTTGTATCATCTTCTCGTCCGTCAGCTTGGGCGCATCGTTTACCGAATAGCTCAGCGCGATATGTCCGACTGGCTTGCCCAGACGGGGATTCATGGAGGCTTGTGCGCAGAAGCAGCGGATGATGTCCTGCCTGCTTTCCGTCAGTACTCCGTCTGCATGGAGCAAGACCGCCTGCTGCTTGCCCAGCACGTAGTCCACACAGCCCTTAAACCCGCTTCCTTTCCTTATTTTTCCAATCATCCGACAAATGGCTTATGATTTCCACTATCCTGTTCTTAAGTTTCACCAGTTCGACCGCCACTTTCGCAAAGCCTCCGGCATTTGCCCGGTGTGCCAGCTGGTTGATGTTGTTCGCTTCGCCTGCCAGTTTGCGGAGGATGTCCGTATCCTGCCTGTTCAGCCGGGGCGTTATCTCTGCCGACACGACAGCCTGCCGCACATACTCGCTGACACGCAGCCCGGCTTCTGATGCCCGCTTCCTAACGGCGTAATACTGCAACTCGGTCAGCTTCGTGCTGACCACACGTCTTTGCTTGTCTATCCGGTTTTTTGCCGGACGACCGCCTGATTTGTTCCTTGTATCTGTCATACATTTTTGTCTTTGGAAGTTGTCTTGAAAATTGCGACCGACGGGAGCGGTTTCCTTTGCGGGGAGCAAAGCAAGGCGGTTTCGGTCTACCGAAACATAACCTTGCTTCCCCTAAGAAACGTCTGCCCGTTACTCACAGTGTCTATCTCCGCCGGGTTAGATTCCCCTGCCT
Organism: Mediterranea sp. ET5; assembly: GCF_023337025.1. Taxonomy (NCBI): domain Bacteria; kingdom Pseudomonadati; phylum Bacteroidota; class Bacteroidia; order Bacteroidales; family Bacteroidaceae; genus Mediterranea; species Mediterranea sp. ET5. Next base: position 142,050 of record NZ_JAMBLN010000001.1, on the reverse strand, counting down.
TTCTTCTGCCTTAGCAGCAGTTTCTGTCCGTTTTTCTGTTCCTGCTTCCTGCCGCACAGGTAATCGTTCAGGTCGGAATATTCCCGGTAATTGTGCGAGAAATCCCGTACCCGATAGGAGTATTCCGCTGTGATGGCTTGCGTTGCCCGGATGCCTGCCCCGTCATTGTCGAGCAGGCAGTGGATGCGTTCATACTGCCCCAATGCGTCAATGGCTTTCTGTACATTGGCGGTGGAGTTGAGTATGACGTAATCCTGCCTGTCAAGGTTGGGCATGACAGGGCAGTTCTTTGTCCTTAGCGTGAGGAATGAAAGATAATCCATGAAGCCTTCGAACACCAGGCACTTCTCCCTCGGTTCGCCCTGTTGCCGGATATGGGTGATGTCTTTCGGGGCGATGCAGCCTTTGAAAAAGGAGTTGCGCACCTCGTAGCCGCCAGCCACATTCGGGAAACCGATGGCGAAGTAGGGCTTGCCGTCATGAGTGAAACGCAGTTCCCTGCATTCTCTTTTTGCCAGTGTAAGGTCAATGCCACGCCCCTGCAAGTAACGGAGCAATGCCGGATGGGTGAGGTCGCGGACTTTCAAATGTTGAAAACTCGGTGCCGACCTTTGCTGCCGAAAAGAAAAACTGACCGGGCGGACATGCTGTGCCTGTTCTGCTATCCGGTTTAAGAGGTACGGCAGATGGTCGGAACAGTAAAGTTCCTGTGCCAGTGCGATGATGTTGCCGCCTTTGCCAGCCCCGAAGTCATACCATTGTTCCCGTTCTGTGTTTACTTTAAAGGATGCTTCATGTTCCTCCCTCAGTGGCGATTTGTACCATAGATTCGCTCCCTGCTGCTTGACGGGTGAATATCCCAGACTGTGCAGGTAATCGGTGATGGGTATTTTCTTTGCTTCTTCAATGTTCATAATGCAAACTTTTTAGTGGATGATGAATAATTGGGAAGTGTACCAGTCCGGTTTAGACCTTCATATATACGCCCGTACTGTACCGGACTTGATTGCCGGGAGTGACGGGAAACGGGAAGTCTGTTCCCCTTATATATGTCCGAACTAAACCAAACCTGTTTTAGTAGTGAAAATCGGGATTGTAACGGTATCCCTTTCCTTCCTTTACAATCATACGCTTGTTCACGAGGAACGTGTTCAATGCCACGAGGACATTGCGTCCCCGCTCGTAGCCGATGCTTGCATAGCCCTGCTTCAACGCCTGTATGACGTTGGAATAGCCCTGCACGGTGCGCTTGCCGAAACCGTTTTCCAACGCCGTGCGGTGCTGCTGTTCAGTCAGTTCCGTAAGCGGGAAACTTTTTTCCTGCTTGGGCTGCTGGAATACATAGCCGTCCACGACTTCGGGCAATGCGCTGTCGTTGATGCGGAAGGCGAAAGGCTCGAAGTCCCGGTCGCGTATATGTGCCGCCTTTACCTCGCTGATGTTCCCGTCCTGCGTGCTCTTGGTGATTTGCAGGACGGTTTCCGCCTTGTTGTTCAGTTCCGTGCCGATATGTCCCCTCGTATTGTCATCCCCCTTGTTCAGATGCAGCACGGTATGAATGTGCAGGTTGTATCCGCTTGACCAGCGCATGAGCAGGTTTATCAGGTCGGTCGATTCGCTGGGGCTGTTGATGTCATACATCAGGTCGCGGATGCCGTCAATGATGAGCAGCCCCACATCGGGCATGTTCTCCAGCATATACTCGATAATCCGCTTCCGCATGTCAGGGGTCTGTTCCCGAAGTACGATGAAAACAAAGTCGTCCCTGTCTTGGTCGGTCGGCAGCCCGGCAAGCCGCAGGATGCGTTCCATCACCTTGTGGCAATGGTATCTGCTCTGTTCGGTGTCCACATAAAGGATTTTCCGTTTGTCCGGAGGCAGGCACGCCGAATAGTGCAGCACCTCGTCATTGGTCAGTGCCGCTGCAACGATGGCGGAGATGTTGAACGTCTTTTTGCTTTTCGCCTTTCCTGTGGACGCGCTGAAATTGCCCAAAGTCCCGATGGTGGAGCCGTTCACCCAAAGGATTTCGGGCGGCACGTCGTAGGTATCTGTCACTTTTAGGCGGATGATCTTCCAAAGAGCTGCGAAGTCCTCCTTTTTTCATGATGGCACTCCCTTTAGCCTCTATGCTTTCTTTGTTTTCCATGGGCTTTACTTCTTTAAGGAACGGTTAAGGACATACTTCTGCGCTTCATGCTCTATCTGCGTTTTGGTCTTTACCGGATTCTGGCGGAGCCATGCTTCCAGTTCAGACTTCTCGAAATAGAGCATCTTCCCCTGCGGCTTGTAGTGGGGAATCAGGTTGCCTGAAGTCAGCTTGTAGAGATAGCTTTTCGACAGGCAGAGGAATGCGCTCGCTTCATCGAAGCTAAGCACATTCTTGGTCATAAACAGCATTCTTTCGAGTTCTTCCACTCGCATTTCCAAAGTTTTTTCCATATTGCTTGAAACTTTTTGGTGAAACAATATGAAGGTGCGCACCCTCGTTTTATTTTTGATGGGGCAAAAATCGGCATCCTCCAAAACATCAACACATAAGTTACGGGTAACTCACGTGAAATATTTTTGTTTTGACCTATGCCGACATGCCGCATCGTTTTGTTAACGGGGGCAAAGTTAAAGGCTTGGAAATTAAGTCTAATTGAGCTTTGTTTGACCGCTCAGACTATGCTCAACCTTTTTGCAGTTGCTTGATGTATTTGTCTATGATTTCGTATCCTTTCGGGTAGATGCACTTCACGTTGTCTGTCGCGCTCGACAAGTCGCTGCGTGTGAGGTATTTGTCTTTTATCTTGGCAAGTACCAGCTTGTTGTTGGCTATGACGGACTGCCACTCATAAGCGATATAGTTGTAGCAGCTAAGCTGCATCATCAGATAAGCCAGCAAGCGGTTGTTGTTGGACTTCAATACCCCGTTCAGTTTGCAGGCGAAGAAGTCCGAAAGGATTTTCGGGGTGATTGTCGTGGTGAATATGTGCGCTTCGTTGATACATTCGACCAACAGTTTGATTTGTTGCGTTGTAAGGACTGATTTGAATGGATTGGATTTCCCGACTATCTTGGTCGGCTCAGGCTGTGCCTTCTCTTCTTCTTTTGGCTGTTCTTCTGATTTCTCATCCAAAGGAACAGAGGCATGACTGGCGTCCTCCGATTGTTGGAGGTATTCCAGATATTGGGTCTGCATGACAAGGCGCACAATGGAAGAAAAGAACGGAAGCTACTCATCATAGCAAGTGGAAGATTGCAGGTATTTGTCCATATCAAAAGAAGAACATTGGAACGAAATATATTTTTTCCGCTTGTCAAAAGAGAGATTCTCGAAGAAACCGCTTTCCCAAAGGAAGTCCGGCATCAGTATGTCAAAACGTATATTGTGCAGGGCACGGTTCTTTTGGCATAGGGATACAAGGTTCTCGGTCACGTTGAAAATTTCTTGCCGGATGTAGTCATTCATTTGCGCTTCCGTCAGGTATTCACGCTTTAAGGCAAGCGCATTAGTTTTCATCCCGTATTCATGGGCAACACATTTATCAAGTAACTGCTGTATCTTTTTGAAGTTGGTTTCTCTGAAATCTTCCATATACGTTGTGCATTAAAATCGGTTTGGGTTACAAAGATAAGTGATGGATACCGTTTTCAAAGCAAACAAAAGCAGGAGAAAGGAAGAAATATGCAACATCTTCGTTAATAAAGCATAAATATAAGGTTGATAAAACGGCGAAAGTACTCTTTCTTTTTCTTTTCGTCAGGAAGTACACTTTTAGTACGCCCGATAAAAAGAAGAATCCTTGATAATCAGTTGATTACCAAGGATTTGAAGTACCCAGCCCCGGTATACATGGAGGATATGCCCATCGATGTGGAGTACTGGGGAAAGTACGGCAAGACGGACGAGATTCAGATACGGGAGTGTGGAGAGGATGAAGTGACGATTCGACCGAACTACACGGAATATGGTTATGAGTGTTATCAGAACGAAGGTAAGGTATTCGGTTTATTTTGGACTGGATGGTGTTCTTTTGAAGGCAAGCTCCGCTTTGTCCTGATGCAGAACGGACGGATTGTCGAGCAATACCAGCCGATTGACATCCAAGTAGAGTCTGGACAATGGGATGGAAAATATATCCAATGCTATGTGACTGTATCTCCTGGGATGTATGAATTGGTCCCGCTATTCCAAAAGAAGGGAGAAAGCTCGTGGTTTATGGCAGTGGATTATGAAAACGGCAGCACGCAGGAAGAATGGATGTACGAGGTTCTTCCTCCGGCACCGGATAACCTGCCGGCGCTCCGGATGATGCAGGTCGAGGGTCGAGAGTATAACTCATTTCTAGTAGACAGGGTTCCAGATGGTTCTCCTTGGAACTTGATTTATACCATTTCCAACAAAGGGGAAGGTGCCCTACGTGGTGAGATTCAGGCACGTTGGGAACGTGAGTTCAAGTTGAGGTCTAACTCCTACCGACCGAGTACTAAATACTCCAAGGGGACTGAAAATGACATTGAGTGGAATGATGTTGTCGGTCAGACACAAATAGAAATTCCAAGTGGTACAAGGTTTTGGAAGGGTAAAATGGAAATTCTTATCCCGAAGGGACGGCTAGAACCCAAACATAATGGAGTAGGATATGCTGGAGGTATATTACACTTATATTGGCGAGCTGAAGGAAGCGATAGATGGATACTGCTTCGCCAAGATGCAGACTTTCTGTTTAACAGAAATTTTGATGGCGGTATTTATTCTTTATTGGACAATACAACAAATCATTTAGACCTTTCCCTGTATAGTTGGCGATAAATTTATATCTTTGCTTATGAGCAAAGAATTAGGAAAATGGCTGATGGATGTAGCAAAATATATGGTAACAGCTTTGCTACTGTCTTCTGTTTTCGGAGATTTGGAAAGTCCATTAATACTCATCTCTATAATCGTTGCATCAGGTTCAACATTAGGAGCTGGACTATGGCTGGTTAGAAACAAAAAAGAAAAGGAGGAATAAATATGGGTGCAATTGTAGTATCTATTTTCGTTACTGTCGTAGCTATTGTTGGGGTTGTTTACTTTAACTACCAAGACAAGAAAAAGCCCCAAAAGCTAAGTAACCAAGAAAAATGAGAAAAACATCCCCTGTCGCAATGAACGGCAGGGGATGTTTTTTTTGAGGTTCTTTATCACTAATTAAGATCAGGATAGTATATAGGATTATAATAAATACGGATGATAACCTTCATATTTGCTTCTGCTACAAAAGATACAGCTCCAGCATGCGCCCCTCCTCTTGGAGCATTTACATCGCTGCTTATTACATCTATGTATTCGACGGTTGCTTCCGGACGGTATCTTCCGTCAATGCGGATGGTTGATTGGTCAACAACTACGACTACGGAAGCCCCCTTCTCTATTTTGAAACTTCCTGTAGCTCCATTGAATTGATAGCTCTTGGCATGGGTCTCATCAGTCACTTTTACAAAAGCCTCGTAGTTGACCAAAGTTCCCAAATTAGGATTCATGTTCCGTTCGAAAGAGACATCCACTGTCACAAATTCTTGCTTGACAAACCGAGCTATGAATGTACTTCCGGCATGGACGAAATACGTACCAACCTGGGACAGGGAGTGTTCACCCCGAATTTTGAAGATGAATGGAGACGGCTGGAGTCAGTCTTGCAAAAAGATGCTTCCGAGAGGGTGTAAAAATCCATCGGCTGCGTACGCATTCTTTATTATTGTTGTACCTTTGCAGCATAGCGCGGTGGGCGATTGACCCGTAAGCCCGCTCACAGAAAGACTTAAGAACTAAAAAGCTCAAATAATGGAAAGACTGAAAACCACCTTTGCCGGACTGGACTTGAAGAATCCGTTCATTGTCAGCAGTTCGGGATTGACCGATAGTGCCGAGAAGAACCGTCAGCTGGAGCAGGCGGGGGCAGGCGCCATCGTCCTTAAATCGCTTTTCGAAGAACAGATCATGTGGCAGGCCGCCCATCATGCAGCCGAGACGGACTACCCCGAGGCGGGTGACTACTTGCAGGGTTACCTTCGTGCCCACTACCTGGATGAATATACCCGTCTGGTGAAAGAGACCAAGAAGGTGTGCACGATTCCTGTGATCGCCAGCATCAACTGCTACACGGACCGCGAATGGGAAGAGTATGCCAAGGTGATCAAACAGGCCGGAGCGGATGCTATCGAGCTGAACCTGATGGCGCTCCAGGCATCCGTGGATTATCAATACGGTTCCTTTGAACAGCGTCACATTGATATCCTGAAACACGTGAGGGAGCAGGTGCATGTGCCGGTCATCGTCAAGCTCGGAAGCAACCTGACGAATCCCGTGAAGCTCATCGCACAGCTTCAAGCCAACGGGGCAGCAGCCGTGGTGTTGTTCAACCGCTTCTATCATACGGATATTGACATCGACAAGCTGGAATATACTGCCGGCCACGTGCTCAGTCACGAGAGTGAGCTTGCCAACTCCCTGCGTTGGATAGGCATTGCCTCCGGAGCAGTGGGACGCATAGACTATGCGGCATCCGGAGGTGTGACTTCCGGACGGGATATCGTCAAGAGCATCCTGGTGGGTGCTTCGGCTGTGGAAGTATGCAGCGCACTGTATAAGGAGGGTGCAAAAGCCATTTATCCCATGCTGGAAGCCATGCGCGACTGGATGGCACTGCACGGTTATGAGACCGTCGGCCAGTTCAAGGGCATGATGGCTGCCAAGGACCCCGAACAGGTGAATGCCTTTGAACGCACGCAGTTCATGAAATATTTCGGTGAAAAGAAATAAATGTACTTACTCTTTTTTACGCAGACGACGCGGATGACGCAGGTTGTGTAGTCCCTGAAATAATCTCGGGAGATGAACCTTGCATCATCCGCGTTGTCGGTATCTGAGAGGGACGGCATGCGATGCGTCCCCGTGTACAGACAGTGTCTAACTCAATCTATCATGTAAATGAAAAATAAAACATTCTTATTGATTCTACTCTGCGTCTGCATCGTCACGGTGTTCCCTTTCCTGGGGGAAACCTTGTTCCAAAGCAAGGGGGAGCCGCGTGAAGCCATAGTGGCAGTGTCGATGCTCCAAACGGACAACTGGATTCTCCCCATCAACAATGGTGGAGATATCGCCTACAAACCCCCGTTCTTCCATTGGTGTATCGCAGCCTTCTCAACCCTTGCCGGACAGGTGACGGAATATACCTCGCGGTTGCCGTCAGCGCTTGCCATGATTCTGATGGTCGTCTGTGTCTACTTGTTTTATGCCCGCCGACGAGGAACAGAAGTGGCATTGGTGACAGCCCTGGTCACCCTCACAGCCTTCGAGGTGCATCGTGGCGGATGGGCCTGTCGCGTGGATATGGTGTTGACACTCTTCATAGTGCTTGCCTTGCTGCAGCTCTTCCGTTGGCAGGAGAGGGGCGGACGCGGTTTCCCCTATTGGGCGGTTCTGTGGATGAGCTGTGCGACGTTGACCAAAGGTCCGGTAGGCATCATTCTGCCTTGTCTGGTGACAGGAGTATTCATGCTTCTCAGAGGACGCCGCTTCTGGTATGCAGTCGGTAAGATGGCTGTGATTGCCGTGGCGTCCTGTGTGTTGCCGGCGGTGTGGTATATTGCGGCCTACCAACAGGGAGGGGAGGAATTCTTCAATCTGGTGATGGAAGAGAATTTCGGGCGTTTCATGGGCAAGATGAGCTATGAGTCGCACGTGCATGGCATGCACTATAATTTCATCACGGTCCTGTCGGGGTATGTGCCATACACCTTGTTGCTTGTCATGGCATTGCCGTGGGCGATCCGTCGGTTGCGTGCCTGGCAACGTCCGAAGCATTGGTGGCAGTCGTTCAAGACTTATATCCGGGAAATGGATGAGGCGCGGCTTTTCTCCCTGCTGAGCATTGTTCTTATCTTCGTGTTTTACTGCATTCCCAAGAGCAAGCGCAGCACCTACCTTCTTCCCATTTATCCCTTCCTCGCTTATTTCCTGGCAGAGTTCCTGCTTGGGCTGTCGGGCAGACGGTCGCCGTTGTTGCGTGCCTATGGTGTCATACTGTCTGTCGTCGCTTTTCTGCCGATGCTTGCCTTTTTCCTCATCAAAGGCGGTGTGGTGTCCCGGTTCATTCCGGCTGATAAGGCTGAGTCAAGCTTTGGACTGATTGTTAATATTATGGAGACTACGCCGATTGACTGGATACATTGGGTTTACATTGTACTTCCCGTAGTGGCAATCTTTATTTTCGTGAAGTATGTAAGGGAGAAGCGCGCCTTGCTTTATCCCGTGTTGGGACTTGTCTTCACCATCTATATCTCGCTCGATTCGGTCTACCAGCCGGAGGTGATGAATGCCAAGTCGGACAAGCCCATTGCGGAAGACATCCGTGCGCAAGTGCCAGAAGGTAATCTATACAGTTACATTTCCATTGATATGATGCGTTACTTCACGGTGAATTTCTATCTGGACAATCGGGTACTCCAGTTTGAGAACGAGCAGCCGCGTGAAGGCTACCTGCTGATTGGTCCGAATGACTATGAATCATTTGTCAAACGTCATACGAACTATGAGTTTGAAGAGGTATACCGCAGTGTGAAGAAGAGCTGTGATACGAAGCAACCGATTGTGATGTATCGTTTCCGGATGAAGCATTAAGGGCGAATATGATGATACTAAAAAAGGTAATGTGACGTCCATTCACATTACCTTTTTTTATTTAGGATTGAAAACCTTTCCACAGATTGCCTTCCGGCAAGGGGGCCTCCAGCTCAATCAGCTCCTTGGAGACAGGATGTATGAAGCTCACCCGACGTGCATGCAGGCAGATGCTTCCATCGGGGTTGGAACGGGGAAATCCATATTTCAAATCTCCCTTGATGGGACATCCGATCTTTGCCAGTTGGCAACGTATCTGGTGATGGCGCCCTGTCTTCAAATCGACTTCCAGCAAGAAGTAATTCTCCGAATGGCCAATGAGCTTATAGTGCAGGATGGCTTTCTTCGCTCCGGGCTTCTCACGGTCGTATGCATACGATTTGTTCTGCTTCTCGTTACGCACCAGGTAATGCTCCAGAGTTGCTTCGGTCTCTTGTGGGCAATTCTTCACAATCGCCCAATACGTCTTGTGTACATCACCATTCTTGAACATCTCGTTCAAGCGTGCCAGTGCCTTGCTGGTCTTGGCAAACACCACAAGTCCGCTTACCGGACGGTCAAGGCGGTGGGTTACACCGATGAACACATTCCCGGGTTTATTGTATTTCTCCTTCAGGTAATGTTTCACCAGTTCTGATAGCGGTGTATCCCCCGTTTTGTCTCCCTGGACAATTTCAGAAGCCGTTTTGCTGACGACAATGATGTGGTTGTCTTCGTAGATGACTTTCATGCAGCTTACATGTTCATGCCGCCATCCACCTGGATTACCTGTCCGCTGACATAGGAAGACATGTCGGAAGCCAGGAAGGTAGCAATGTTTGCCACATCTTCAGGGGTACCTCCACGACGGAGAGGAATCTTCTTGCACCATTCGGCCTTTACTTCCTCAGACAGCTTGGCCGTCATATCGGTAATGATGAATCCCGGAGCGATGGCGTTGGCGCGGATGCCACGTGAACCCAACTCTTGTGCGATGGATTTTGCCAAGCCGATCATTCCAGCTTTGGAGGCTGAGTAGTTGCACTGTCCGGCATTGCCATGTACACCGACAACTGAGGCCATGTTGATGATGCTTCCTGATTTCTGACGCATCATGATGGGTGTGCACGCATGAATGAAGTTGAAGGCAGATTTCAAGTTCACGGCGATTACCGCATCCCATTGAGCCTCGCTCATGCGCATCATCAGACCATCTTTGGTAATACCTGCATTGTTCACCAGGATATCCACCGAACCAAAATCCTCTTTGATTTGGTTGACAACTTTCTCGGTCTCTTCAAAGTTGGCAGCGTTGGATGCATAACCCTTCACTTTCACGCCAAAAGCGGCAATTTCTTTTTCTGTATTTTGCCCGTTTTCGTCAATCACCAAGTCAGTAAAAGCAATGTTTGCACCTTCAGCTGCAAACTTCAGTGCAATCGCCTTGCCAATGCCGCGTGCAGCACCGGTCACGATTGCAGTCTTTCCAGTTAGTAAACCCATAGTTTTTCGTATTTATTAGTGATAAGTAATTCTTGTTCATTCCATTTTTCCCAAAGCTCCGAAGACCAGCTTCTCAACGCATCTTTTACTCTCTTCGTCAGGGACTCCGTCTCCAATCAGTCCACGGATGTATGGGATTTCAATGCCTTTGATGGAATAATGCAGGATATCTGCCACCAGGTTGACATTCTCTATATGAAATACCCCTTTTTCATTTCCTTCTGTCAGAATGTCCCTGTATAGCTGGATTTCCTGTTTGTCGAATTCTTTCCGGCATGTTTCCACAGTCCAGATATCGCGGAAGAAGGATGCTTTGAGTGTTCCGTTGCGGTAAACCACTTCCTTCACAATACTCAAGCGGGTATAAATGAGCTCCAGGATCTTTTCGTCGGGTGGGATGTTCTTGACAACTACCGTTTTCATTTCTTCAGAAAGTCGGTTCAGTTCTGATTCTATGACGGCCCAGTAAATGTCTTCCTTGCTTTTGAAATAAGTATATAAGGTACGTCTTCCCTTTTTGGAAGCCAAAGCAATGTCATTCATCGTGGTGTCATCTACTCCTTTCCTGGCAAACAACTGTCTTGCCACCTCGACTAAAAGATTCCTTGTTTTAGATATCGCCATAGAGAATTCCCTTCCGTATACTTATTATTAATGTAAATCACTGGCGAAAATAGTACATTTCTTTTTATTTACAAAAGGATTGTGGATATTCTTCTCGCTTTCTTCAGAATGGAAGTTGTAGTCCGATTACGCTTCTTCAGTGAGGCTCTGGTGGAAAAACAGACAAAAAAATCTCATGAATATTCAATTGCTAATTTATTGTTTATTAGTGTTCTATCGATGCTGTATTTAAAAAGCTGCAAAAAAAGTGCTGCAAATGTTTGCTAGTAACAAAAAAAGCCGTACCTTTGCATCGCAATTGAGAAACAAAGCAATTGATAAACATCGCGGAGTGGAGCAGTTGGTAGCTCGTTGGGCTCATAACCCAAAGGTCGTCTGTTCGAGTCAGGCCTCCGCAACTAAAATGAGGATAGATTGTTAGAAATGACAATTTATCCTTTTTTTTGTTTTGGGCTTGTCTGATCAGGAGAACTCCAGTCCGAATGCTTCGCGCAAAAGTTGTAAATTAGGATTTTTCTGGTTCATCATTTGGAACTGTTCCACGCGGTTGTATGCCTTGGTGAGTTCCTGAGGCGTACTGATACGCACCGTCATGATGATTTTTGAGTTATGAAGCTGTTTGCGCAAATGTGCTTGTATTTGCGGTATCATATCCTTCATGTATTTTTCAACAATTTCATTGTCAACCATTACCTCGAACGTTGTGTCATTCAGCAGGTGAGGAGTCATGGCTTTCATGCGTCCGGCATTGGCCGCTTCTTCTACCGGCAGGAGATTGGCGTATTCAAACCAATAAAAACGGAGGTCTTTCTCATTAAAGATGTAATCCTCCTGAACGGTAGCCGGGGTAGCCGTAGTTGCAGACTGCTGTTTTTCGGCTGTAGGCGCCGGGTATGGACTTTTAATAGAGACTCCTAAATTACCAAATTTCACCTTCGGAATCTTGTTCTCGGCTTTTGGCTCAGGGGTAGGAGCCTGGTGTTGGGACGATTGTGCTTGTTGAGGCTGTGTGGCAGCCGATGCCGAACCGGACTGTAAAACATGTGCAGGTTTGGTCGGCGCAGTCTGTTGAACCGATGAGGTGGCTGCCGGCGCTGAGGGTTGCGTGGCAGCCTGTTTAGTGAATATGGGTTTTAATGCTCGTGTAGGGCATTGCCCCACACCAGGCGCTTCGTCGTCACTGGTGAGTTGTGCCAACTGTATGAGCGTCAGTTCTACAAGGAGGCGCTTGTTCTTACTGATACGGTAGTTCAAGTCACAGTCGTTGCAAAGCTTCATGGCCCGGTAGAGGAACTTGGGGGCACAGCGCAGGGCTTGTTCCTGATATCGTTGACGGACACTATCGCTTACTTCCAGCAGAGGCAGGGTCACCTGATCACGACTGACCAGCAGGTCGCGGAAGTGTGCTCCCAGTCCGGTGATGAAATGACTTCCGTCGAATCCTTTGCTAAGAATTGTGTTGAAGAGCATCATGGCATCGGACACTTTGTTCCCAAGAACCAGATCGGTCATCTGGAAGTAATATTCGTAATCCAGTACGTTCAAGTTGGCGATGACACTCTTGTAAGTAACATTGCCTTGTGTGAAACTGACAACCTGGTCAAAGATGGAGAGTGCGTCACGCATGCCACCATCTGCTTTTTGTGCGATCACGTTCAAAGCTTCAGGCTCTACCTGTATGTTCTCCTTTTGTGCCACATAGAGCAGGTGTTCGACCGTATCGTTGACACTGATGCGGTTGAAATCGTAAATCTGGCATCGGGAGAGGATAGTCGGGAGAATCTTGTGCTTTTCTGTGGTAGCAAGGATGAAGATGGCATGATGGGGAGGCTCTTCCAATGTTTTCAGAAAAGCATTGAATGCAGCCTGTGACAGCATGTGCACCTCGTCAATGATATAGACCTTATAGTTGCCTATTTGAGGCGGAATGCGTACCTGTTCGATGAGCGAACGTATATCTTCTACCGAGTTGTTTGAGGCGGCATCCAGCTCATGGATGTTGAAGGAGCGTTGTTCGTTGAAGGCACGGCACGATTCGCATTCGTTGCAGGCTTCGCCCTCCGGTGTCAGGTGCAGGCAGTTGATTGTCTTGGCAAAGATGCGGGCACACGTGGTTTTCCCGACGCCGCGAGGACCACAGAAAAGATAGGCATGCGCCAGTTTCTGCGTGAGGATTGCATTCTTGAGCGTGGTGGTCAGCGCTTTCTGCCCGACAACGGAGTCAAACGTTGCAGGACGATATTTTCGGGCTGATACAATATAGTTTTCCATCCAAATGGCAATTTTAGTCTAAGTTGGTTGCAAATGTACATTAAATAAATTGTTTTTATAGCTTCTTCCTCTCGAAAACTTTCTATCTTTGCAAGGATTTAAAATGGCAAATCTGTTATGAATAAATTAGTTAGGGGATGGAACTTCATCCGCCGACATAAATACCTGATTACTACTGTTGCTTTCGTTGTTGTGATTGGTTTCATTGACGAAAACAACCTGATACGCCGTGCCAAATATCAATATGAGATCATTACGCTCCGTAAGGAAATCAACCATTATCGGGAAATGTTTGAACGGGATACGGAGCGGTTGGATGAACTGCAATCCAGCCCTGACGGAATTGAGAAGGTGGCACGTGAACGCTATCTGATGAAGTCGCCCGATGAGGATATTTACATTTTTGAAAAGACTGAATGAACGTATGAATAAAAAGCTTCTTGGTTACATGGCTGCGGTGGGAGCCGTGTTGATTTTAATTGGTGCCGGGTCATATATTACCGGCTGGTTGCTTTCTCCCTATCTGTATACGGTGGGTGCCGTGTTGTTTGCCATCGCACAGTTAATGTCACGTTACGAAGGAAACAACCTGGTGATTCGTCGGTTGCGACGTCAGCAGATATTTGGTGCACTGTTGCTTTTGGTTACTTCGGTCTGCATGTTTACCCTGCATCGTAATGAATGGATTGTCTGTTTGACCATAGCCGCTATTTTAGAACTTTATACAGCCTTTCGCATACCTGCTGAGATGGAGAAGGAAAAATTTTAATTAGACCTAAATGTGTAGGGATTATTTTAATTAATAATAAAAACTTTCTGCCTCAATTCGAATGGTTGTACTTTTGTCGCTCCAAATGAATTGTATTTATGGAACATGGAGTTATGAATAAATATCTGTTACTTTCGTTGGTGCTTTTGCTATTGACCTCATGCAATAAATATAAGATTGAAGGTTCTGCTTCGGATGCCGGCCTGGATGGAAGGATGCTTTATGTGAAGGTTCTGAATGCCGACAAAGTGTGGCATAGCATAGATTCTTGCGAGGTCATTCATGGGGAGTTCTCCATGAAAGGAGAGGCTGACTCGACGATGATGGCTACTTTATTCATGGACAACATGGCAATTCTGCCACTGGTCGTCGAGAAGGGTACGATGAAAGTGACCATGAGCGGCACTGAAACCAAGGTGGATGGTACACCGCTGAATGAGGATCTTTATGATTTTCTCCATAAACAAAGTGAATTGGAAAACAAGGTACAGGAACTCCTTCATAAGGAGAGCCAGATGATTCTGAACGGTGAGAACCCGGACGAGGCTCATGAAATGGTAAACCGTGAAGGCAAGAAATTGTCCGATGAAATGAGTAAACTGGTTGTTGACTTCATTACGGGCAATTTTGACAACGTATTGAGTGTCGGAGTGTTTGCCTTGATTGCCAGTAATATGCCCTATCCGGTGGTGACTCCTGAAATTCAACAAATCATGGATAAGGCACCCGCTTCGTTCAAAGAGCACTTCTTGGTAAAGGAGTTTATGTCTGTCGCTCAGGAAAACATGGAGCGTATGAACGAATAATTTTCCTGTCTATTATCTTTTTATCCGGTTAGGGCACAATACCTTCATAGGGTGTCAGTGTGCTCAGGAAATCCCGGTAGATGTCATTCTGTATCAATAAATCATAGTTTCCGGTTAGAAAGAATTGCTTTTTGGCTCGCGTAATGGCGACGTTCAGTTTGCGATCAATCCATAGCTCGCCATCACGGACGGGTACGCTGAGTATGTCCAGCTGATAGCGTTGGCTGATGGTCGTAGAGTAAATAATGATGTCGCGTTGGCTTCCTTGATAACGTTCCACGGTATCAATGGTGATTTCGTCGGCTTCCGGAATATCCATTTTGCGCAATTCGTGGCGTATGAGAGCTATCTGGTTGCGGAAGGGCACAATGATGCCGATACGTTCCTTCGCATGGAAGGGAAGCAGATTGGTCTGACATAACGCATGGATGCTTTGCACCAGAGAGGCGGTGATGTGGGCTTCTTCCCGATTGATTTTATTGGAGTCGGCTGCCGGAGGTGTATGGGATGCCATGAATCCCGTGCGGGTATGAGCTACGAAATACTGCAAGGGATGCGTTTCGGCTGTGGGGCATAGACCGAATTCCAGTTCCGCTGTCTGGTGAGGAACAGGGACAATCCCCAGTCTGCCTCCATAGAAATGACGGTTCGCAAAGTCGCTGATGGCAGGGTGCATGCGTCCTTGTCGGTTGAGCATTGCCACAATGCCTTCCATCGGATGTATCTGTTGTAGATGATAGAGCCGTTCAAAGAAGGAGTTGCGTCGGTCGGTCAGCCCAATGGCGTGCAGGGCGGAGTCATGGACCTTGGAATCTTTCTCAGATTGGAGTACGACGGCAGGCAGTTGTTTGTGGTCCCCGACCAGGATAAACTTATTGATGGCACATTGCCCGGTTCCGTTGTGGGCACAGAGGATGCCCAGCAGCTGCGGTTCCAGAATCTGGGAGGCTTCGTCGATAATGGCAACCTGAAACTGTTTGAGCTTGAACAGGTCCGCTTTACCCATGACGGACGCTGTCGTTCCGACAAAGATATGGATGTTCTCAATGGCTTGGCGTATCATTCCACGGTTCGGGCACGATGCAATGACGTTCTGCAGCAGGCGGGGATGGAAACGCTGTTCGCAGGAAAGGCTGCTACCGATGCGCACATAGTCGGGTGTATCGGCGATACTTTCCAGCATCTCGCAGATTTCATCGACGGCACGGTTGGTGTAGGAGAGGAGCAGGATGTTATAACCGGGTTCGGAACAGAACTCCTCTACCATGCTTTTCAAGGCAACCGATGTTTTGCCTGTGCCGGGAGGACCGATAAGGAGGAAATAGTCCTCTGCTTGCTTGGCTTGCAGAACAATCTGGTCGATTTGTTCATTCTTGTAATGTCCGTTGAGGGTACGCTGACTGCATATTCCTGGCTTCCGCAGTCCCAGAATGAGCTGACGACGCGATTCAGGGGCGGTGAGGAATGTGTACAGTCCCTGATACAGGTTGTTAAAGGAGCTGTCCATGAAGTCGTGTTCCAAGGCATACAGGCTGCCAGACGAAAATACCTGGGTGTTCCGTTGTTTGTGGCGTAGTCGCAGACATACCTCATGATCGTTGATGGACTCGATGTTGCCGCGGAATACCTGACGGTTGGTGGCGTTGTCGGTATCGGCATTCCGTTCATAGAGCAGTACGATATCTCCCTGACGGAAGTTGGGCAGAAAACCTTCGTCGTAGTCCGGTACGGATAAGGCAATCAGTTCGATGCCTTCGTTGTCTTCCATGCGGATGATGCGCAAGTCGGTCAGGATGTTTCCTCCGGCTTGTTTGGTGGACAGACTGGCATTCCACAGGTCGGAGAATCCTCGGGAAGAATCCGGCTGCGAGTCTCCGGTCTTTGACAGGAATTGTTCTTTGGCAATGAAGGTGAGGAAGTGGTTGAAGTAGGCTGCCACTGTCCCTTGCATGGCTTCGAGGGGTGCCAGTTGCCGGGCAAGCTTGGGACGTTGCCACTGTACCCAGAGTTTGGAGGTGTCTCCATTCTCATTGAGGTTCTCCGGAGTCAGCTGGGACAGCACTTTGTCAGGATGGCCGTTTTTAATCAGCAGTTCGTTACCGACGATGCGGTTACGCAGGTCGATGGCACGCTGTATTTGTGCTTTAGAACTTCGTTCAAGGAACAGTTTCGGGTAGACCGAGTAGAAGAGGAACGAGTGCACTTCTTCCCGCGGAATGTCCAGGTTGTAATAAAGTACCTCCTTGTACAGGGCCATTTGCAGGGCATGGCTTTCCTTGGAGCGTTGTTCGCCGCCCCATTCCTCCGCTTTCCCGGATTTCAGTTCGATGAGGTTTCTTCCATCGCTTTGCAACAGGTCCATGCGCCCCTGAAGCCCCAGGCTCTCGCACAAAAAGGAAGGTTCCAGGACTGCTCGGTTCTTGTCGATGCGGCATTCGCGGGTGATGAATGACTGGGCAACTGTCCGGTGGATATGGTTGAACTGCATGTGGGCACGTGTGAAATAGTCCTGTTGGATATCCGGACAAGTACAGTATTCCATGACATTGGCACGGAATGCCTTCTGGATGGAGCTTTCAAAAGTAGCGGGAGACTCGGGACGTTCGTTCACACAGTCGTCGAGGAACTGATTGGCTGCATTACCTAATAAGGTATAAAAGGAAGTCTCCCGTGGAATGAGTTTATTGACCAGGTATTGCAATGGACTGCTTCCGTAGTTGGTGTAGCAGGCAGCCAGCGCGCTGATGTCTATCAGGTAGTCCGGTTCAAAGACAATGATTTCCGGAGACAGGACACCTGCTTCGTCGGTGTGTACTGCCAGCAGGTTGAGCTGGGCACCCTCGAACAGTTGAGTGCGGAGGGATTCGAAGGCTTCCGGACAGATAACGGGAAACGGTTCGTCAGACGGGAAGGCTTCGTCGTAGGCATAAATGAAGTCCTGGTCCCAACGGACGACGACCACGCGCATCCGCTTGCGCTCTTCACTCTGATAGGTAGAGGTTGGCAGGGGCCTCCATTGCCGGGGCAGGTCGTGCAGCAGGCTTCCCGGAATTGCTTCGGAAGAGAGACGGCTGACCAGTTCGCAAAGGGCTTTCAGGTCGTAAAGATAGTCTTCTTCCGTAAGGGGGAAGGAGCGGGGGGACAGGCGTGTCTGTTGGGCCTGTTTCCCGTGGATACGGAACACTTCGATAGCTTTGGAGGGAATCTCCCGCTGTTCGCAGAGATAGTGGAGTCGTGAGAACAAGTTGGAGAAATCGGCGGCGCTGTCAGCAGTGAGCTGCTTGCTGAGGCGGTCGAGCAAGGCATAGAGCCGGATATATTTTTCGCGTAGGGTTAAGTCGGAGCAATGGTAAAAGAGAATTTCTTCGAAGAGTTCGTTTCCTGTCATCGGTGAGTCAATGTTTAATCTTGTCTTTATAGAGTCTGTGTCGTTGGAGGATGTCTTTCACGAAGCGGCAGGTTTCTTCGCCGCGGAAGTATCCGTTCTTGCATACTTCGTCGTTGAAGTACCGTTCGTGACTTTTCAGCTTCAGGTATTTTTCTACGTTGTCTTTCCAGCATGTCGGGTCGGCACCATATTTTTTGGCAAGTGCCATGGCATCTTTGATATGCCCTTCCCCTGCGTTGTAGGAGGCAAGGATGAACTTGATGCGTTCTTCCTTGTCACCAACAGAAGCAAAGCTCTTGTCCAGGCGTCCGATATAGACGACGGCTGCCTTGATGCTTTCTTCCGGGTCATCCTCTTTGCCGGGAGGGACTCCCAGTATTCTTGCCGTTCGGGGCATCAGCTGCATCAGCCCCCTTGCTCCTGCCCATGAAACGACCGTCGGGTCAAAGTTCGATTCAGCGTAAGCCAGTGAGGCCAGCAACCGCCAGTCCCAGTCGATTCGCCTGGCGTAGTGCCTGAACAGCGAGTCAAAACGTGAAATCTGTCCTTTCTTTACCGACAGGATGGAGCCGTGAGCGATGCGTTTGCTCTGTTCGAAGTAACGCTTGGCACTGCTCCGGTAGGCATTGGATGTCTTGTTGCGTTTGAACCATTCGTTGGCTGCTTGTGCCAGAAGCGGCTCATCTTTCCGGACGGCCCAGGAAGAACGTTGCACGAAGCTGACATTCAGACGGATGTTCAGGTTGGAATAGTAGGTCCGGTTGACCTTTGCCACTTCATTGTCGCAGATGGTGTAGTCTATCTGTCCCAATGCTACCTGTTCGATGAGGTCTTCTTCCGAGATACTGTCTTCGGTCACCGGATGGATGAGGATACCTCCTCCCAGTTCGTTGTTGAGATTCTCCAGCCGTTGCTGGTAGCGTCCCGGTTTGACATGGATGGTTTTGCCGGGCATCTCGGTCACGTCTTTCAGTGCATTCCGTCCGGCGCGTTGAACCAGGACCTGATGGCTCAGGTTTTCTTCTCCGCAGAAGAGGATGCTGTCTTTCCGTTCATTGGTGACATTCAGGTTATAGGCAATGAGATCTCCTTCCCCTTGTTGCAGTTTGCGGATGAGTTCTTCCGGACTGTTGGCAACTTTCACCTTGAGCGTCACTCCCAGTGAGTCGGCGAACTGTCTGCACAGTTCATACTGGAATCCCATCGGCTCCCCGCGATAATTGAAGTAGGAGGTAGAGCTGTACAATGTGAGAGCGACCAGCTCACCCCTTTGTCGGATGGCCGGCAGGTCGGTGGTAGCTTCCGCATGGTCAGCCGTCTGTTGTCGGTTGGCACAGCCGGAGAGGAGCAGGAACAGGACACCGAGGAGTCCCGCAAAGAGCTTTTCTTTACACATGATTTGACCTTGTTTGCGTGCAAATATACCCCATTTGTTTCTATAACTGAGAATTTACGCTTAATTTTGTTTGCAAGAAATTTGGCAACAAGGCGGGCGTACGGACGGTTCGTTCGCTGAATTCTAACACTAGAGACTGTTATTATGATGAAGAAAATCCAGAATCCGTGGCTACATAAAGAGGGCTACAATTGTTTTGGTTGTGCGCCGGGTAATGCTTCCGGCCTGAAGATGGAGTTCTATGAAGACGGCGACGAGGTGGTGAGCGTATGGCATCCGGAACCGCAATACCAAGGGTGGATTGACACGTTGCACGGCGGTATACAGGCGGTCTTGCTGGACGAGATTTGTGCCTGGGTGATTGTGCGTAAGTTGCAGACTACCGGCGTTACGTCCAAGATGGAGACCCGTTATCTGAAACCCGTATCGACGAACGACTGCCACCTGACCTTACGGGCACATATCAAGGAGGTACGCCGTAACCTGGTGACGTTGGAAGCAGGATTGTACAATGAAGCCGGCGTGTTGTGCACACAGGCTGTCTGCACCTACTTTACCTTTTCGAAGGAGAAGGCGGCAGAGATGGGCTTCCAGTCGTGCAAACTGGAAGAGGAGGAGTAAAGGAAGTGTCTTCCGCTTTCTGTACGGAGAAGCCGTGCATGGAGGCTTTCGGAAACGGTTGCCGGACTATAAAATGACAGCCCGTATGGCTTGGATTTGATAATTTGAAAATAAAATCACCCTAAATGTTTGCATTTTCAAACGGAATGTCCTACTTTCGCCACCGAAACAATTGAGAAACGTATGAGAACAAACACTACATTCCATCATCATTGCCCTAACGAAGATACTCGGTAGGCTGTGTTGTCGTATGTAGTCGTATGATAAAAAGATTTGAGAGGCTTGCCGTTGGGTAAGCCTTTTTTTTTGTATCCATGCAATGATGTTAAACTAAATAGAAAAGAACTATGTTACGTATTGCCATTCAGTCCAAGGGCCGTTTGTTTGAAGACACCATGGCCTTGTTGCAAGAGGCAGGAATCAAATTGAGTACATCTAAACGAACCCTTCTGGTACAGGCTGCCAACTTCCCGTTGGAGGTACTGTTCCTGCGCGATGATGATATTCCGCAGACTGTTGCCGGGGGAGTTGCTGATCTGGGCATTGTGGGAGAGAATGAATTTGTAGAGCGGCAGGAAGATGCCGAGGTGGTGCGTCGTCTGGGGTTCAGTAAGTGCCGCCTGTCCCTGGCGATTCCTAAAGAGGAGGCGTACACGGATGTGTCGTGGTTTGAAGGGAAACGCATCGCCACGTCTTATCCTGGTATCTTGAAAGACTATATGAGGTCCAAAGGGGTTCATGCCGATATCCATGTGATTACAGGCTCTGTCGAGATAGCTCCGGGCATCGGACTGGCAAACGCGATTTTTGATATCGTCAGCTCGGGCTCGACGCTGATTAGCAATAACCTTAAGGAGGTGGAAGTCGTGATGCAGTCGGAGGCTGTACTGATAGCCAACCGTCAGCTGACGTCGGAAAAGAGGGACGTTCTGAAAGAGCTCCTGTTCCGCATCGAGGCTGTGAAAAGTGCGGAGGACAAACGGTACGTACTGATGAACGCCCCCAATGAACGGCTGAAGGAAATTATAGCAGTCCTGCCCGGCATGAAGAGCCCCACGGTGATGCCGTTGGCACAGGAGGGATGGAGCTCGGTACATACGGTGCTGGACGAGAAATGTTTTTGGGAGATTATTGGTAAACTGAAGTCGCTGGGTGCAGAGGGCATTCTGGTACTTCCGATTGAAAAGATGATATTATGATGAAAGTTATTCGTTATCCGGAACGTGCGGAGTGGACTTCCTTGCTGGAACGTCCGCACATTGATATGACAGCCTTATACGCTACGGTTAACACGGTACTGACGGATGTACGGACACGGGGTGACCGGGCAGTCTTGGATTATGAAGAGAAGTTTGACCGGGTGAGTCTGTCCTCTCTTCAGGTGACTGAAGCTGAGATGGAGGCAGCGGAGCAGCTGGTTCCCGAGGAACTGAAGGATGCCTTGCGACAGGCTGAGCGGAACATAGCGACCTTTCATGAGGCGCAGCGCTTTCAGGGGAAGAAGATTGAGACGGCTCCCGGTGTGGTGTGCTGGCAGAAGGCAGTCCCCATCGAGAAAGTCGGGTTGTACATACCGGGCGGAACGGCTCCGCTGTTTTCCACGGTCCTGATGTTGGCGGTGCCTGCCCGTCTTGCCGGATGCCGGGAGATTGTGCTCTGTACTCCGCCCGACAGGGAGGGAAGGGTCAATCCTGCCATTCTCCATGCCGCCCGCCTTGCCGGAGTACATCGTATCTTCAAGGCTGGAGGAGTTCAGGCAATCGGAGCCATGGCGTACGGGACGGAGACTGTCCCGAAGGTTTATAAGATATTCGGTCCCGGCAATCAGTATGTCATGGCGGCGAAGCAACAAGTGTCGCTTCATGAGGTAGCTATCGACATGCCTGCCGGTCCTTCGGAGGTGCTGGTTGTCGCCGATGAAAAAGCAAACCCGGTTTTTGTGGCAGCCGACCTGCTTTCACAGGCAGAGCACGGGGCAGACAGTCAGGTTCTCCTGGTGACGACGTCGGACCGGATGTTGGAACGCGTCCGGGAGGAAGTGCAGGTCCAGCTGGAGAAGTTGCCTCGTCGGGAACTGGCGGTCCGTTCGCTGGAGCACAGCAAGCTGATCCTGGTGCACAGCATGGAGGAGGCTATGGAACTGGCGAATGCCTATGCTCCCGAACACCTTATCCTGGAGGTGGAAGACTACACATCCCTGTCTGAGAAAGTAGTTAATGCCGGCTCTGTGTTCATGGGAGCTTATACGCCGGAGAGTGCGGGAGATTATGCTTCCGGCACCAACCATACATTGCCCACCAGCGGGTATGCCCGGGCTTACAGTGGCGTCAATCTGGACAGCTTCGTACGTAAAATCACGTTTCAGGAATTGTCGCCCGAGGGCATACGCAACATTGGACCGGCGATTGAGAAGCTGGCGTCCGGTGAGCAGCTTGATGCACATAAGAATGCCGTGACCTTGCGGCTCTTGTCTTTACAATGAATTTAAACGACCAGTGACATGAGAACTTTAGACGAACTGACGCGACCGAACATCCGAAGGCTGAAACCTTATTCTTCGGCACGCGATGAATATAAGGGGAAGACGGCGTCGGTCTTTCTGGATGCAAACGAAAACCCTTACAACCAGCCGTACAACCGCTATCCCGACCCTCTGCAGGGAGAGGTGAAGCAAGCCCTTTCAGCCGTGAAGGGGGTTGACCCTGACTCTATCTTCCTGGGTAACGGAAGTGATGAAGCGATAGACCTGCTGTTCCGGGCGTTCTGTGAACCGGCGTGTGACAACGTGGTAGCCATTGACCCGACATACGGCATGTATGAGGTTTGTGCCGCTATAAATAATGTAGAATACCGCAAGGTCCCACTGGACGAGGCTTTCCGCTTCCGTGCCGATGACATGCTCCGGAAGGCAGACGCGCAGACCAAGCTGATGTTCCTCTGTTCCCCGAACAATCCGACCGGCAACAGCCTGGACCGTGCGGAGATGGAACGTCTGCTCGATGCTTTCGACGGGTTGGTGGTGGTCGATGAGGCCTACATCGACTTTTCTTCCGGACCTTCCCTGCTGGGGCAACTGAAGGAGCGCCCGAATCTGGTTATCCTTCAGACCTTCTCCAAGGCATGGGGTTGTGCGGGAATCCGTCTGGGCATCGCCTGTGCACATCCGGAAGTGATAGCTATCCTGAACAAAATCAAGTATCCCTATAATGTCAACCTGCTGACCCAGCGCGAAGCACTTCACATGCTGCAGCAGCCGTTGCAGGTGCAGCAGTGGGTCGGTGTGTTGCTGAAAGAGCGGGAACGGCTGATGGAAGCATTCGCCGGGCTGCCCTGTTGCCTGCATGTGTACCCGACCGATGCCAACTTCTTCCTGGCGAGGGTGACCGATGCCAACGGTATTTATGCCCGCCTTGTGGAGCAGGGCATCATCGTGCGGAACCGTTCGCACATCACCCTTTGCGACAACTGTCTGCGCATCACGGTCGGCACATCCGAGGAGAATGATGCCTTGCTGGAAGCCTTGTCCCATGAAGCCGTTTGAAGATAAGCCTATGAAAAAGAAAGTACTGTTTATTGACCGTGACGGGACGTTGGTCCTGGAACCTCCTGTCGATTACCAGCTGGATGCGTATGAGAAGCTGCAGTTCTATCCGGGTGTCATCCGCAACCTGGCGTTCATCCGCCGGAAGCTGGACTTTGAGTTTGCCCTGGTCACCAACCAGGATGGACTGGGAACTCCTTCCTTTCCGGAAGAGACCTTCTGGGGAGTACATCGTCTGGTGATGCAGACGTTGGCAGGCGAGGGCATTGATTTTGACCGGGAGTTCATTGACCGTACGTTCCCGGAGGAGCACGCCCCGACGCGCAAGCCGGGGACAGCCATGCTGACGCGTTACTTTTCGGATGAATACGATTTGCCGGGCAGCTATGTCATCGGCGACCGCCTGACCGACGTGGAGTTGGCGAAGAACCTCGGGTGTCGTGCCATCTGGCTGCACGAGGGAGAGGAAGGACTCCCGGACGACCTGAAGGAGGTCTGTGTGCTGGCTACTCCCGACTGGGACCGTGTCGCAGAGTTCCTGTTCGCTGGTGAGCGGACGGCGGCTGTCCACCGGGTGACGAAGGAGACGGATGTCTATGTACAGCTTGGGGTGGATGGAAGCGGACAGTGTGAGGTGTCGACCGGATTGGGATTCTTTGACCACATGCTGGAGCAGATAGCCCGGCATGGCAACATGGACCTGACCATCCGTGTCAAAGGAGACCTGCAGGTCGATGAGCACCACACCATTGAAGACACGGCACTGGCATTGGGTGAGTGTCTGCTGAAGGCGTTGGGTGACAAGCGGGGCATGGAACGTTACGGCTATTGCCTGCCGATGGACGACTGCCTGTGCCGGGTCGCACTGGACTTCGGGGGACGTCCGTGGCTGGTCTGGGAGGCGGAGTTTCGTCGCGAACGGATCGGGGAAATGCCGACGGAGATGTTTCTCCAT
Organism: Mediterranea sp. ET5; assembly: GCF_023337025.1. NCBI lineage: Bacteria > Pseudomonadati > Bacteroidota > Bacteroidia > Bacteroidales > Bacteroidaceae > Mediterranea > Mediterranea sp. ET5. The sequence continues at coordinate 117,541 of NZ_JAMBLN010000001.1, read as the reverse complement.
TTCTTCAAGTCGCTCAGTGATGCCGCCCGGATGAATCTGAATGTCCATGCCGAGGGAACGAACGAACACCATAAGATTGAAGGAATCTTCAAGGCATTTGCCCGTGCATTGCGCATGGCTGTGCGACGCGACATCTACAACTACACGCTACCCTCTACAAAAGGTTGTCTATAAAGAGAGAAAGGGAAGAATGCAGTCGGGTGAGGTAACGGTGCCTCATGCCGCCTGCATTTTTTTGAATTTCTTGAGCTGGATCCACAGCAGCCATGCCGTCACAATGGAAGCCAGCAAGTCGGATGCCGGCATGCTGAACCAGACGCCGTTCACACCCAGCCAGGGAGGCAGGAAGAGCAGGCAGGGCAGGAGGAAGAGCAGCTGGCGCGTCAGGGAGAGGAAGATGGACTTCTTCGCCATGCCCAGGCTTTGGAAGAAGTTGGTGGTCACCATCTGGAACCCGATGATGGGATAGAAGAGGACCATGATGCGCATGGCTTTGGCCGCCAGGTCAATCATCTGTTCGTCGGTCGTAAATGCCGAAGCAACCAGGTGGGGGCAGAGCTCACCGATCAGGAAACCTGCCGTCGTGACACAGGTGGCGCTGTAGATGGTGAGCTTCAGGACGCGGATGACGCGGTCAAACAGCTGCGCTCCGAAGTTGTAGCCGGCGATAGGCTGCATGCCTTGGTTCAGTCCCATGACAATCATGACAAAGAAGAAACCGACCCGGTTGACAATGCCGTATGCACCGATATGGTAGTCGCCTCCATAATCCTTCAGACCTTTGTTGATGAGGATGACGATGAAGCAGGCCGCCAGGTTCATCAGGAAGGGAGACATGCCGATGGCAATGATGTTGGTGACAATCGAACGGTTGAACCGGTAGATGCCCCGCTGGAGATGAATCAGTTCATTCTTGTTGCTGAGGATGTGTATCTGCCGTAGCAGGGAGATGGCTTGTGACAGGACGGTCGCCAGGGCGGCTCCCTCGATGCCCCACTTGAATCCATAGATGAAGATGGGAGCCAGGATGGCATTGAACACCACCGTGTTGATGGTGGCAATCATGGCTTGCTTGGGGTGTCCCGACGCACGCAACACACCGTTCAGTCCGAGATACATGTGGGTGATGACATTGCCCAGCAGGATGACCCGCATGAAGTCGCGGGCATAACCGATGGTGGAATCGCTGGCACCGAAGAAATAAAGGATGGGGTCGAGGAATATCAGGGATATGAACCCGAAGGCAAGTCCGATAATGACGTTCAGCAGGACGACGTTGCCCAGGATGCTTTGGGCGGTGTCATAATCTTTTTGCCCCAGTCGGACTGAAATCAGGGTGGCGGCACCCACTCCCACCAGGGAGCCGAAGGCGGCAGCCAGATTCATGAACGGGAAGGTCAGAGCCAGGCCGGAAATGGCCATCGCACCTACGCCCTGTCCGATGTAGATGCTGTCAATCATGTTATATAAGGAGGCCGCAGTCATGGCAATGATGCCGGGAATGGAGTACTGTGTCAACAGTTTTCTGATGGGCAGTGTGCCAAGCTCGGTTGCTGTTCCTGTGTGTGTCGTCATGTGGTATGGTTGTTAAGAAGTGGTGCAAAGGTAGCCCTTTTGCGTTGTATAATTTCTTTTCCTCTCTTCGTCTTTGCTGAAAAATAGAATAGTTTAACAGTACAAACAAAGTGAAAATAATATCTTTGCCGTTCGCAATACATAAACAGAAAGACGATGAATGACAAGAAAGTTTTAGTGGGAATGAGTGGCGGTATTGACAGTACAGCTACTTGTATGATGCTGCAGGAGCGAGGTTATGAGGTGGTCGGAGTGACCATGCGTACGTGGGATTCTCCCTCGAAGTTCTCGTCTCCGGACCAGGAACTGCCTGACTATATACTGGAAGCTCAAAGCCTGGCAGAGCGTTTGGGCATTGAACACCATGTGGCGGACGTGCGTGAAGAGTTCCGCAAGGTGATTGTACAGAATTTCATTGACGAATACATGAGCGGTCGCACACCCAATCCGTGTGCCATGTGCAACCCGCTGTTCAAGTTCCGTATGCTGACCGACTGGGCGGACCGCCTGGACTGTCGGTACATCGCGACCGGGCACTATTCGCGCCTGGAGGAGGTGGACGGCCATGTCTATATCGTGGCGGGGGATGACCCCAGGAAGGACCAGTCCTACTTCCTGTGGCGGGTGGACGAACAGGTGTTCCGCCGGTGTATCTTCCCCCTGGGGACTTATACCAAGGTCTCGGTGCGTGAATATTTGCGCGAGAAGGGGCTCGTTGCCAAATCGGAGAGTGCGGAGAGCATGGAGGTATGTTTTGTCGACGGAGACTACCGGGACTTCCTGCGTCAGCAAGTGCCCGACCTGGATGAGCGTATCGGGACCGGTAAGTTTGTCGATGCAGCCGGCGTGACGCTGGGAACGCATAAAGGTTTTGCCTATTACACCATCGGACAGCGCAAGGGACTGGACATCGCCTTGGGAAAGCCGGCTTACGTCTTGAAGCTGAACCCGGAGAAGAACACGGTGATGCTGGGCGACGCGGAACAGCTGAGAACGGAGTACATGCTGGTGGAGCAACCCAAGATGGTCGATGCGGAGCGGTTCTTCCGGGAAGAAGGACTGAGTGTACGCATCCGCTACCGGAGTACGCCCATCCCTTGTGACGTGAAGGTGCTCGATGACGGACGTTGGCTCGTCCACTTCCAAGCGGAGGCTTCCTCCATCACTCCGGGGCAGTCCGCCGTCTTCTATGTGGGCAAGCGGGTCGTCGGGGGAGCCTTGATAGCTTCCCAACGCGGAATAGGAATGTATATTGAACAACCATAACGTAATCATGAAGAAGACTTGTTGTATCTTATTTGTTAGTATGTTGTTTGCCGGCACCCTGTTTGCCGGCAATCCTTTGTATCGCTATCGCGTGATGCTTGCCGACAAGCAGGCGACCACGTACAGTCTGTCGAAGCCGCAGGAGTTCTTGTCACAGAAGGCGCTGGAGCGTCGGGAGCGGCAAGGACTTGCCGTCGATTCCACCGACCTGCCTGTGCCGTCGGCTTATCTGAGCCGCCTGGAAACGGAGGGCGTGAAGGTCGTCGGCACCAGCCGGTGGAACAATACGGCACTGGTCGAGACGGCAGACACGGCGCGTATGGAGCGTGTGGAAGCCCTGCCTTTCGTCACAGGCGTTCTGAAAGTCTGGACGTCTCCGGACAGCATTCCTCCCCGGGATGCCAACCGGAAGAAGCAGGTGAATCCCTTCCGGCAGGAGTTCAAGGACTATTACGGTCCAGCCCAGAATCAGGTCGAGATGATTGAGGCAGACAAGCTTCATCAGGCAGGATTCCGTGGACAGGGGATGACCGTGGCAGTCATTGACGGCGGTTTCCTGAATGCCGATGCCATCCCCCTGTTGCAGAATGTGAAGATTGAAGGCACCCGGAACTTTGTCCATCCGGGTTGGGATGTCTATGCCGAGTTGGACCACGGGATGAGTGTGCTCTCCTGCATGGCGGCCAATCATCCTTATACCCTGGTCGGTACGGCGCCGGAGGCATCCTATTGGCTGTTCTGTTCGGAAGACCCGGACTGCGAATGCCTCGCGGAAGAGGACTACTGGACACAGGCGGTGGAGTATGCCGACAGCGTGGGGGTGGACGTCGTCAACACGTCGCTGGGATATTATGCCTTTGACGACCGGTCCAGGAACTACCGTTATCGTGACCTGGACGGGCGCACCTCGCTGATGACCCGTTCGGCATCCATGGCAGCGGACAAGGGGATGATTGTCGTGTGCAGTGCCGGGAACTCGGGAGACAAGCAGTGGAAGAAGATTACGCCTCCTGCTGACGCCGACCATGTGCTGACCGTGGGCGCCGTGGACGCACGGGGCATGAACACCACGTTCTCGTCCGTCGGTTGTACGGCTGACGGACGGGTGAAGCCCGACGTGATGGCACGTGGCGGACATACCGCCCTGATTCGCCCTAACGGACGGGTCAGCGCCGCCAACGGAACTTCGTTTTCCGCCCCGGTGCTGTGTGGGGGCGTTGCCTGCTTGTGGCAGGCCTGTCCGCAGCTGACGGCGAAAGAAGTCATGGAGCTGGTGCGACGTTCGGGCGACAGGTTCGAGTGTCCGGACAACATCTTCGGCTATGGCATCCCGAGTCTGTGGAAAGCCTACCTGAACGCAAACCGCTGACTGTCTCATGGAAGCACTGTCACTCTATGAACTGAACAACCTGGTACGCAGCCGGCTGGAACTGGCTTTCCCGGACGAATATTGGGTGCAGGCTGAGCTGAGCGACGTCCGCAGCAATGCGTCCGGACACTGCTACCTGGAACTGATAGAGAAGGATGCCCGTGGAAACAACCTGATAGCCAAGGCACGCGGCATGATATGGAGTCCGGTCTACAGGCTGCTGAAGCCTTACTTCGAGCAGGAGACGGGACAGGCATTCGTGTCCGGCATCAAGGTGCTGGTGAAGGTCACCGTCAGCTTCCACGAACTCTACGGCTACTCCCTCAACATCGTGGATATCGACCCTTCCTATACGTTGGGCGACATGGCGCGTCGGCGTCGGGAGATACTGGCACAGCTGGAGGAGGAGGGCGTGCTGACCCTGAACAAGGAGCTGGAGATGCCCTTGCTCCCCCAACGGGTGGCAGTCATCTCTTCTGCCACGGCGGCAGGGTACGGTGACTTCTGCAACCAGCTGGAAAATAACCCCTACGGCTATGTCTTCTATCCCCGCCTTTTCCCTGCCATGATGCAGGGAGAACGGGTGGAGGCAAGCGTCATCGCTGCCTTGGACCGCATCTATGCTCGTACCGAGGCGTGGGATGCCGTGGTCATCATCCGGGGTGGCGGAGCGACCTCCGACCTGTCCAGCTTCGACTCCTACCTGCTGGCAGCCAATTGCGCCCAGTTCCCCCTGCCCATCATTACGGGCATCGGCCATGAACGCGACGATACGGTGGTGGATGCCGTGGCGCATACCCGGGTCAAGACACCGACGGCAGCTGCCGAGTACCTCATCGCACGGGTGCATGAGTCCGCCCGTCTGGTGGAAAGCAGCGGCGAACGCCTCCGTCGGGGAGCCCTGTCGCTGCTGGAACGGGAGAAACAGCGCATGGCACAGTGCTCGTCCCGGCTGCCTGCACTCTTTGCCAACTACAAGTTGCGGGAGGAGCGTCGGTTGGACCGCTGCTCCCACCGCCTGCGCACAGCGGTGAAGTCCGGGTTGCTGGAGGAGCGCTACCGACTGGAGAAATGGGCGCAGCGTATTCCCTGGCTGACAGCTTCCCGGATAGACCGGGAGCGGCACCGGCTGCAACTGCTGGAACAGCGGACGCAGGCATTGTCACCCGAGCGTCTGCTGGCACGGGGATACAGCATTACGCTGCTGGACGGACGTGCCGTGACGGACCCCTCCCAGGTGGCAGCAGGCGTCCGTCTGGTGACCCGCGTGGCAAAGGGAGAAATAACGAGTGTCGTGGAACAGCCCTCGGGTGGCACTCAAACGGAAACCCAAGTTTAACGAACAACAACGATATGGCGACAAAAACAATGACTTATGAGAAGGCGGTGAAACGGTTGGAAGAAATCGTTTCCCAGGTGGAAAACGGCGAGCTTAATATCGACCAGTTGAGCGCGTCGCTCAAGGAGGCGCAGGAACTGCTCACCTTCTGCAAGGAAAAGCTGTACAAGGCGGACGCCGAAATCAGCAAGATGCTCGACGGCTTCCAGCAGGAAGAGTCCTGAGTGGATTAACACTGACGCATCAGACCCCCATCCGTGCACAAAAACGTCCCGACCAAAGATTAAGGCTGTTCCTGCATGGGATAGTCATCGATTATGCGTACCTTTGAAGGACCAAAGTATAATACTTTGGCAGGCTAAGTATAATACTTAGGGTGCCTAAGTATTATACTTTGGTCTGTCTAAGCCGGGGTTTAATCTCGTCTGTCCCGTACCCGTATGTCCTTTAACCGCCGTATGGATGCAGCTGGTCCTGGAAGGAGGGTCGGGGAGGGCGGCTCAGACAGCAGTCAGGAAGGCTTCGAATGGCATTTGAATACTATTAAAATAAACGATTATGGCATTTTTCAAGAAAGTAAAAAAGGCGATCAATGGGAAGTGGTATCCACAGGGAGTCGCTTTAGGAGGACCCGTCGGGACACGTGAAATTGCCGACAGACTGTCGGAGATGTCCACACTGACTCCCGGGGACGTGTATGCGGTATTGGCCAATCTGGGTCAGGTGATGAGCGACTACATGGCGGTAGGCAACACCGTGAAGCTGGATGGCGTAGGAACCTTCTTCTATACCCCGCGCATGAAGGGGCAGGGAGTGGACACGCGCGAGGAAGTCAGTGCCGAGCAGATTACCGGAGTCAGTGTCCGTTTTATTCCGGAGACACGCCGCAGTGCCGGTAACAATGTGGTAGGACGACCGCTGGTCGCCGATAAAGTGGAATGGGTGGACATGGACAAACTGGGAGGAAGGAAGAGGTCGCGGAGTGACAGAATGTAACCTTACGTTGCGGCAGGTTTGCAGCTGGCGTGAAATTCTTTCCTCGTTTTCTTTGCTTTATGCAATCTTTTCCTATACATTTGCTGCATGTAAATTCTTTTATATGAGCATCGGCCGGGCGACAGCTTCGCACACGGAAGAGTGATAGCCTGACGCGGTGTTCATAGACCCTTAAAATTTTAGATACAATGAAAGAAATAGATTGGGCGAATTTGTCGTTCGGCTATATGCGGACCGACTACAACGTGCGCTGTTACTATCGCGACGGAAAATGGGGAGAAATAGAAGTTTCTTCCGAGGAGACCATCAACCTGCACATGGCTGCTACCTCGTTGCACTACGGTCAGGAGGCTTTTGAAGGCTTGAAAGCCTACCGTTGCAAGGATGGCAAGATCCGTATCTTCCGCATGGAAGCCAATGCGGAACGTCTGCAGAGCACCTGCCGGGGCATCCTGATGCCGGAACTTCCGACTGAACGCTTCTGTGAGATGGTGAAGAAGGTGGTGAAGCTGAACGAACGTTTCATCCCGCCTTATGAGAGTGGCGCTTCGCTGTATATCCGCCCGTTGCTGATTGGTACAAGTGCCCAGGTGGGCGTGCATCCAGCCAGCGAATATCTGTTTGTCATCTTCGTAACACCGGTAGGACCCTACTTCAAGGGCGGGTTCGCAACCAATCCCTATGTCATCATCCGCGAGTTCGACCGTGCGGCTCCGCTCGGAACGGGAACCTTCAAGGTGGGTGGCAACTATGCAGCCAGCTTGCGTGCGAATAAGATGGCACACGACCTGGGTTATTCCTGCGAGTTCTACCTCGACGCAAAAGAGAAGAAGTACATCGACGAGTGTGGCGCCGCCAACTTCTTCGGTATCAAGAATAATACCTATATCACTCCGCTGTCAACGTCCATCCTTCCGTCCATCACCAACCGCAGCCTGATGCAGTTGGCAGAGGATATGGGGCTGAAGGTGGAACGTCGTCCGGTGCCTGAAGAAGAGCTGGCTACCTTTGAAGAGGCAGGAGCTTGTGGTACGGCAGCAGTCATCAGCCCGATCGAACGTATCGATGACCTGGAGAACAAGCGGTCATACGTGATTGCCAAAGATGGTAAGCCGGGTCCGATTTCTACCCGACTCTACCAGCAGTTGCGTGCCATCCAGTATGGCGATGTGCCCGATCCTTACGGATGGGTAACCGTGCTTGACTAAGCGGAACCGCTCGATTATAGATGCTTGACGCAGGTTGCACAGACCGACATTTGTGCAACCTGCGTTTTTGTATGCTCCATTTTCTTCGTAATTTTGCGGCGTTAACAACTAAAGTGAAGCAGATGGGCAAGAACAAACTGGAGAAATTTGCAGACATGCGGAGCTATCCGCACGTGTTCGAGTATCCTTACTCAGTGATAGATAATGTACCTTTTGAGATGAAAGGCAGATGGAAGGCGGACTTTTTCAAGAACGACCATCCGATCGTGCTGGAGCTGGGATGCGGACGTGGCGAATACACCGTCGGACTGGCACGCAAGTATCCTGACAAGAATTTCATCGGGGTGGACATCAAGGGGGCACGCATGTGGACCGGAGCGACGGAAGCCTTGCAGGAAGGTTTGCAGAACGTGGCTTTCCTGCGTACGAATATCGAAATCATCGACCGCTTCTTTGCTCCGGACGAAGTCAGTGAAATCTGGCTGACCTTCTCCGACCCGCAGATGAAGAAGGCTACGAAACGTCTGACGTCCACCTATTTCATGGAACGCTATCGCCGTTTCCTGTGCGATGGCGGACTGATACATGTCAAGACCGACAGCAACTTCATGTTCACCTATACGCGCTACATGCTTGAGACGAACCGGCTGCCGGTGGAGTTCATGACCGATGACTTGTACCATTCCGGTCTGGTGGACGACATTCTGGGCATCCGGACTTACTACGAGCAGCAATGGCTGGACCGGGGACTGACCATCAAGTATGTGAAGTTCCGTTTGCCGAAGGACGGAGCCTTGCAGGAACCGGACGTGGAAATCGAGCTGGATGACTACAGAAGCTATAACCGCAGCAAACGCAGCGGTCTGCAAACCAGCAAGTAGTCTGCTGACCTTTGAACACTTTATGAATGAACATAATCTTAAGACCTAGTTGATATGGCAATTTATCCGAAACTTATATTAGATGCCTTGTCTACGGTCCGTTATCCCGGGACAGGCAAGAATATCGTGGAGGCGGGTATGGTGGACGACAATATCCGCATTGATGGGAACAAAGTGTCGTTCTCGTTGATTTTTGAAAAGCCGACCGACCCCTTCATGAAGTCGGTTGTCAAGGCGGCGGAAACAGCAATCCTGACGTATGTGGGTGAAGATGTCGAGATTGCCGGCAACATTTCGGTGACAACCGTACAGCAGGCACGTCCCGAAGTAGGGAAGCTGCTGCCCCAGGTGAAGAACATCATCGCCATTTCTTCCGGTAAGGGAGGAGTGGGGAAGTCTACGGTTGCAGCCAATCTGGCGGTGGCATTGGCGAAGTTGGGCTATAAGGTCGGCTTGCTCGATGCCGATATCTTCGGTCCTTCCATGCCGAAGATGTTCCAGGTGGAGGATGCCCGCCCCTATGCCGAGATGATTGACGGACGGGAGCTGATTGTCCCCATTGAGAAATACGGTGTGAAACTGTTGTCCATCGGCTTCTTTGTCAACCCGGACCAGGCTACCTTGTGGCGTGGCGGAATGGCAAGCAACGCGTTGAAGCAGCTCATCGGCGATGCTGCCTGGGGCGATTTGGACTATTTCCTGATTGACCTGCCCCCCGGAACCAGCGACATACACCTCACCGTCGTGCAGACGTTGGCAGTGACCGGTGCCGTAGTGGTAAGTACACCGCAGCAGGTGGCGTTGGCCGATGCCCGCAAAGGTATTAATATGTTTACAAATGAGAAGGTCAATGTCCCCATACTGGGCTTGGTCGAGAACATGGCCTGGTTTACCCCGGCTGAACTTCCGCAGAACCGTTATTACATTTTCGGGAAGGAAGGAGCCAAGAAGCTGGCTGCTGAAATGAAGGTTCCCTTGATCGGTCAGATTCCTATCGTACAAAGCATCTGTGAAGGAGGCGATGACGGCAAACCAGTTGCCCTCAACGAAGATACCGTTACGGGACAGGCATTCATCCAACTGGCAGAAGAACTTGTCCGTCAGACGGAAAAACGGAACGCCGAGCAGGCTCCTACACGGATTGTTGAAGTCCACAAGTAGGGAACTGCCACCTCTCTGAATTGAAAACTTGCCCCTGTCTTTCTCATGCCGAAGATACCTTCCCTGGGAGAGACAGGGGTAAGTTTTTTGTATGGTTGTGCCGTGACTGTTAATCATCCTATAGGGGAGTTTGCCTTTTAGTTAAAGTTCGCCAAACTTCTACTTGTGCGTATGATACAAAGCGAACAAATATATACTTTTGCGCACGAGAAACTTTTTTGTAGTTTTTAGTTTTTAAAGAACAGGGTATAAAGAAAACAATTTATAATAGATAATATGGATATGAAGTCAAAACAAAAGTTCACTTATTCAAGTGCAGGTGTCCTTTGTGCAGGGGCACTCTTATTGTTTAATGCCTGCGGCGGCAGCCAAGGTATGAAGATGGGTGACAATGAATTCACCGTAGAGACGGTGTCTTCCACCTCAAGCCAGCAGACTACCCAGTATCCCGCAACAATCAAAGGTATGCAGGATATCGAGATTCGTCCGCAAGTTTCAGGATTCATTGTCAAATTGTGCGTGGATGAAGGTGCCACTGTCCGTAAGGGACAGGCTTTGTTCCAGATTGATCCGACTCAATATGCAGCAGCAGCCAATCAGGCAAAAGCGAATGTTGCATCGGCAGAAGCCAACTTGCACACGATGGAGCTGACGGCTCAGAACAAGAAGACTTTGTATGATAAGAAGGTTATCAGCCAGTTTGACTATCAGACGGCGTTGAACAACCTGGAGACTGCCAAAGCTACCTTGGCACAAGCCAAAGCCAGCTTGGTTGCCGCTCAGCAGAATCTGGGCTTTTGTACAGTGACCAGCCCCTCGGACGGTGTAGTCGGAACTTTCCCCTACCGTGTCGGTAGTCTGGTCAGCGCTTCGATTGCAGAGCCGTTGACTACGGTTTCGGAAATCGGCGATATGTATGTTTACTTCTCGATGACCGAAAAGCAACTGTTGAACATGACAAAAGCCGGTGGAACCCTGAAGGAACAGCTGGAAAAGATGCCGGCAGTGAAGCTGCAGCTCTCCGATGGTACGATGTATGATGCCGAAGGTAAGATTGATGCCGTGAGTGGAGTCATCGACCAGACCACCGGTTCGGTAAGTATGCGTGCGGTCTTCCCCAACAAGGGAAATGTGTTGCGTAGCGGTGGCTCGGGTAATATCATCTTCCCTTATGCGTTGGAGAACGTCTGTGTCATTCCGCAAAGTGCGACACAGGAAATCCAGGACAAGAAGTTCGTTTATGTAATGCAGCCGGACAGTACCTTGAAGCATACGGAAATCAAGGTGTATAACCTGAATGACGGAAAGACTTTTGTTGTGACAGAGGGCTTGAAGGACGGTGATAAGATTGTGACCGAAGGCGTTCAGACTCTGAAGAACGGACAGAAGATTGTGCCGATCACTCCGCAACAGAAAGAGGCCAAATACCAGCAGGCTCTGAAAGACCAGCGTGAAGGTAATTTGGAAACAGCATTTAATTAAAAAGTGATGATTCAACTATGAGGCTAGATAAGTTTATTAATCGTCCGGTATTATCAACCGTAATCTCAATCTTGTTGGTAATCTTGGGTTTCATAGGCTTGGCAACCTTGCCTATCACCCAGTATCCGGACATTGCGCCGCCGACGATCTCTGTGAGCGCAAACTATACGGGTGCCAACGCCCAGACGGTGCTGAACTCTGTAATCTCTCCGTTGGAAGACCAGATCAACGGTGTGGAGAACATGATGTACATGCAGTCTACCGCTACAAACAACGGCTCGGCACGTATTACAGTATATTTCAAGCAGGGAACAGACCCTGATATGGCACAGGTCAACGTGCAGAACCGTGTGACACAGGCTCAGGGACTCCTGCCTTCCGAGGTAACCCAGGTGGGTGTGACGACAATGAAGCGCCAGACATCCATGTTGATGATCTTCTCTCTTTATGACAAGGAGGACAAATACAACATTGAGTTCTTGGAGAACTATGCCAGTATCAACCTGATTCCGGAAATCAAACGTGTGAACGGTGTCGGTGATGCCAATGCGATGAGTGCCGACTACTCCATGCGTATTTGGTTGAAACCGGATGTGATGGCTCAGTATAAGCTGTTGCCCAGCGATATCACTTCGGCATTGTCCGAGCAGAACGTGGAGGCAGCACCGGGTCAGTTCGGTGAACGTGGTAACCAGTCGTTCCAGTACACCATCCGTTATAAGGGACGTTTGTCCAGCGCGACAGAGTTTGAGGATATTGTTATCAAGGCACTTCCCGATGGACAGATTCTCCGTCTGGGTGATGTTGCCGACCTGGAGCTGGGACGTTTGAACTACAGTTTCAACAACATGGTAAATGGACACAAGGCTGTGACCTGTATCATTTATCAGATGGCTGGTACCAACGCAACAGAGACCATCCAGAACCTGGAGAAGGTACTTGCAGACTATGAGAAGAATCTCCCCGACGGCATCGGACTCAGTATTGCACAGAGTGCCAATGACTTCTTGTTCGCTTCTATTCATGAGGTTGTCAAGACGTTGATCGAGGCATTTATTCTGGTGTTCATCGTCGTGTATATCTTCCTGCAGGATATGCGTTCTACGTTGATCCCGGCAATTGCCATTCCGGTGGCTTTGATTGCGACCTTCTTCGCCATGAAGCTGATTGGCTTCAGTTTGAACTTGCTGACGTTGTCGGCTATGGTGCTTGCCATTGCGATCGTCGTCGACGATGCGATAGTCGTCGTCGAGGGCGTCCATGCGAAGTTGGACCAAGGCTACAAGTCTTCGCGTTTGGCTTCCATCGACGCCATGAGTGAGTTGGGTGGCGCTATCGTTTCCATTACATTGGTCATGATGTCCGTGTTTATTCCTGTCAGCTTCATTGGTGGTACAGCCGGTACGTTCTACCAGCAGTTCGGTATTACCATGGCGTTGGCTATCGGTTTCTCGGCTATCAACGCATTGACCTTGTCTCCTGCCTTGTGTGCCCTGTTCCTGAAGCCTCACAATTCGAACACGACGCTGAAGGAGCGTATGGATACGGCTTACAAGGAGTCACGTCGGATTATGGTCAGCAAGTACACCGACGCTATCGGTAAGCGGTTGAATCCGAAGATTGTCATCCTCTTTGTGATTGTTGCCATCTTGGGTATGATTTTCGGAATGTTCAACTTTGACCAGCATCCGGTGCTCTGTATATTGTTCATCATCATCAGTATCCTGGCTTTTGCCGGAATGACGACTGACAAGTTCAAGGCTTCGTTCAACAAGTCCTATAACTCACTCTTGAACAAGTACCGCAAGTATGTCGTGTTCTTCATTCACCGGAAAGGATTGTCCTTCGGTCTTCTGGGAGCATTGATTGCCTTGATGGTATTCTTCATGAACATTACACCGACCGGTATGGTGCCGAATGAAGATACCGGTACCATCATGGGTGCCGTAACCTTGCCGCCGGGTACTTCTCAGGAGCGTGCTCAGGAAGTGCTCAACAAGGTTGACAGCCTGATTGCCGCAGAGCCTGCCGTACAGTCCCGTACCGTGATCTCCGGTTTCAGCTTTATCGGTAGTGGTCAGGGACCTTCCTACGGTTCAATCATTATCAAGTTGAAGGACTGGGAAGAACGTTCCATGCAGCAGAGCTCGGATATTGTGGTCGCTTCGCTGTTCATGCGTTCACAGAAGTTGTTTAAGGATGCACAGGTATTGTTCTTTGCTCCGCCTATGATTCCGGGATACTCCATTTCAACCGATATCGAGTTGAACATGCAGGATAAGACCGGAGGTTCGCTGGACCACTTCTTTGAGGTTGTCAACTCTTACATGGCTGCCTTGGAAGAACGTCCGGAAATCAGCTCGGCTTCCACGAACTTTAACCCGAGCTTCCCCCAATATCAGATGGATATCGATGTTGCGGCCTGCAAACGTGCCGGAATCAGTCCGAGCACCATCTTGTCGACCATGCAAGGATACTTCGGAGGTATCTACGCGTCGAACTTCAACAGTTTCGGTAAGATGTACCGTGTCATGATTCAGGCAGAGCCGGATGCAACCAAGAATATGGAGTCGCTGAACAGCATCAAGGTGCGTGGCAGTGACGGTGAGATGGCTCCGATTACCCAGTTCGTGACCATGAAGAGAATCTATGGTCCGGATGTAATCAGCCGTTTCAACCTGTACACCTCTATTCAGGTAATGGTATCGCCGGCTGCCGGCTACACTTCCGGTCAGGCGTTGCAGGCCATTTCGGAAGTTGCCAGTCAGAACCTGCCCACAGGTTTCGGCTATGAGTTGGGAGGTATGGCACGTGAGGAGGCTCAGACAACCAACACGACCGGATTGATTTTCGTGCTCTGTCTCGTCTTCGTTTACTTGCTGTTGAGTGCCCAGTATGAAAGCTACGTGCTGCCGTTGGCTGTGTTGCTCTCCATCCCCTGCGGTCTGTTGGGAAGCTTCCTGTTTGTGAACGGATTTGCGGCGTTGGGCAGCATCCCGGCACTGAAGATGGTGCTGGGTACCATGTCAAACGATATCTATATGCAGATTGCCTTGATTATGTTGATGGGTCTGTTGGCGAAGAACGCCATCCTGATTGTCGAGTTCGCTCTTGACCGTCGTAAACAGGGTATGAGTATCTCGTGGGCTGCCGTGCTCGGAGCTTCCGCCCGTCTGCGTCCTATCTTGATGACTTCACTCGCCATGATTATCGGTTTGCTTCCGTTGATGTTCGCATTTGGCGTCGGTGCTCATGGTAACCGTACGTTGGGAGCCTCTGCCATTGGCGGTATGTTGATCGGTATGATATGCCAGATCTTCATCGTACCGACTTTGTTCGTAGTCTTCCAATGGCTGCAAGAGAAGTTCAAACCGATCGAATGGACCGATATGGACGGCAGTGAGGTTGAACCGGATATTGAACAATATTCAAACAAAGACGAAAAATGAAGAAACAACAGATAATATTACTGATGGGCGCAGCTGCTTTGTTCAGCAGCTGCGGCATCTACAATTCCTATAAGCGCCCGAGTGATATTTCCGTTGAAGGGATATATCGGGATACGGTATCCGTCAACGATACGCTGGTCAGCGATACGACCAACATGGGTAATATCTCCTGGCGTGAGATGTTCCGTGACCCGAAGTTGCAGGCGCTCATCGAGCAAGGCTTGACCAACAATACCGACTTGCAGACCGCCATCCTGCAAGTGGAGCAGGCAAAAGCCTCTCTGACAAGTGCGCGTTTGTCCTTCTTGCCTGCATTTACCCTTTCTCCGCAAGGCGGTATCACCAAGATGGAGAATACCTCTTCGTATCGTACGTGGCAGGCTCCGCTGAGCGCTAGCTGGGAGGTTGACCTCTTCGGTAACTTGCTGAACGCTTCACGGAGTGCACGCGCCACTTTGCTGCAAAGCGAGGCATACGAACAGGCGGTGCGTTCGCAGGTGATTTCCAATATTGCCAGTCTCTATTATACGTTGCTGATGCTTGACCGTCAGCTGGAGATCAGCGAAGAGACACATGCGAAGTGGTCGCAGACCCTCTCCATGATGCAGGATATGATGGAGGCAGGTATGTCCAACAAGGCAGGAGTTGCCCAGACGGAAGCCAGTTGCTATGCCGTGGCTGCCAGCATTGCCGAGATTCGTCAGACCATCCGTGAGACCGAGAACTCACTTTCCACCTTGCTGGGTATGGCACCCCAACACATTGAACGTGGACGTTTGGAAGACCAGCAGATGCCTGAGGACATCAATGCCGGAGTTCCTTTGCAGTTGTTGTCAAACCGTCCGGATGTACGTGCCGCAGAGATGTCGCTTGCCAATGCATTCTATCTGACCAATAAGGCCCGTTCGGCATTCTATCCGAAAATTTCCTTGACCGGAACCTTGGGATGGACGAACGGAACTACGGGCAACTTGAACCCGGCACAAATCATGAAGAACGCCATCGCTTCGTTGACCCAGCCCATTTTCAACCGGGGCGCTCTGATTGCTAACCTGAAGATTTCAAAGGCACAGCAGGAGCAGGCAAAACTCGCTTTCCAACAGACCGTGTTGGATGCCGGTGCTGAGGTGAGCAACGCTCTGTTTGCTTACCAGACCGTCGGTGAGAAGAGCCAGCAACGTGATAAGCAGGTGAAAGCTTTGGAAGAGGCCGTGGATGCAACCATCGGGCTGATGGATGTGGGACAGACCACCTACCTGGATGTTATCACAGCCCAGCAATCACTTCTCAGTGCCCAGCTTACACAGGTTCAAGACAATTATGACTACTTGCAGTCAGTCATCAGTCTCTACCAGGCATTGGGTGGTGGAAGGACCGGTGAATAAAGGTGAGCTTACAATGAAATGTTGATAAATAAGAGGTCCGTTATTGAGCTTCAATAGCGGACTTTTTTACATAGTCACAGTGGAAAAGGCTTGTAAATATGTAACCTTTTTTATAGCTTTGTCACACTTAGTTACCTTATCGAAATATTAACCTTCTAAATATAACGATTATGATTAGTCCGTTAGCTTATGTCGATCCGTCGGCACAGATTGGCAAGAATGTCACAATCCATCCATTTGCTTACATTGACAAGAATGTCGTGATTGGTGACAACTGTGTCGTGATGCCATATGCAAGCATAATGAGTGGCGCACGCCTTGGAAGTGGAAATGTGATTTATCAGGGAGCAGTTATCGGAACACCTCCCCAGGATTTCAAACATAAGGGCGAAGATACCATCGTCCGTATTGGTGACAACAATGTCATCCGTGAGAATGCCGTCATCATACGCGCTTCAGCTCCCGAACATGAGACGGTTATCGGTGACGGTAACTTCATCATGCAGGCAGTTCGTATTTCGCACGATGCCACCATCGGCAATCATTGTATTATCGGCAATGGTTCGCAAGTGGCAGGACGCTCAACGGTCGGCAATTATTCCATTCTCGCTTCGTCGGTTATCATGACCGGTCATATCCGGGTGGGCGACTGGTCGGTTATTCAGGGAGGATGTCGCTTTTCGAACGATGTTCCGCCTTACGTGGTAGTAGCACATGAACCCGCCGCGTTCTACAGCATCAATACAAAGGTACTGCAACATAACGGCTTCTCTGAAACCATTATCAAGCACATTGCCCATGCTTATCGCATCATCTACCATGCCAATACGTCCGTAGACGATGCCATCTATCGTGTGGAGCAGCAGGTGCCGCGTGGAGAGGAAATCAACAACATCATCAAGTTTATCACAGAGTCAAAAGTAGGCATCATCAAGTGATGCTGCCTTGACCCTTATACCTTATAATATATAGGCAGCCCAAGACCCCGGTCAAGAGTCTTCGGGCTGCCTTTTACTTTTCGGAAGGGGAAAAGGCTTATTGCCTTCGGATGTCTGTATGCTTCCGGAGAAAGGTTCTGTCAAGCGGAACATCCGTTTGTGCTTTTTTAACTTTCTGGACCGTAATATTACTTTGTAATAATTACAATCTTAGAAATAATTTTATACCTTTGCATCAAAGAAAACTAACTAACTAAAAGCAATAATTTATGGAAAAGTCATTGAAAGGTACACGTACCGAAAAGAATCTGATGATTTCTTTCGCTGGTGAGTCACAAGCAAGAATGCGCTACACTTACTTTGCAAGTGCAGCCAAGAAGGAAGGCTATGAGCAGATTGCTGCCATCTTCACAGAAACAGCAGATCAGGAGAAAGAGCATGCAAAGCGTATGTTCAAGTGGTTGGAAGGCGGAATGGTTGAGATTACAGCCAGCTATCCTGCCGGTGTTATTGGTACAACAGCCGAGAACCTGAAGGCAGCTGCTGCAGGCGAGCATGAAGAGTGGTCGCTTGATTATCCGAAGTTTGCTGATATTGCCGATGAGGAAGGATTCCCTGCCATCGCTATCATGTATCGCAACATTGCTGTGGCTGAGAAGGGACACGAGGAGAGATACCGTGCTCTGCTTGCCAACGTTGAAAACGGAGAAGTGTTCAAGAAAAAGGAAAATGTGATCTGGCAATGTCGCAACTGCGGTTTCATTTTCGAAGGTCCCGAGGCACCTGCCGTATGTCCGGCATGTCTTCATCCGCAAGCTTACTTCCAGGTGAAGCCGACTAATTATTGAGAATCTGGCAGCGTTATTGCTGATTAATGACCAAGGGTCGGGAAGAACATGACACATGTCTGTTCTTCCTGACCTTTTTCATTCCAGATTGTGTGTATTGACCGGCTGTTTGTATCTTTGTGGTCGATTTTATGTGAACTATTAATTCTAACTATTATTTTTATGTTGTTTACTTTATTAAATGCTACTTCCTTGGTCAATGTCGAGCAGGTGGTCGATAAGCTGATTACTTGGGGCGTAGAGACCGGTAAGGACATCTTGGGAGCAATTTTGATCTATGTCATCGGACGTTTCATCATCCGCCAGATCATGCGTCTGGTTGCTAATATTCTGGAACGCCGTAAGTTTGAAAGCAGTGTACAGACCTTCTTGAAGAGTTTGCTCAGTATCCTCCTCAATCTGGTACTGGCATTCGCCATCATCAGTAAGCTGGGCGTAGAAACAACCAGTCTGGCAGCCTTGTTGGCATCTGCCGGTGTTGCTATTGGTATGGCACTGTCGGGCAATCTTTCAAACTTTGCCGGAGGACTTGTCATTCTGGTATTCAAACCATTTAAAGTGGGCGATTTTATCGATGGCCCCGATGGGGTAAGTGGTACGGTGAAGGAAATACAGATTTTCCATACCATTCTGACCATGTTGGATGACCGTATCATCTATGTACCCAATGGCGTGCTCAGCAGCAATGCCATTACGAATTACAGCCGTCAGCAGATGCGCCGTGCCGAGTGGACATTCGGAGTGGAGTATGGAGAAGACTACGAACGTGTGAAAGCGGTTTTGGAAAGAATCATTGCGGCTGATGACCGCATTTTGAAGACTCCGGAGCCTTTTATTGCACTCTCCTCACTCTCGGCAAGCAGCGTGGACATCAAGGTGCGTGCTTGGGCGAAAGTCTCAGATTATTGGGATGTCTACTTTGACATGAACCGGGTGGTTTATGAAACATTCAATAAGGAAGGCATCGGATTCCCCTTCCCGCAACTTACCGTTCATCAGGCAAAAGACTGAAAATGCGAGTTTGAAGACGGTTTGAAAACCGTTTGAATAGTAAAAAGAAATGTCTTTATTGGAACTCTTCCTTGGCCGGACCGGCTGAAGGAAAGGGAGCTGATAAGGACATTTCTTTTTATTTGCTCCGATATTACTGATTGGCGTCGGCTTTTTTATAATCTTTCTTTCTACAAAATCTTATCGGATTACAGGTATTTTGCAAGGCTGTAAATGTTGGAATAAGGCCTTTTTAGGGTCAGAACAGGGGTCAATGATTTCTAGTTGTATCGAGGAAGATAAGCCTTATACGCTTATCGTACGATTGACGATATTTACAACTTTGGAAAATAATGTTTTAAAACATAGAAAAAAGAAGTTGATATATTTGTTTATATGGAAGAACTACTCTACTTTTGTCACGCAAAAATGAAGGAAACCAATGAAAACACAGATGAGTGAAGAAAACCATCAAGTAAGCCCTAATATCTCGGTCGATTGTTCTTTGATCGGATTTGACGGAGAAGAGCTCCGCGTCCTGTTGGTAAGGCAGGTAGGTGCATCCGAATCGGAACAGGAAACGATGTATAAGCTCCCGGGAAGTTTGATTTATGTTGACGAAGATTTGGATGAGGCAGCCAAACGGGTGTTGTACGAATTGACAGGGTTGAAGAGTGTCCCGATGGTTCAATTCCGTGCTTTTGGCTCGAAGAACCGTACTCGTAACCCGAAAGATGTTGGTTGGTTGGAGCGTTTCCACAGTTTGCCGAACCAGATTGATCGTATTGTGACGATTGCCTATCTGGCTCTGTTGAAAATCGACCGTAAATATACTCGTCTGTCTCATAAATATGAAGCTAGCTGGGTGTCTGTAAAAGATGTGGGTGAGTTGGCTTTTGACCATAACCAGATTTTGGAGGCCTCATTGGCTTATGTCCGTCAGTACGTAGAAAATTCTCCGGCCGTGTTGTTCGATTTGCTTCCTCGTAAATTCACCGCGGCACAGTTGCGACGGCTTTATGAGATTGTTTACGACCGTTCGTTCGACGTCCGTAATTTCCACAAACGAATTTCCATGATGAAATACGTGGTACCCCTGGAGGAAAAGGAGCAGGGAGTATCCCATCGTGCCGCCCGATATTATCGGTTTGACCGGGTTATTTACAACCAGATGCGTAACTAACAGTAACTAAAAATAGATTAAATAATAAGTAGTATGTATTTATTAGGGTATGATATAGGTAGCTCTTCGGTAAAGGCTAGCTTGGTGAATGCGGAAACAGGCGTATGTATCGCTTCTGCATTCTATCCGAAAGTAGAGGCTGAAATTATTGCTGTCCAGCCGGGTTGGGCAGAGCAGAAGCCTGAGATGTGGTGGCAGAACCTGAAACTGGCAACTGCTGCTGTCATGGAACAGTCGGCTGTATCGGCAGAACAGATTGCAGCCATCGGTATCTCGTATCAGATGCATGGTCTGGTTTGTGTTGACAAGGATTTGCAGGTGCTCCGTCCTGCCATTATCTGGTGTGATTCCCGTGCCGTGGGGTATGGACAGAAAGCATTGGAGACTCTTGGCGAATCGGTATGCCTGTCGCATCTGTTGAACTCTCCGGGCAACTTTACGGCCTCTAAACTGGCTTGGGTGAAAGAGAACGAGCCGGATGTCTATGCCCGCATCTACAAAATCATGTTGCCGGGTGACTATATAGCCATGCGGATGACTGGAGAAGTTTGCACGACTGTATCGGGTCTTTCCGAGGGAATGTTCTGGGACTTCAAGAACAACTGTGTCGCTGATTTCCTGATGGAGTATTACGGCTTTGATAAATCCTTGATCCCTGACATACGTCCGACTTTCTCCGAACAGGGCCGCATGACGGCTGCCGTGGCTGAGGAACTGGGACTGCGTGCAGGTATCCCTGTGACTTATCGCGCCGGTGACCAACCCAATAATGCGCTTTCCCTGAATGTGTTCAATCCCGGTGAAATCGCTTCGACGGCAGGAACATCCGGAGTCGTTTACGGTGTGAACGGGACTGTGAACTATGATCCCCAATCGCGTGTGAACACCTTTGCACATGTCAACCATACTGACGAGCAGACCCGTTTGGGCGTATTGCTTTGCATTAACGGAACGGGTATCTTGAACTCTTGGATCAAGCGGACAATGGGTACGGACGTTTCTTATGCCGAAATGAATGATTTGGCGGCAGGAGTACCTATCGGCAGCCAGGGATTGAGTGTGATACCTTTCGGCAATGGTGCGGAGCGTGTCTTGGGCAACAAGGAGCCGGGATGTTCCTTGCAAGGGCTGAACTTCAACTCGCATACACGTGCACACATCATGCGTGCTGCACAGGAGGGTATTGTGTTCTCATTTAAATATGGTATGGAAGTGATGGAACAGATGGGCATGCACATTACGAATATCCATGCAGGTAATGCCAACATGTTCCTGAGCCCGATATTCCGCAACACACTTGCCGGAGTCACCGGAGCCACCATTGAGCTTTATGATACTGATGGTTCCGTGGGAGCTGCCAAGGGTGCCGGTATGGGAGCCGGAATCTATAAAGACAACACGGAAGCCTTCTCTACACTGAAGAAGCTGCAGGTCATCGAGCCGGACGTACAGGCGGCCGAACAATACCAGGCAGCATACGCTTTGTGGAAGGAGCGTCTGGCTAACGTAGTTCGCTAAACACGATTTATAAAACACAACATATTAATTGACCTTTAAAAACAAAAGACTTATGGCAACAAAAGAGTATTTTCCTGGAATAGGAAAAATCAAATTCGAAGGAAAAGATAGTAAGAACCCGATGGCTTACCACTATTATGATGCTGAAAAGGTAATCATGGGTAAGAAGATGAAAGACTGGTTGAAGTTTGCAATGGCATGGTGGCACACATTGTGCGCTGAAGGTGGTGACCAGTTCGGTGGTGGTACGAAGAAGTTCCCCTGGAACGGTGACCCCGACAAGGTTCAGGCTGCCAAGAACAAGATGGATGCCGGTTTTGAATTCATGCAGAAGCTGGGTATCGAGTACTACTGCTTCCACGACATCGACTTGTGCGAAGAGGCCGATACCATCGAAGAATATGAGGCTAACTTGAAGGAAATCGTGGCTTATGCCAAGCAGAAACAAGCTGAAACCGGCATCAAGTTGCTGTGGGGTACAGCCAACGTATTCGGTCACGCACGCTACATGAACGGTGCTGCTACCAACCCGGAATTTGACGTTGTAGCCCGCGCTGGCGTTCAAATCAAGAATGCAATTGACGCTACCATTGAGCTGGGTGGTACCAACTATGTGTTCTGGGGTGGCCGTGAAGGTTACATGAGCATCCTTAACACAGACCAGAAACGTGAAAAAGAGCACCTCGCTCAGATGTTGACCATGGCTCGTGACTATGCCCGTGCCAAAGGCTTCACCGGCACGTTCCTGATCGAGCCGAAACCGATGGAACCGACCAAGCATCAATATGATGTGGATACTGAAACGGTTATCGGTTTCTTGAAGGCACACGGCTTGGAGAAAGACTTTAAGGTAAACATCGAGGTAAACCACGCAACCTTGGCAGGACACACCTTCGAACACGAGTTGGCTGTGGCTGTTGACAATGGCATGTTGGGTTCTATCGATGCCAACCGTGGTGACTATCAGAACGGTTGGGATACTGACCAGTTCCCCATTGACAACTATGAGTTGGTACAGGCCATGATGCAGATCATCCGCAACGGTGGTTTGGGTAATGGCGGTTGCAACTTCGACGCCAAGACTCGTCGTAACTCTACCGACTTGGAGGACATTGCCATTGCACACATCTCCGGTATGGATGCCATGGCACGTGCATTGGAGTGCGCTGCCAAATTGCTCGAAGAGTCTCCTTACAAGAAGATGCTTGCTGACCGTTACGCTTCGTTTGACTCCGGTAAGGGTAAGGAATTCGAAGAAGGCAAGATGTCTTTGGAACAGTTGGTTGAATATGCCAAGACTGTAGGTGAGCCGAAGCAAGTAAGCGGCAAGCAGGAACTCTATGAAAGAATCGTAAGCTTGTATTGCTGATTTTCTCCCATAGTTTCTGTCTTCGGGCAGAAATATTGACAGGCAAGGGTGTGTCGCAACAGAACCGGCACACCCTTGTTTCATATTGCCGTACGCTCTTTTTCACCTAAAAGGGCTTACACTCCTGGAATATTTCTTAATTTTGCTCCAATTAAAGCCGGGTTGGCTGGTATCCCGTTACCTTGTCAACGCGGCTTGAGTCTTTGGATGTGAAACCAATTAGAGCAAAATAACGAAATTATGGCAAAAAGTGACAACCATCTTGTGATTATGGCCGGAGGAGTCGGCAGCCGTTTCTGGCCGATGAGTACTCCTGAGAAACCCAAGCAGTTCATTGACGTCCTCGGATGTGGACGTACGTTGCTTCAGTTGACCGCCGACCGTTTTAAGGGAATTTGTGAACCTGCAAATATCTGGGTCGTAACTTCTGAGAAATATGCCGGGCTGGTCAAGGAACAGTTACCTGACATCCCTGAAGACAATATCCTGAAAGAACCCTGCCGTCGCAACACAGCACCGTGCATCGCATACGTAAGCTGGAAAATCAAGGCTCGCAACCCGAAAGCCAATGTCGTTGTCACTCCGAGTGACCATGTTGTGATGAACGTTCCGGAGTTTCAGCGGGTGATTCATTCGGCTATGAACTTTACAAGAGACTCCGACGCCATCCTGACCCTGGGCATGAAACCGACACGCCCTGAGACCGGATATGGATACATCGAGACGGACCTGCGTGCTTCCTCGGCAACCAACAAGGAAGTGTTCCGTGTGGATTCCTTCAAGGAGAAGCCCGATGCAGAGACTGCCTTACGCTATATCGAACAGAACAACTACTTCTGGAATGCAGGCATCTTCGTGTGGAACATCTCTACCATCGTGAATGCCTTCCGAGTATATTGTCCGGCCATTGCCAAGATTTTCGAGAATGTACGTCCGTACTTTTATACGGAAAAGGAGCAGGAGGTCATCGACCGTGAGTTCCCCAATTGCGAAAACATATCGGTGGACTACGCCATCCTGGAAAAGGCGGAAGAGATTTTTGTCTTTCCCGCAGACTTCGGCTGGAGCGATCTGGGTACATGGGGTTCCCTGTATGAACAGATGTCCCAGGACTTGAACAAGAACGTATGCATCGGTGAAGATATCCGCCTCTATGACACCCGCAACTGTGTGATTCATACGACTCAGGAGAAGAAGGTCGTCGTGATGGGGCTGGATGGATACATCGTAGCCGAGAAAGACAACGCCTTGCTGATTTGTCGCTTGAGTGAAGAACAGAAAATCAAACTGCTTACAGATATCAAATAAGAGGAATACCCGAAGGATGATGAAGAAGTTACTTTCCCTGCCTCCCAATCTGGTGGAATGTTTTCATGAGTTGGAGGGGGTCGACCCCCAGGAGTGGTTCTGTACGTCCGATCCCATCGGGGAGAAACTGGGTTCCGGAGGAGGAACGACCTGGCTCCTGGAATCCTGCCGGGCACAATGGGCACCCGGAGAGACTTTCTCGCAATGGCTGGCGGAAGACAAGCGCATCCTGCTGCATGCCGGTGGGCAGAGCCGCAGGTTGCCCGGCTACGCACCGTCGGGTAAAATCCTGACCCCGATACCGGTGTTCCGTTGGGCGAAAGGGCAGCGGCTGAAGCAGAACCTGCTGTCTTTGCAACTGCCTTTGTACCGTCGGATTATGGAGAAGGCTCCGGAGTCCCTGCATACGTTGATTGCCAGTGGGGATGTCTATATCCGCAGCGAGAAGCCCTTGCAGGAGATTCCCGATGCCGATGTGGTCTGCTACGGACTGTGGGTCGACCCGAATCTGGCAAAGAATCATGGTGTGTTCGTCTCTTCCCGTCAGACTCCCGACCGCCTGGACTTCATGTTGCAGAAGCCGTCGGTCGAGGAACTGGGACGGTTGATGCAGACCCATCTCTTCCTGATGGACATCGGCATCTGGCTCTTGAGCGACCGGGCAGTGGAGCTGCTGCGGAAGCGTTCCAGGCAGGGAGACAAGTGGAGGTATTACGATTTGTATTCCGACTTCGGGAGAGCCTTGGGCGAGCATCCCCAGCTGGATGATGAGGAGCTCCGTCAGTTGAGCGTGGCAATACTGCCGTTGCCGGGAGGGGAGTTCTATCACTACGGGACCAGCCGTGAGCTGTTGTCCTCGACGGTTGCGGTGCAGAATCTGGTGGATGACCAGCGTGAAATCATGCACCTGAAGGTGAAACCTCATCCTGCCATGTTTGTCCAGAATGCGCAGGTATCCTTGACCTTGAAGGCTGAAAACTCAGAAGTCTGGATTGAGAACAGTTGCGTCGGTGCCGACTGGAAGCTGTCTCACCAACACATCATCACGGGCGTGCCTCGGAATGACTGGGCACTGAATCTTCCGTCCGGCGTCTGTGTGGATGTAGTCCCGGTGGGAGAGATCGGTTACGTCGCACGTTGCTATGGCTTTACGGATGCCTTCAAGGGCGCATTGGACGACGAACGGACGCTGTTTATGGGAAAGCCCGTTTGTGAATGGCTGGCAGAGCGTGGCTTGCAGCCGCAGTCCATCGAGGGAGCCGGCGATTTGCAGTCTGCACGGATATTTCCTCTCTGCGCCGATACCGACGAACTCGACAAGGTGTTCCGTTGGATGATTGGCGAAGCCTCTCTGGAGGAGGGCAGACGCATCTGGCTCGAAAGGCGTCGGTTGTCGGCTGACGAGATTTCAGCGGAAGCCAACTTGCGTCGGTTGGTCGCCCAGCGGCGCAGCTTCCGGGCAGAGGCATGGCCCCTGCTGGCAAAGAACTACGAGAAGAGCGTCTTTTACCAGCTGAATCTGAAGGATGCCGCCGAGGAGTTTGTGGATGCACGGTTGCTCTTGCCCGCGCCTTTGCCCGAACGAGCATCCCTGATGACCCGCATCCATGACCATATATTCCGTTCACACTACCTGAAGTTGCAGGGCAAAGACGGACGTGAGGAAGAGACGAAGGCCTTCTCCCTGCTGCGTGAGGGATTGACCTCCACCGTGCTTGCCGACAGACAAACGCCTCGTCTGGCTGTCTATGCCGACCAGATTGTGTGGGCGAGAAGTCCGGTGCGCATCGACCTGGCAGGCGGGTGGACAGACACGCCGCCCTATTGCCTGAATGATGGAGGCAATGTGGTCAACATGGCCATTGAGTTGAACGGACAGCCCCCGTTGCAGTCGTATGTGAAGCCATGCAAGGACTTCAAGATTGTCCTGCGCTCCATCGACCTGGGTGCCATGGAGGAGGTGCATACCTACGAAGAGCTGCGCGACTTTGCCAAAGTGGGGTCTCCGTTTTCCATCCCCAAGGCTGCGCTGGTGCTGGCAGGTTTCCAACCGGGGTTCTCGAAAGAGACCTACGCCTCGTTGGAGGCACAGTTGCGGGCGTTCGGTTCCGGCATCGAGCTGACGTTGCTGTCGGCTGTACCGGCAGGCTCCGGGTTGGGAACCAGTTCCATCCTTGCTTCCACCGTCTTGGGTGCGGTTGCCGATTTCTGCGGACTGCCGTGGGACAAGAACGAGATTGGCCGGCGTACGTTGGTGCTGGAGCAGTTGCTGACTACGGGAGGAGGCTGGCAGGACCAATATGGAGGGGTGCTTCAGGGCGTCAAGCTGCTCCAGACACAGAGTGGCTTCGAGCAGTGTCCGGTCGTCCGTTGGCTGCCTGACTTCCTGTTCACCAGTCCGGAATATCAGAAGTGTCATTTGCTCTATTACACGGGCATTACCCGGACGGCGAAGAATATCCTGGCAGAGATTGTCCGGGGCATGTTCCTGAATTCGACGGAACATCTGGATATGCTCAACGAGATGAAGGCACACGCCCTCGATGTGTTTGAAGCCATCCAGTGTGGACGGTTTGAGGAGATGGGTCGGCTGATAGGCAAGACTTGGGCTCAGAACAAGCGGCTGGACCCCGGCACCAATCCGCCCTCGGTAGAGCAGATTATCAGCCTGGTGCAGGACTACTGCCTGGGATACAAGCTTCCGGGAGCCGGAGGCGGCGGCTACTTGTACATGGTGGCAAAGAGCCCC
This sequence comes from Mediterranea sp. ET5, assembly GCF_023337025.1. Classification (NCBI taxonomy): domain Bacteria; kingdom Pseudomonadati; phylum Bacteroidota; class Bacteroidia; order Bacteroidales; family Bacteroidaceae; genus Mediterranea; species Mediterranea sp. ET5. The sequence continues at coordinate 90,527 of NZ_JAMBLN010000001.1, read as the reverse complement.
GAGGCTGCCGTACGCATTAAGACCATTCTGACGGAAACGCCGCCGAACGCCTGCGCGCGCTTTGTGGAGATGTCTTTGTCGGATAAAGGACTGAAGGTGAGCCGTAGCTGACCATACCGGCTGTTCACCTGGCTGTTGTTAACCCCAATCGGTCATTAGGCTTCGAGTGGTCTAATGACCGATTGGGGTTTAATCTTGCCAAGGTAGGGGATAGATGCGGACTAAGCCGGGCTTATACAGACCAAAGTATAATACTTAGGTAGGCTAAGTATAATACTTTGGTCCATTGAAGTCCGGCTTGGTTTGTGTCTATCCCGGGCTTGGATAAAGGAAAAGCCGGCATGAGTCTCATTCATCCTTCTGGGGAGAAGCGTCTCATGCCGGCTGTGTTTCGGGACTTCAGTCTTTCAGCGTCAGCTCTACGACGAAGTCGATGTCATTCGGAGCCTGTTCAAACTCCATTAAAATACCGTTTTTATCTTGACGGAACTTTATCGGGGTCTTGTCCTTGAAGGAGATGGCGCGGGTTACCTTCTGCGTCAGGGGCAGATAAAGTCCGTTGTCCGGCAGGTTGAGGATGTGTACGAAGAGCCGGTTGCCCTTTTGCGTGGTCACTCCCCAGTCACGCGGACCGACCAGTCCGGCACGTGTCCCGTAGAGGGTTTCCCCGTATGTCTGCATCCACTGACCGATTTCCTTCAGACGCTCCACTGCCACAGCCGGAAGTTCCCCGTTGGGTTGCGGCCCGATGTTCAGCAGCAGGTTGGCATTCTTTCCGGCGGCATTGACCAGGTAATGGATGAGCGTCTTGGTCGACTTGTAGTCCTGGTCGACAATCTTGTATCCCCACATGCCATTCATCGTCTGACACGTCTCCAGGGGAAGGCGGCTGATGGCTTGTCCCGACAGGCCGGCTGTATTCTCACCGGGCAGGTCGCGCTCGAAAATCTGGATATCTTCTCCCTCGAAGGGTGTCTCGTGGTGGTTGTTGGCAATCAGGCATCCCGGTTGCAGGCGGTGTATCAGGGCATACTGGTCAGGCAACTGCCAGTCGAAGTCAGGCTTCTGGTCCCACCATCCGTCGAACCAGATGGTACGTATCGGACCATAGTTCGTCAGCAGCTCCTCCAACTGATGGTTCATGAATTCATAGTAGGTTTTCCATTCCCCATGTTTGGTACGTCCGGTTCCCCTTCCGGTGCGTCCCAGCGGATAGTAGTCGTCCCGGTACCAGTCCAGATGCGAATAATACAGATGGAGTGCGATGCCCTGCCGGTGGCATTCGTCCGCCAGTTCTTTCAGTACGTCGCGTCCGAAGGGGGTGGCATCCACGATGTTGTAGTCCGACCATTGCGTGTCGAACATGGAGAAGCCTTCATGGTGGCGGGTTGTGAAGCAGATGTATCGTGCCCCGGAAGCCTTGATGGCGGCGACCCATTCACGTGCATTGAAGCGTGAAGGATAGAAGCCGGACGCCAGCTTGGCATATTCGTCGCGGTTGAGGTCCTGGTTGGTCATGACCCATTCGCCCTGGGCGAGCATGCTGTACAACCCCCAATGAAGGAAGATGCCGAATTTGTCGTTCTGGAAGGCTTCGCGCGACTGGAGGTTCTCTTGTGTAGGAACATAGCTCGTCTGCTTGTCATCAGCGGACGGGAATGCGGCCTTGGCAAAGGTCGGTAGAGCCAGAGCCGCACACAGGCATAAGGATTTTAAACAAACTGTTGCTTTCATATTCTATAAGGCTATCATTGTTAATGGAATCAAAGGTACATTTTTTAATCAAATCCTCATACGAAAAACGGACATACGGAGCAGAAAAAAACTCCTGAGGCAGTTCCCGGCAGGTCCCTCAGTGCGAGAGTGCCCTCAGAAAGGTATACAAATGAGTACAGCTTTTATTGCTTATTAAGATTTCTCCGTGCAGTATTTGGCAGTCTTCGGCGTTTACTCATCGAGAACAGGCGAAACAGTGACCTGTCCGATAGAACTGTAACTTTAACGAAAGAGATTATGAAAAAGAGATTTATGCCCCTTGCTGCGATGGTTGTTTTCGCATTGTCTTCCTGTCATTCTACCCGGAATGTTGCCGTACTTCCGTCGGCAGACTTCAATGGAGAGTGGAACATCGTGGAGGTAAACGGAAGTGCCATCAACCTCAAGGACTATCCTTATATTGGTTTTGATACGGAGAACGGACGCATCTATGGCAATACCGGATGCAACAACGTGATGGGTTCCTTTGACTTGAACAGCAAACCGGGCACGCTTGAACTGGGCAAGCTGGCAAGTACGATGATGGCAGGTCCGAACATGGATGTGGAGCGTAATGTGCTCAATGCCCTGGGACAGGTCAAGGGCTATCTGCCCGTCAGTGAAAATGAAATCGCACTGTGTAATGAGAAGAAGCGTCCGTTGGTCATCTTGAAGAAAAGAAACCAGACGATGGCGCTGAATGAGCTGTCCGGGAAGTGGAATATCCTGGCAGTGAATGGCAAGGAAGTGCCGGGAAACGTGGAGAAGCAACCCTTCCTGCACTTTGACGTGGCTGCCAGAAAGGTCAGTGGCTGTGCTGGTTGCAACAACATACACGGCGGTTTTACCGTGGATGCCGCGCAGAGTCAGTCCATTGCGTTCCCTGCCTTGGCGTCTACCCGGATGATGTGTGCAGACATGGAGCTGGAGAACAGCATCATGCAGGCGCTGAATGCTGTCCGGAGTTATGGCAGGCTGGGTAACGGGCATCTCGCCCTTTATGCCGATGGCAAGCTCGTGCTGGAACTGGCTGAAGTTAAATGATTGGTTAATAGTTAAGATGCGGACCTGAGGGAGGCACCGGCAAGGACTTGCCATCTCCCGTTCAGGTCCGCATTTGTCTGTCTGTCAGAGACAGGGGACAGTCAGGAACCGGGCTTCCGGGAAATGACGGTTCAGGTATTCCCGGATGTAGTGCTGCGTGTCCTCCTGGATAATCTTGTCTTCCTCCAACGGATAGAGGTTGTAGAGGACACTGTGCAGCCGGAGTTTCCTCGCCTTGACTGCCTCCAGGCTCAGCAACGTGTGGTTGATGCTGCCCAGCCGTCCCGAAGTGACGAATATCAGCGGATAATCCTGTTGTGCCGCATAGTCAATGGTCAGCAGGTCGGGCGTCAGAGGGACCATGAGTCCTCCGGCACCTTCCAGCAACACGGCATCATAGCGTTCGGAGAGCTGCTCTGTCGCCTGCTTGATGTGTTCGAAATTGATGGGGCGTCCGTCAATCTTAGCTGCCAGATGGGGGGAACAGGGATAGGTGAATATCTCGGGCATGGTGAGTCCCTCCCGGTCCTCGGGCAATAGACCGGTGCCCATCAGCCGGCGATGAAGCTCAATGTCTTCAGACATCGTGGTGTTGCCGGTCTGAATCAGTTTCTGGGTGATGGTACGTTTGCCTGCCTCATTCCATTGGCGGGCAAGGAATCCGGTGGCATAACTCTTCCCGATGTTCGTGTCGATGCCACTTACAAAGAATACGTTGTCTTTCATTTTATCATTCTGTTTTGTTGTTATACAGGATTGGTCAGCAGGATGTAGACGGGGTGGTAGGTCAGGCTGACTTTCCCGTCCGTCGTGGAGAAGCGACGCTGATATTCCGTGGTGAAATCTTCCAGTTGCTTCCGTGTCCATGCCTCCTTCCGGATGCCCGTCACGCCGGTCTGGCGTAAGTGACGCAGGACATCGCCGGGGCTATCGAAGCACAGGGTGACCCGCTCTTCATCCGCATGGAGGGGCTGATAGCCCAGGGCTGACAGCTTGCTGCACCAGTCATGGAGAGAAGGATAGTCCAAGGTTGCTCCGGACAGCGCACGTATCTCCTTCAGGTTCTCTTCCCCAAAGAGCGAGAAGGCGACATGCCCCCTGGCGGTCAGCATGGTCCGGCAGCGTTGCAGGAAGCACAAGGGATTTTCCAGCCATTGCAGCGAGGCGCAGGACACAATCAGGCTGAAGCAGCCTTGCGGAGATGCCTTCTCCACGTCTCCGGGGACGAAGCGGGTACGGGCATCCAGAATGTCTTCCAGGGCTGTTTGCATTTCCGGGCATAAGTCGTTGAGCAGGTATTCCTGCGGACGGTGATGTTGCAGGTAGGCATGTGTGAAGAGTCCGGTGCCACAACCGACCTCCCAGACCCGTTGGTGGGCATCGGGCGGCAGGTGTCGGTCCAGCAGTGTCACCATCCGTTGCGCCATGGTCCGTTGCACGGTCGCCTGACAGTCGTAGGTGGGGATGGCGCGGGCAAAGCGTTGTCGTATCAGTGATTTATCCATAAGGTTTCCTTTCCTTCAGCGAGTTGTTGTATGCAGTCCGCGTCGTAATGGGCTGCATGTACCGTTTGGGTTGTCAGGTTCTCCCAGGCACGCAGCTGGTTGGCGGAGGGGAAGATGTGGTCTTCCGTTCCGATAAAGGCTTTGTCCCAGTGCCAGTCTGTGGCTGGTCCGGTCCGGGTGATGGCCTCATACAGGACAGCCAGCTCGTCGCGGAGCGTCTCCCAACTCCTGTCAGGCGCATGTTGCAGGAAGTCCTTCAGGGCCGGTGCACTGCCGCACATGCGGCGGCGGAACTTGGACAAGGTCTGTTCGGACAGGTTGTCCAGTGTTCCTTTGAAGATGCTTTCGGGGATGCCGCGGAGGTCATCGACAGGCCAGGGTGTTCCGTTGAAAGCCAGGGCATGTTCCCAGGGTAGAGCCAGGGATGGCAGGATCCGACCGGCAACCCATACGCCCATCGACCAGGCGACGACACGGATGGAGGCATACGCCGCCAGGGGAGCGGCGTCAAACTGCAGGTCCCGGTAGTCAAAGCACAGCATGACGTCGTCCGTACCTTCCGGCAGCGGAGCCAGCAGTCCTTCGCCCATGCCCCATCCTGCAAAGAAGAGCGTCAGCCGGGAGCTTCCCTTCTGTTGTATAAATGACTGTTTCATAATACATCAATTAATTGTTCCAACTCTCCGGACGAGAGTGTTGCCGTCAGTGAAAAGCGCAGGCGCGAAGTACCCTCGGGCACTGTCGGCGGACGAACCGGCAGCACGTAGAAGCCTTTGCGTTGCAGCTCTTCGGCTTTCAGGACCGTCTCTTTGCTGGCTCCGACCAACATGGGCACGATGTGACTTTCCGACGGACAGGCATATCCTTTCTCCTTCAGTGCCGTCCGCAGTTGCTCCGACAGGGTGGCGAGCCGCTTCCTGCGTTCGTTCATGTCCGGCAGCCGTTTCACGATGAACTCCGTCCAGGCTACGTTGAGCGGAGGTAGGGCGGTCGTGAAGATGAGTGTGCGCATCCGGTTGATCAGGTAGTTGCGTACGGGGAGGCTGCATGCCACATAGGCACCCACTGAAGCGACCGCTTTCCCGAAGGTCCCACAGAGGAAGTCGATGCCCGGGATGCACGCCTGCTCTTCGGCTACTCCCAGTCCGTTCTGACCACGCACGCCGATGGCATGGGCTTCGTCGACATAGAGCATGGTTCCCGGGTAGCGTTGTTTCAGTTCGACCAGCTGTTGCAAGGGCGCCACATCGCCGTCCATGCTGAAGATGCTTTCCGTCACGATGAGGATGCGGTGAAAGTCTGCGTGATGTTTCTGCAACAAGGCTTCCAGCTGGGCATAGTCCTGATGCCTGAAGCGTATGCACTTGGCAGCAGAGAGACGGATGCCGTCAATCAGGCTGGCGTGCACCAGCTTGTCGGCAAGTATCAGCGTATGGGCATCCGCTACTGCCGGCAGGATACCGGTGTTCATGTGATAACCACTGCTGAACACCAGTGCCGCCTCTTTCCCGAAGCTTTCTGCCAGCAGACGTTCCAGCCTGTCGTGGACGGCGAAGTTTCCGGTCAGCAGACGGGACGAGGAGGAGGAGAGGAGGGAGTCTTCAGCTGACAGTTCCTCCATGAACGCTTTGCGCAGCGATTCGTCGGTAGCCAATCCCAGGTAGTCGTTTGACGACAGGTTCAGCATCGGCTGTTCTCCGGAACGGACCCACCGTCCGAGATGTTCCACGGAAGGCAGTTGGCGGAAGTTCCCTTTCTCCCGCAGGACTTCCAAATCCCGGGTTAGCATCTGATCGTTGTCCATCATATCGTCAGTTTTTAATCTCGGAAACAATCTTTACCAGGGCTGTTGTCAGCTTGTGCAGTTCTGCCGGACGGATGATGAAGGGCGGCATCACATAGACCAGCCGTCCGAAGGGACGCACCCAGACACCTTCCTCCACAAAGCGCCGTTGTATCCATGCCATGTCTACCGGCTGACGGGTTTCGATGACCCCGATGGCTCCCAATACCCGTACGTCAGCTACCTGGGGCAAGCTCCGTGCCGGAGCCAGTTCCTTCTCCAGTTGCTGCTCGATGGCTTTTACCTTCTGTTGCCATCCGGACGCCAGGAGCAGGTTGATGGAAGCACACGCGACAGAGCAGGCGAGCGGATTGCCCATGAAGGTCGGTCCGTGCATGAAAGCATGCGGTTCGTGGTCGGATATGGTCGTGGCGACTTCATCGGTTGCCAGTACGGCAGAGAAGGTCATGTATCCTCCGGTCAGGGCTTTCCCGATGCACATGATGTCCGGTTCAATGCCGGCATGTTCCCAGGCAAACAGCTTGCCGGTGCGTCCGAAGCCCGTCGCTATCTCGTCAAAGATGAGTAAAAGCCCGTAACGGCGGCAGAGTGCGGCAGCTTCGCGCAGATACTCCGGATGGTAGAAGCGCATGCCTCCGGCTCCTTGTACGATGGGCTCGAGGATGAGGCCGGCCAGTTCGGCATGATGCTGCTCGATGATGGCTTTTAAAGGCTCTATGTCCGTGCTGTCCCACGTCCCGTGAAAGCGGGATTGGGGAGCCGGAGCAAAGTGGCGCACCGGCAGGGCATTCCCGAAGAGGCTGTGCATGCCGGTGACCGGGTCGCATACGGACATGGCATTCCAGGTATCTCCATGATAGCCGGAGCGTATGGTGACGAAGTTGTTTTTCCGGGGATTACCCTTTGCAAACTGGTACTGGACCGCCATCTTCAAGGCGACCTCTACGGCAACTGAGCCACTGTCCGCATAAAAGATTTTCTGCATCGAGGGAGGGGCAATCTTCAGCAGCAACTTTCCCAGTTCAATGGCAGGGTCGTGCGTCAGTCCTCCGAACATGACGTGTGACATCCGGTGCAACTGTTCTTCGATGGCATGGTTCAGCACCGGATGGTTGTATCCGTGGACGGCACACCACCAGGAAGACATCCCTTCAATCAGTTCAGTCCCGTCGTCCAAGGTGATGGTGCAGCCTTTGGCGCTTTTCACCTTGTAGGTAGGCAACGGGTTTGTGGTAGAAGTATAAGGATGCCACAGGTGGTCGCGGTCAAAGGTGTCACATTGATAATTATAGCTCATAACCGATTTCTTTGATTCGTTGTTTATCCGTTTCGACGTCGGAGCCCAAGGTGGTGAGCATATCCCCGACGATTGCTGCGTTTATGCCGATCGTCAATGCCCGGCGCAATGTTTGTTCGTCGAGCTTTGCCCGTCCGCCGGCAAACCGTAGGTGAGCGGTGGGATGGATGAAGCGGAAGAAGGAAATGGTGCGCAGCAGTTCTTCCGACGATAACGGCTGCATGTCCTGTAGGGGAGTTCCCTTGATGGGCTGCAATATGTTAATCGGTATCGACTGTACCCCCAATCCGCGCAGGGAGAATGCCAGTTCGATGCGTTGCAGTTCCGTCTCTCCCATACCGATGATACCTCCTGAGCAGATCTCCATGCCTGCCTGTTGGGCTGCCAGCAACGTTTCCCGTTTCTGCTGTTGGGTGTGCGTGGTGCACAGATGCGAAAAGTAGGAGGGGGCTGCCTCCAGGTTGCAGTGATAGCGTGACACGCCGGCTTCGTGCAGCCGTTTCATTTGTTGCTCTGACAGGAGTCCCAAGGATACGCAGACGGAAATGGAACAGTTCTGGCGGATGGCGCGTACCCGGTCGCAAATGGCATCCACTTCCTTATCGGTCATCCGTTTGCCGCTTGTCACCAGTGAAAAACGTCCGACGCCATGCCGGGCATTCTCCTTGGCGTGTGTCACGCATTCTTCGACCGGCAACAGTCCGTAGGTCTCCACACCGGTCCGGTGATGGGCCGACTGGGCGCACCATTTGCAATCTTCCGAGCATAACCCCGATTTTGCATTCACGATGGAACACATGTCAAATACCTTGGAGGCACACTTGGCTGTGATCTCCCGTGCCGCTTCAAACAGGCTCTCATTGTCTGTACAGGAAGCAAGTTCTTTCATTTCATCGAAGGTCACCTGGTGCCCTTGCAATACCTTTTCTTTCAGTTCGTGTATCATAGTTCTAAAAACAAAAGAAGAGCAATACCGGAATCACTGTTGTTCCGATATTGCTCTTCTTATCCGACAAGTTATTAAAAAGACGTACCTGTCCCTCCTCTGAGACGGTCAGAGACGGGGATACAATTGTACATAAATCCATCTCATACAGCCAAAGTCTGCATTCGTCGGCCTCTTCCGGCGGTAACGTATCCGTTTCATCCGTCTTGTTCTTCCGGTTTAGACAAGGCTTGTCCAGCCATCCGGTTTTGGTGAGCGAAGCTTCGGCGATGCTCTTGCACACATGTCCGATGGTCACGTGTTTGCCCAAGCTTGCAAAGATGGCATACCCCTTCCGGCTCCATTGACGGAATCGAATCATGCGATTTTTATGGGATGGATTTTGGCTGTGCATGGTTGCAAAGATAGAGAATAATGCTATATGCGCAACTAATTTGCTCCTGATTTTGAAACGTAAATGTAAACGAACCTTTTAAATATAGACTCTATGGAAGGATGTTTTGTTAAATGATGTTGTATAATCGCATTTCGTTTGAACCTTTCTTGCAGGAATGGTTGAAATGAGCTTATCTTTGCAGTGTGTTTTTCATAGTATTAGATTTAAGGTTAACAAAGGTTGGGCTCAGCGGAGCCCTTTTTTATTGCCCCTATCCTGCGTCGTTTCATTGTTTTTCTGCTTGCTTTATTCATTCTTTCTAGCTTTCCGTCCAGGAGTCTGTCTCTCCGTTATGCGCCCTTGGAATTTCCTTCTTGAGCAGGTCCCGGCCATCCTCTTGCGCATCTCCCGACTGTCATTCTCTGTAAACCTCTGTTTCATCGTGCTTAAGTCTGGTTTAGGAGATGCGCATCTCCTTATCACTCTTTTGCGCAAAGCGATACCGGGGAGATGAGCATCTCGCCACGAGGAGACGAGCATCTCGTTATCAGGAGAAGCGCAAGGTGTCACTGGATAAAACAACAAAGGCCATCCGCACCTGGCGAATAGCCTTTGATTGTTGTATGTTGCTCCTTGATTGATAAGAATATTCCGAGAATATCTCAAGCCGAGGAGTAATTCTAGCGTAAGATGTGTTTAGCTCAATTTATGGATAATGAGTCCGGAGCGAAGTTTGGGTTCAAACCAAGTGGTCTTCGGCGGCATGATGTTGCCCGTGTCTGCGATGTCCATGATTTGTTTCATGGTGACAGGATAGAGAGCCAATGCCATCTTCATCTCTCCGCTGTCCACACGACGTTTCAGCTCACCCAATCCGCGGATACCGCCCACGAAGTCGATGCGCTTGTCGGAACGAAGGTCCTTGATTCCTAAAATCTTGTCGAGAATCAGGTTGGATGAGATAGTGACATCCAATACCCCAATCGGGTCGTTGTCATCGTATGTACCTTCTTTAGCCGTCAAGCTGTACCACTTGCCTTCCAGATAGAGTGAGAAGTTGTGCAACTTGTTCGGCCGATATTCAGCTTCACCTTTTTCTTCTACCACGAAGTTCTCGCGCAGGGCATCAAGGAACTGAGCAGCCGTCAATCCGTTCAGGTCTTTTACGACGCGGTTGTAGTCGATGATGGTCAGCTGATTGGCAGGGAAGCATACAGCCATGAAGTAGTTGTACTCTTCGTCTCCTCTGTGATTGGGATTTTGTTTTGCCTTCTCAGCACCCACCAAGGCAGCTGCAGCCGAACGGTGGTGTCCGTCAGCAATGTAAAGTGCCGGCATGGCAGCGAAAGCTTTGGTGATAGCCTGGATGTCATCTTCCTTGTCGATAATCCAGAATTTGTGTCCGAATCCGTCAATCGGTGCGATGAAGTCATATACCGGTTCCTGAGCGGTGTAACGTGCCACGATGGCATCCAATTCGGCATTGTCGGGATAGGCAAAGAACACCGGTTCGATGTTGGCATTGTTCACGCGGACGTGTTTCATGCGGTCTTCTTCCTTGTCACGGCGGGTCAGCTCATGCTTCTTGATGACTCCGTTCAGATAATCGTCCACGTATGCGCAAACCACCAGACCATACTGTGTCTTGCCGTTCATGGTCTGTGCGTAGATGTAGTAGTTTTCTTTCTTGTCTTGTACCAGCCAACCCTTGTCCTGGAACTTTTGGAAGTTTTCGGCAGCCTTGGCATAGACACGGGGATCATGCTCGTCCGTGCCAACGGGGAAATCTATTTCAGGTTTGATGATGTGGTAGAGCGACTTTTCATTGCCTTCAGCCTCTTTGCGTGCTTCTTCTGAATTGAGCACGTCATACGGGCGTGATTCTACTTGCTCCACATATTCTTTCGGGGGACGAATACCTTTGAAAGGTTTTACAATAGCCATAGTAAAATAGAGTTTTGAGAGTTAGGGATTATGTTAAAGGAAGGGTACCTGTAGGCAAAAATAAACACAGAGACTCATTGACTTCGGATGATATTCCAGTCTTTGTGTCTCTGTGTTCATCAGTTCCATTATAGTACACTTTCACTAAATGTTTACTTGTTCACGCGGAACTTCTCGCAACCGTCCTTGATGAAGCCTACGATTTGCTTGGCAGCAGCGATACCTGCGTTGATATTGGCTTCCGCAGTCTGGGCACCCATCTTCTTCGGGGTCGAGAAGTAACGTCCGGCAAATTTGGTTGCAAATTCTTCATTAGCTACCGGCATGATATCGGTGATGTATTTGATATCCGCACGTTCTTCCATCAGTTTGATAAGCTCTGCCTCATTGATGACTTCCTTGCGTGCAGTATTTACCAGGATAGCTCCCTTGGGCATCTGATTTACCAAAGCGTAGTTGATGGAGTTCTTGGTCTCAGCAGTTGCCGGGATGTGCAAGGATACGATGTTGCAGGTCTTGTAAAGTTCTTCCACAGAATCAACAGCTTTTACACCAGCTTCCTCAATGGCAGCCTTCGGGCAATAAGCATCGTAGGCATACACCTCCATGCCAAAGCCTTTAGCGATGCGTGCCACGTTGCGGCCGACATTTCCAAATGCATGGATACCAAGTTTCTTGCCTTTCAACTCTGTTCCGGAAGTACCGTTGTAGAAGTTGCGTACGGCATAAACCAACAAACCGAACACAAGTTCAGCCACAGCGTTGGAGTTTTGTCCCGGCGTGTTCATCACGCATACACCATGTGCAGTAGCGGCAGCGAGGTCAACATTGTCATAACCGGCACCGGCACGTACCACGATTTTCAGTTCCTTGGCAGCATCGAATACCTCAGCATCAATCACATCGCTACGGATAATCAGTGCATTGGCATCTTTCACAGCTTCCAACAATTTGGCTTTCTCTCCGTATTTTTCCAACAATACGAGTTCATAACCTGCGGCTTCAATCTCTTTACGGATGCCGTCTACAGCCACTTTGGCAAACGGCTTATCGGTTGCTACTAATACTTTCATAAGAAGACTTTTTTAATGAAGAATTTAAGAATAAGGAGTGAAGAATGACAGTTCGTTTTCGGTCACTCTTCACTCCTCACAATGATTAATGTGCCTTTTCAAACTCTTGCATGCACTCTACCAGCGCTTTCACGCTCTCCAACGGCATGGCGTTGTAGCAGGAAGCCCGGAATCCACCTACGGAACGGTGTCCCTTGATACCTACCATACCACGTTCGGTAGCAAATTTCAAGAAGTCAGCTTCGAGTTCTTTGTATTCGTCTTTCATCACGAAGCAAATGTTCATGTATGAGCGGTCTTCTTCACAGGTTACTGTGCCACGGAAGAGACGGTTGCGGTCGATTTCACCATAAAGCATTTCAGCACGTGCTTTGGCGCGACGCTGCATTTCTTCTACACCACCTTGGGCTTTCAGCCAGCGCAAAGTCAACATGGCAGAATAGATAGGCAGTACAGGAGGTGTATTGAACATGGAGCCACCGTCGATATGGGTCTGGTAGTTCAACATTGTCGGGATGGTACGGCTGACTTTGCCTACGGCATCATTCTTCACAATCACGAAGGTCACACCCGCAGGAGCCAGGTTCTTCTGTGCACCACCGTATATGCAGATATACTTGCTGATATCAACCGGGCGGGAGAAGATGTCGGACGACATGTCGGCAATCATGGGAATCGGACTGTCGAGGTCCTTATGAAGTTCAGTACCAAAGATGGTATTGTTCGTTGTTACATGGAAATAGTCAGCATCGGTCGGGATGACGAAGTCTTTGGGGATATACGTAAAGTTGTCGGCTGCTGAAGAGGCCACTTCTACCACTTCGCCGAAGTTCTTAGCTTCTTTGATGGCCTTCTTTGACCATGTACCTGTGTTCAGGTAAGCTGCTTTCTTTTCGAGGAAGTTGTAAGGAACCATACAGAATTCCAAGCTGGCACCACCACCCAAGAATAATACTGAATAGCCTTCGGGAATCTGAAGAATTTCTTTAAACAATGCAACGGCTTCATCAACGACTGGCTGGAAGTCTTTTGCACGGTGACTAATCTCCAGAATAGAGAGTCCTCCTCCATGGAAGTCCAACACTGCTTGAGCTGTTTGCTCGATTACTTCACGAGGTAAAATAGACGGTCCCGCATTGAAATTATGCTTTTTCATTTGATATAAGTTTTGGTTAATACTGTTTGTTATAATGTCGTGATGCAAATTTACACATTATTATTCAGCTTACAACTTTTTTAGTAGAAAAGTGACATTTGGAGCTATATTTAATCTAAATGATATAATATTGAGCCAAATGGATGACACTTTGATACTTTGATAACAGGAAAACAGGCTTATTTATACAAATACTGTCATTTTGTTTCCTCTATGACAGTCTTTAACCCTTTAATTTTCTCTCCTTTTATCAAATTCAGGGTTTGTTTTAACTTCTTCTGACAGATTGCTACATAGGCGTAGTGGTCTTTTACGTCAATCCGGCCGATTTCATCGCGCTGCAAGTGTCCCTTTTTATATAGGAATCCGGCAATATCGACCTTGTTGATTTTGTCCTTTTTTCCTTTACCTATATATAATGTTACCCATAAGGGGCGCACGGGCTTGAGTGGACCTTCATCAAGGATGAACTCATCGGGTGATTCATTGATATAGGCGGGCAATACTTCTTCCGGATGAAGAATGAGGAACGAATTTCCTTCGGCATCCCAGCGTGCAGTCCGTCCGTTCCGATGGATATATCCTTCTTCGTTGAGGGGAAGATGATAATGTATCACATTGTCTATCTCCGGAATGTCAAGTCCACGTGCCGCGAGGTCCGTCGATACAAACACATTGCAACTTCCATTGCGGAACTTGTATAGTGCACGCTCGCGGTCTGCCTGTTCCATGCCGCCATGAAACATGCCGTTCTGTATTTTCCGGGAGGTCAGGTAGGTACTGACACGTTCTACTGATTCCCGATGATTGCAAAATACGATGGATGACTGGGTCCCAAGCATACAGAGCAAGCGGGCTAATGTCTCCAGTTTGTCTTTCTCCGGAGAATGTACTACATGCAACCGGATTCGGTCTGACAGGGTAGCATCTTCTGTCAGGAAGTTCAGCTTGATGATTCGATGCAGACCGGTGAACTCAGGTATCTCCTCAGCATCAGTCGCAGACAGCAAGATTCGTTTTTTCAAGGCTGGTAGTTGGGCGATGACTGTTGACATCTCATCATGAAAGCCAAATTCCAGGCACTTGTCAAACTCATCGATGATTAAGGTGTGTACCGTAGAGGCATCGAAGTTCTGCTTGGATAGATGGTCGTTCATGCGCCCCGGGGTACCGATGATGACCGACGGATGGATGCCGTTCATCGTCCGGTGTTCATCCATAGTCGGACGTCCGCCATAGCAACTCATCACTCGGAAGGGGGTTCCCATCGACTTGAATACCTGTTCTGTCTGTAGGGCCAGCTCACGGGAAGGCACCAGTACAACAGCTTGCACTCCCTGGATTCCCTCTTTTAAGTGTTCCAAGAGCGGAAGCAGGTAGGCCAGTGTCTTACCGGAACCCGTAGGCGACAACAAAATGAGGTCTTTTTGCTCGCGGCCGGCATCCAAGGCAGCTTCCTGCATCGGATTTAATTGTTCGATGTGTAGGTTTTGAAGTATTTGTTCAATCGTTAACATAGTCGTTCTTTATACCTTATTATATATAGACTGAAAAGTGGAAGGTTGCCTTACGGTGTTACCCGATTTGGGTTACAAAGAAGGTCTCCAGGTCGCGGCGGGCATCAGCCAGCTTGTCTTCCCAATGCTTTACCGAATTTTGTCCAATCAGGTCTGTCACATATTTTATAGCCATGAAAGGGACGCTCAGCTCCATACAGACTTGTGCTTGTGCAAAGGCTTCCATGTCGACCACGTCGCCTTCCACACCGGAAGCATCGGTCACGAAACTGTCTCCTGTGTTGCAACATCCGTCCGTTGGCAGATTCCATTTCCAGGGAAATGCTTTGAGTGACTCCCCGGTATTCAGTTGCCAGGTTACTCCAAAATCTGCCAGAACACGCATGTCTCGGTCAATGAATTGTGTGCAGAGCACAATATCACCCAGCCGATGCTTTGTTGTGCCAGCTGTTCCGACATTCAGTACCACATCGGGATGTACCCGATAGATGGCCTCCGTGAGTCGAAACGTTGCATTGACTTTTCCTACACCGGTATAGACATGTTCTACTGTAGCTCCCGGCAGTGGGGTGGGGGTATATTCGTCGGGCAAAGCTTGCACGACGAGTAGTTTGATGGGTTCTTTCATTTGTCTGTTGGGTTAAATGGATGTACAAAAGTACGCATAAACCGATAATGCGCCTATTGACAAGGTGAAATTTGTCGTACGGGATTGTAAGTCCGTGAGGCAGGGGAGTGCTCGGGAATAAAGGGCAGATGATACCTAAAGAACATTAAAAAAGCCTCCGGCCTGTTGGGAATACCAATTCATTTCGTACCTTTGTTTATACAAAATTGTAACGGTTGCAAAAGAAGATTATCTGTCAAACTAAAATAACTGAAAGGAGAATACAAGTATGTCAAAAACTGCATTCAAAGGAAATCCTGTGGCTTTAACAGGTGAATTTATCGCTGTTGGTGCAAAAGCACCGGAGTTTGCATTCGTGAAGGGTGATTTGTCTACCTTTACGCTTGATGAGGTAAAAGGCAAATATGCTGTGTTGAATATCTTCCCGAGCATGGATACAGCCGTTTGTGCAACCTCTGTACGCAAATTCAATCAGTTGGCGGCTTCTCAGCCTAATGCTGTCGTGCTGGCCATCTCCAAGGACTTGCCCTTCGCACAGGGCCGTTTCTGTACTACTGAAGGCATTAAGAACGTGGTTGCCTTGTCAGACTTCAGAAATTTGTCTGATTTCGCACAGAAATATGGTGTGGGCATGGTAGACGGGCCTTTGGCTGGTCTGTTGGCCCGTGCGGTTGTTGTGGTGAATCCGGAAGGTAAGGTTGTTTATGCCGAATTGGTTCCGGAAATTACTACAGAGCCGAACTACGATGCTGCCATTGCCGCATTGAAATAAGTAGGCCTGCTAGGGTCTTCTTATTAGCATAAACGTGCATGTTTACTATCTTTCGGATAGCGGGCATGCACGTTTCTTTTTTAGCTGTTCCCGTATGTTTCTGGCGGAAGCCAGTCTTGTCATCATTACATGCTTCCAGGAGGCTGGACCAATCCGGCAGGTACTCGGTCTTTACAACGCTGCCTTCAGCTCATCAATCATCTTCTGATATTCGGCATCAGTCAGGTATACCTTGCCGGGATTCATTTGGAATACACCTCCGTAGTCCGGGCCGTCTACATATTTCGGTGCCAAGTGGAAATGGAGGTGAGAGAGCTTGTCGCTGTAAGCACCATAGTTGATCTTTTCCGGATGGAACACCTTGTGCATGGCACGGGTAACACGGGCTACATCTGCCATGAAGGCATTGCGCTCTTCGTCACTCAGTTCACACAAATCGTCGACATGTCCGTTGTAAGCCACCAGGCAACGTCCGTGATAGGTCTGCTCTTTGAACAGGAATACGCGCGATACGCTCAGCGGGGCAATCTCAATCATCAGATTGTGTAAGGTCTCATTGTTCTGGCAATAGAGACATTCTTCAGGGTTACTTCTCATAGTATTTATCGTTTAAAATGGTTGTTATGGTTCGTTTGCCTTCTCTTTGGTCTTGTCCAGCAGGTGGGCTACATCTTTTTCTTCGCCGACTACCCAGATGACTTCCCCTTGATGGAGAACCTCGTCTGCATCGGGACTCATCAAGGTGCCGTCAGCTTTCTCGATACCGACAATCAGGCAGTTGTATTGGTTGCGAATGCCACTGTGCCGGATGCTCTTGTCGAGAAAGGGGGAATCGGCATCGATAATGAATTGCTTCAGACGCATTTCCTGATGTTCCCAGTTCTGCTGTTCATTGTCTTTCGTCTCTTCTTCCAGCCGGCTCATGGCTTTGCCCAACGTCGCGAGCTGCTCATCCGTGCCGATGACCTGCAAGCGGTCATTCGGATAGATGCGTTCGTCACCTCCGGGGATGTTGATGCGCCGGCTACCACGTAGAATCGACGCTACATGTACACCGTAGTCTCGTCCCATGTTCAGCTCTTTCAGAGTTTGTCCTGCCCATGCACAATCTGCCGGAATGTCAAAATCGGAGAGGTGCAGGTCGTGTGAAAGCAAATGACCGACGTATTCCGGTTGCTTTTCTCCCCGATACTCTTCGTAGCGGTCGCGCAGATTCAGGTTTTGCATGAAAGTACGCTCCATGACGATGGAGTGCTTCTTCAGCCAACGTGAATAAATCATCAGCAGCACGAGAACGATGGCTGCCCCTCCGGCTAAAGCGGCCGAAGCATGATAATAGGCTGAGATGACATACATCACAAAGCATACTGCCAATACAATACGCAGCAGGATAATCGAAACGAGTGGTGCCCGGTTAAAACGGTTGTCCCGCCACAAGGCCTGGAACTCGACCGAGTGGTTTTTCTTCACCATGATGGCACGCAGGAAAGGAGAGATGGCAAGAATGGTGATGACCATACCGACCAGGTCACCCCATTGCCTGGGAAGCCATGCCAGCAGGAAGGGGGTGATAAATTGGGTACAGATGGCAATGGTTGCTACAGTCACAATGCAGTAGACCAGCATCATGCGGAACACGGCCTTCAGGAATTTGCGCCAATTGTTCTCCTGATTGACAGTGGTGTGCGAATGGATGGAGTAATGTTCCAGCAAGCCCATCCATTTGCTTGGAATCCGTTTGCTTGCCCAGTTGTAGGCAGGAACAGACAGACGGATCATGTAGGGAGTCGTGAAGGTCGTGATGACTGATACGGCTACTACGATGGGATAGAGGAAATCGCTGGTGACGTTCAGGCTGACACCCAACGAAGCAATGATGAAGGCGAATTCACCGATTTGTGTCAAGCTGAATCCACACTGCATGGCAACCTTCAGAGGTTGTCCGGCAAGCACGAAGCTTCCGGAACCGAGGATGCTTTGTCCCAGTAGGATGGTAAGCGTGATGACGATGATGGGAATCTTGTACTCTACAATCATGGCAGGGTCAACCATCATACCCACCGATACGAAAAAGATGGCACCGAACAGGTCCTTTACCGGTGCAACAAGTTTCTCGATGGATTCGGCTTCTACGGTTTCAGCCAGAATGGAACCCATCATGAAGGCTCCGAATGCGGCAGAAAAACCGGCTTCAGCTGCCAGTACGACCATCAGGAAACACATGCCGACAGCAACTACCAACAAGGTTTCGGCAGACATCCATTTGCGCACCCGCTTCAGGAAAGTCGGTATGATATAGATGCCGACGACAAACCAAAGGACCAGGAAAAAGACCAGCTTTACTACGCTCTGTACCATCTCCATGCCTTCGAAGTTCTGGCTGACTGCCAGGGTGGACAGCATCACCATGAGTACGATGGCCAGGATATCCTCCAGGATAAGAACGCTTAGTACTAGTCCGGCAAAGCGTTGTTGCCGCAGTCCCATGTCGTCAAATGCTTTGTAGATGATGGTTGTGGACGACATGGCAAGCATTCCTCCCAGATAGATGCAGTCCATGCGGTCCCAACCGAACGACATGCCTACCAGGACGCCCAGTACAATCATGACAAGTATGACCGAACAGGCAGCGATAATGGCTGTCCCGCCGACTTTCATCAGTTTCTTGAAGCTGAATTCCAGTCCCAGGGCAAACAGGAGGAATATGACTCCGATGTCTGCCCACAGTTTGATGTCGTTTGTGTCTTGTACGGAGGGGGTATAGGGCATGTGCGGGCTCGCAATGAAGCCCGCAACAATGTATCCTAATACCAATGGTTGTTTAAGTCGCTTAAAGATGAGAGTTGTGAGCCCGGCGCACATCAGTATGAGCGCCAGGTCAATAATCAACGGAGATAATTCGGACATCTTTTTTAGCGTTTAGCTGTCAGCTCGGCAATCTTGATGACCACATTCATGGCCTTTTCGATGGACTGAACCGGCACAAATTCATAGCGTCCGTGGAAGTTTAATCCTCCGGCGAAGATGTTCGGGCAAGGCAACCCCTTGAAGGAAAGCTGTGCACCGTCCGTCCCTCCACGGATGGCCTTCACCTTCGGGGTAACACCGGCTTCTTCCATGGCATGGAATGCAATGTCGATGATGTGCATTACCGGTTCGATCTTCTCACGCATGTTGTAATATTGGTCTTTGATTTCAACCGAGACGGTACCTTCGCCATACTCGGCGTTCAGGAAGTTTGCCACGCGTTGCATCTGTTGTTTGCGGGCCTCAAACTTATTGCGGTCGTGGTCGCGGATGATGTATGAGACGGTTGTCTGCTCCACTTCGCCCTTCATGCCTACCAGGTGGAAGAAACCTTCGTAGTCCTGCGTATGTCCCGGGGTTTCTACTTGGGGAAGGAGGGAGACGAAGGTGTTTGCTACCAGGAGGGAGTTGATCATTTTGTTCTTGGCATAGCCCGGGTGTACGTTGCGGCCTTTCACCGTTATTTTAGCCGACGCAGCATTGAAGTTCTCAAATTCCAGTTCTCCGACTTCACCGCCGTCCATGGTATAAGCAAAGTCGCATCCGAACTTCTCCACGTCAAACTTGTGGGCTCCCAAGCCGATTTCTTCGTCGGGGTTAAAGCCGATACGGATTTTCCCGTGCTTGATTTCAGGATGTTCCTTCAGATAAGCGATGGCTGAAACAATTTCTGCAATACCTGCCTTGTCGTCAGCTCCCAGCAGGGTCTTGCCGTCGGTTACGATCAGGTCTTCTCCCTTGTGGTCGAGCAGTTCGGGGAACTGTTTGGGGGAAAGGACGATGTTTTCTTCAGCACAGAGAACGATGTCTCCGCCGTCATAGTTCTTCACGATGCGCGGATTGACATTGGCTCCGGTCATGTCGGGGCTGGTGTCCATGTGGGAAATGAAGCCGACGACAGGGACTTCCTTGTCGGTGTTTGAGGAAAGAGTGGCAAACAGGTAGCCGTTCTCATCCAAAGAGATTTCTTCCAAGCCGATTTCTTCCAGTTCGCTTTTCAGGTACTCGGCAAATACCATTTGCTTGGCTGTACTTGGAGTTGTCTGTGAGTCTTCGCTCGACTGTGTGTCGAAGCTCACATATTTCAAAAAACGTTCAATGAATGTCATGGCGATTGTATTTTTGGTTTATAGTTAGGTTAATTGTCTAAAAGTGGCTGCTGCCATCGAAGCAGTGTGTACACACCTTGCATTTGGGAAGGCCGATAGCCTCAATCAATGTTTCAAGTGTGTTGAACTTCAGGGAGCTCAACCCGAAGCGCTTGGCAATGGTGTCGACCATGCGCTTGTATTCGGGGGAGTCGGTGGTGGCATATTTATCCAGATTCTTGTTATGGTCTCCTTCAAACTCCTGGATGATGCGGCGGGTGATGAGCTCGAGGTCGCCCTTGGAGGACGTAAAATTGATGAAGGGGCATCCGTAAATCAACGGCGGACATGCGATGCGCATGTGTACTTCCTTTGCTCCGTAGTCATAGAGGATTTTTACGTTATCCCGCAGTTGGGTGCCGCGTACGATGGAGTCATCGCAGAACAGGATACGTTTCCCTTGCAGCATGGCACGGTTGGGAATCAGTTTCATTTTTGCAACCAGCGAACGCATCTCCTGATTGCTGGGGGTAAAGCTGCGGGGCCATGTCGGGGTGTATTTGGCAATGGCACGATGATAGGGGACCCCTTTGCCTTCAGCGTACCCCAGCGCCATGCCGACACCTGAATCGGGAATGCCGCAGGCGCAGTCTACGACCGATTCATCTTTTTGTCCCATCTTGTATCCGCATGCAAAACGTACCTCTTCGACGTTCTTGTTTTCATAGCAAGATACCGGGAATCCATAGTAGACCCACAGGAAGGAGCAGACTTGCATCTCTTCATTGGGCTTGCGCATCTGTTCGATTCCCTCGGGGCGTATGCGCAAGATTTCGCCCGGTCCGACATAGCGTTCAATTTCAAAGTCCAGATTGGGCAGGCTGCTGGATTCGCTGGTCATGGCATAAGCGCCTTCTTTCTTACCTATTATTATAGGTGTACGTCCCCATTGGTCACGAGCTGCAATGATACCGTCTTCGGTGAGCAGCAGCATGGAGCATGAACCCTTGATGGAGCGATAGACATTTTCAATACCGTCGACAAAATTTTTTCCTTGTATGATGAGCAGTGAGACCAGCTCGGTGGGGTTTGTCTTGCCGGAACTCAACTCCGCAAAGTGCATGTTACGTTCCAGAAGTTCTTTTTCCAGTTCTTCAATGTTGTTGATTTTAGCAACAGTGACAATGGCGAACTTTCCCAAATGAGAATTGATGACCAGTGGTTGTGAATCGGTGTCGCTGATAATTCCTATACCCGCATGCCCGCTGAACTTTGGCAATTCATCTTCAAACTTGCTCCTGAAGTAAGCGCTTTCCAGGCTGTGGATGGAACGGATGAATCCTTTGTCCTTGTCATACGTTGCCATACCGCCGCGTTTAGTACCGAGATGCGAGTTGTAGTCTGTCCCATAAAACAGGTCTGTCACGCAATCTTTCATTGAAACTGTTCCAAAAAAACCTCCCATATATGCAATACAAGTTTTAGGTTATATACTTATTTCTTGTTTTTGGCTTCAAAAGTACTCAAATCTTTTGAATCGTTTTCTATCCATTTACCGTTTTTTGACCTGCATCAAGAAAAGAATATTTTA
The DNA here is from genome assembly GCF_023337025.1 of Mediterranea sp. ET5. NCBI lineage: Bacteria > Pseudomonadati > Bacteroidota > Bacteroidia > Bacteroidales > Bacteroidaceae > Mediterranea > Mediterranea sp. ET5. The sequence goes on along the minus strand of NZ_JAMBLN010000001.1, from coordinate 69,004 downwards.
TCGAAAAAAGCAGACCGTTTATTTGGATAAAACAGGTATGCCCTATTACCTTTGCAACAGTTTTCAAGGTATTAAAGGTAAAAAGATTTTGTTTCTGAAGATCTAGCTTTAGTCTTTAAGGTATTAGTTTTTTTATGAAAAAAAGTTTGTTGGCACTGTCGTTCGGCACTCTTGGGTTAGGAATTGCTGAATTTGTGATGATGAGTATCCTGCCCGATGTTGCCATCGACTTGTGCGTGTCTATTCCTACGGCGGGACATCTGATTTCTGCGTATGCGTTAGGTGTTTGTGTGGGCGCTCCTCTTACTGTTTTTATAGCGCGTACCCGTCCGTTGAAACAAATTCTTCTTGGACTGATCACTCTTTTTATTATAGGCCATCTGTTGACAGCAGCATCTCCCACTTTCGGAACGATGCTGTTGATGCGTTTTATAGCCGGTCTGCCTCATGGAGCCTATTTCGGAGTCGGGTCTATCATAGCCGATCGCGTGGCGGACAAGGGTAAAAGCGCTCAGGCAATAGCTGTCATGGTGGCGGGTATGACGGTGGCCAACCTGATTGGCATTCCTTTAGGGACTTTCCTGAGTCATGCTTTTTCGTGGCGTATCATCTTTCTGCTCACAGGTCTGTGGGGTATATTTACATTCTATGCCATTTACAAGTGGGTCCCCTTCATGGAGCCGCTGCCTAACACCGGACTGAAGGGACAATTCCGCTTCCTGAAGAATCCTGCGCCCTGGCTGGTCATTTGTGCCACCATGTTCGGCAATGGAGGCGTGTTCAGCTGGTACAGCTACATCACTCCCCTGATGACGGAGGTTGCGGGCTTCATGCCGTCGGCAATGTCTCTGCTGATGGTGCTGGCAGGAGCCGGGATGTGTGTGGGCAATCTGCTGGGCGGTCACTTCTCGGATAAATACCAACCCGGCATTGTCGCGGCAACGACTCAGTGTCTCATCTGTCTGACCTTGCTTTCCATATTTTTCCTTGCTCCGCTGACCTATCTGACGGCAGTCTTGATGTGTGTCTGCACCCTGTGTCTGTTTGCCCTTTCATCGCCCCAGCAACTGTTGTTGCTCAAGAACGCTGAAGGTGGCGAAATGATGGGAGCAGCATGCGTACAGATTGCTTTTAACTTAGGCAATGCGTTTGGAGCCTATTGTGGCGGACTGCCGCTGGAGGCAGGATTGGGTTATGAATATCCTGCGCTCATCGGAGCCGGATTAAGCTTCCTGGGCTTTTTGTCATTAGCCCTGTACAGCTATCGTTATGAACGTCAACTCTTGAAAACCAACAAACTGAACCAAGCATGATACGTCAGTGTTTTATTTTGTTTGGTTGCCTGGCATTGGGGGAACTCATTGTTTACCTGACAGGCATCAAACTTCCTTCGAGCATCATCGGCATGTTGCTCCTCACACTCTTCCTCAAATTGAAGTGGGTCAAGCTCCATTGGGTACAGGGACTGAGCGATTTTCTGGTAGCCAACCTCGGATTTTTCTTCGTTCCGCCCGGTGTTGCGTTAATGCTTTATTTCGATGTCATCAAGGCGGAGTTTATTCCGATTGTGGTATCTACGGTAATCAGTACGATACTGGTGCTGGTATCTACGGGATGGGTGCATCAGTACATCCGCAGACATGCCCGTTTTTCTAAATACGAAAATTCTTCAAACCGCTCTAAAGCACAAGACGATGGATTATCTAAGTAATGATTTCTTTTTGTTGGCACTGACATTCGGACTGTTCTTTATCTCCAAATTGATTCAGCAGCGTACGGGATGGGTTATCTTGAACCCGATTCTGCTTACCATAGCCATGCTTATCGTGTTCTTGAAGTTGACAGGCATCAGCTATGAGACCTATAACGAGGGTGGACATCTCATCGAGTTCTGGCTGAAGCCGGCCGTGGTAGCACTTGGGGTGCCTCTGTATCTCCAGCTGGAGGCCATCAAGAAGCAATTGTTGCCCATCCTTCTGTCACAGCTGGTGGGCTGTCTGGTTGGCATTGTTTCGGTGGTTTTTACAGCCAAGTGGCTGGGTGCATCTCCTGCCATTATCACTTCCCTGGCTGCCAAGTCCGTGACGACCCCCATTGCCATGGAGGTGACCAAGAGTGTGGGAGGAATCCCTTCGCTGACGGCGGCTGTGGTGGTGTGCGTCGGTTTGTTCGGTGCCGTGTTCGGATTCAAGGTGCTGAGCTGGGGGCATGTGGGAAGTCCTATCGCCCAAGGCTTGTCAATGGGGACAGCCAGTCATGCCGTCGGTACGTCAACCGCTATGGAACGCGGACGCAAGTATGGAGCCTTTGCCAGCCTGGGACTGACGCTGAACGGTTTGTTCACAGCCTTGCTGACGCCTACCGTGCTTCATTTGTTGGGTATTATCTGATAAGAGGAGTTTGCTGACTCCAACACCTGAGTTTGACAGGACAAACACAGGCGTTTGATGTGGTAAACATATACGTTTGATGAGGCAAAGTATAATACTTTGGTGGCCTAAGTATAATACTTAGGGGGTCTAAGTATAATACTTTGGTCGGTCAAACTACTATGTTTGATGGATGGAAGGCTTGTGTTTCCTGTGTCAAACGCTTGTATTGGACGGTCGGAAATAAAAAGAAGCCGCAGACTTCAGCGTGAGGAGGTCTGCGGCTTCTTTATGAAGTATGATTTCAGTCTATCAGTTCAGCGGTTGCTCTTTGCGTTTCTTCAGGAAGGCAAAAGCTTGTTTCAGGCGTTCGTGTGCCATGAAGAAATGCTCCATGAGTGATTTTACGAGGTCTTCCAACTGGGGAAGTTCGTCGGTGAATACGGTATCGCAGCGGGTGTGTACGCCCAACTTGCCGTTCTCTTCATCGATGGAGTAGATGACATGAGCCAAGGGAAGGTCCGTGTTCACGAGGTTGACAGCTTCTTTTACTGTTTCAGCATCCGCGTCGGTCAGGTCCATGGCAATCCACCAGGGATCCCAGATAGTGATGAATTTGAAGTTGTTGTCAGCAGATACATATAATGATTCGCCTTGATACTTAAAGCAGATGTTGTCCTTATCATCCACTTCGGGTTGGCAACCCACTTTCTTCAGCGTTTCAATGACTAAATCTCTTGTTTTCATGTTTGTTCTGTTTTTGTTTTATAGTTTCTAAATTATAAGATTAACAACCTTTCTGTTGTTAAGGCAAACAAAATTATCTGTTTTTAGATACTTCACCATCATCTCGTCAATATATTAAGGCTGTTTAACATATTGACGAGAGAGGGGAAGTTGCACGGTTTAGCGTGCGTCTATTTCCTTGAGCAGTTCTTCTACGGCTGTACGGAGCTGGGTGTCTTCTCCTTTGACAATATCCTCCGGACGGTTCAGTACGGGGATGTCAGGCTCCAGCTCTTTGTTTTCCAGATAGCTGCCATCGGGCAGGCGGTATCCGATAATGGGGATTCCGAAGACGAGCGACGGGTCCTGCAAGGTTTCCCAGGATACGCTGGTCATGGTTCCCGGTACAGGTGCACCCACCAGTTTGCCGAGCTTCTGGTGTTTGTAGACCCATGGTGTGCCGTGGGCGTTGGAGTAGTTGGCTTCGCATTGCAGCATGATGGAGGGCTTGTTCCAGCGGCGGCTTGGCATGTCGCAGGCTTCGCGTCCACGGATGACCTGAGTCAGGTATTTCTTGCCACTGAACAGCACCTCGATGTCTTCATGCAGACGACCTCCTCCGTTGAAGCGGGTATCGATGACGATGCCGTCGCAGTTGTTGTACTTGCCCAGGATGTCCGAATAGATGGTACGGAAGCTATTGTCGTCCATGGACTCGATGTGTACGTATCCCAAGCGTCCGTTGGACCATTTCTTCACATCCTCGGCACGCTGTTTTACCCACCGGTCGTAGAGCAGTCCGTTGAATTGTCCGTTGCTGATGGGCTTGATGACCTCATCCCAGCGCTCTCCGTTGTTCGGGTTGTGGAAGGAGAGGAGGGTCTTCTTGCCGGTCAGTCCGTTGAGCAACGCGGAGAGGTCCGTGTCACCGTCGATTTCCGTTCCGTTGATTTTTTCTAGGATGTCGCCGGCCTGGACTTTGGAGCTGGCACGGTCAAAGGGTCCTCTCTCGACTACTTCTGCCACGCGGATGCCTTTGCCCGTATAGTCCCAGTCGTAGAGCAATCCCAGATTTGCCGTCGCTTCACCACCGAGACGGGCACTGTAACGGCCTCCCGTGTGTGAGACGTTCAGTTCGCCAAGCAACTCACTCAGCAGCTCGGCATAATCGTAGTTGTTGTTGATGTGGGGGAGGAACTTGCGATAGGCAGCCGACATCTTCTCCCAGTCGACACCGTGCATGTTGGTCTCATAGAACCGTTTGGCTTCCTGCTTGCAGACGTGGTCGAACATGTAGGCACGCTCGGCAGCCAGGTCCATTTTGACAGAAGCGCGGTAATTGACCGGTTTGAGTGCTTCACCGGCAGCAGCCATTTTCTGGATGGAGCTTCCGCTCAGGATGAAGATGTTGCCTTTCTCGTCCATCTCCATGTCTGCCCATCCCGTGTTCATCTTGTGGAGCAGGCGGGTGTTGCGTGTGCGCAGCTCCATCTTCCATAGGTCATACTGTCCTTCGAAAGCGGAAAGGTAGTAGAGCTTCTCCCCGTCTTTTGACAGGATGGCTGAAGCCAGGTTGGAGGAGTTGGGTGTCAGACGTACGATGCGATCTTCGATGCCGTCGAGTTCCACTTCGATGTCTTTCTTAGCCTCTTTCTTGTCTTCCTTCTTGGCATCCTTATCCTTTTTCTTTTCATCAGCTTTCGCTTTGGCTTCCTCTTTCTTTTGTTCGGCTTCCAGCTCCTTGAGCAGTTCATAGTCTTCCTTGTTCAGACGGAACTTATCGTAAGCGTCCTTGTTGAGGAACACCAGCATGGCGTCGTTGAGTGAGCCCCAGGAGGCATGGTTGCGCATACCGTACCGTTCGCTCTCGAAGAGGATGGCGTTGCCGTCCAGTACCCAGCGGGGAGAGCTGCTGAAGTATCCGCTTTGGGTCAGGTTGATGATGCTGCCTGTGCCGTCCGCCTTCACGATGCCTATGTCGGTATAGGGGTCATGATGGTTGCCGATGAACTCCAGGGTAAACCACTTGCCGTCGGGTGACCATGCGTAGTTGAATCCTCCACCCGTGTCATACCAGGTCGAGCCATCCGTTACCTGGCGTACCTTCTTTGTCTTGAGATTGACGACCATCAGCCGGTTACGCCCTTCGATGAAGGCGAGTTCCTTGCCGTCCGGAGAGAATTGCGGATAGGTGCGTTCGACCGTCTTGGAGGGGAGCAATGCCTCTTCTTCGATTAAGGTAGCGTTGGGGAAGTTGGCGTCTTCCTTACGCCCTATTTTGGCAAGATAAAGCCCCCAATTGCCTCCGCGTTCGCTGGCGTATGCCAATGTGCGGTTGTCAGGAGCAAACGACAGTCCCCGTTCAGCTTCTACCGTATGGGTAATCTGTTTGGTTGTCCCGTATTCAGCGGAAGTGACGAATACCTCGCCGCGTACGATGAATGCCACCTGCTTTCCATCCGGGGACGGAGTTGCCGAAGTCGCACCACGGCTGTAGTTCAGGGTTGCCGGAAGGTTTTCATCGTCGCAAACCAGGTCAATGGCCACTTTCTGCGGACGGCTGCCCGGTTTCTGCGTATAGATTTCTCCGTCATAGGTATAGCAGAGTGTGCCGTCCGTGCCTATGGACAGGAACCGCACGGGATGTGTCTTGAATGAGGTTACGGCTTTGACATCCTGCGGGCTGCTGAGGGGGAATGAATAGACATTGAACGAGCCGCCGTTCCGTTCGCTCAGGAAGTATACCTGTTCGCCGTCGGGAGCGAATACGGCGTTGCGGTCTTCTCCGGCACGTGCCGTCAGGTTGGTATGTTTCCGGGTCGTCGTATCATAAATCCAGATGTCCCGGGTGATGGATGATGTGTGATGCTTGCGCCACTCGTCCTCAAATCCCTTGCGGTCCTGATAGAGGAAGCGGTCTCCCTTCGCGTTGAAGCACACCATTTCTGCCGGTGTCCCCAGGACTTGGCGGGTCTTTCCGCCTTTCACAGGCACGCTGTACAGCTCGGTCATGGCACCGGTCGGATAGAGGGCACTCGTTGCAGGGTCCTGGATGGAGGCGGTGAAGAGCACCTGTTTGCCGTCTGGAGTAAATGCGGTGGGAAGTTCGGAAGCCGAATGGGTGGTCAGGCGTCGGGCGGCACCCCCATCGGCAGGCATGATATACACGTCGAAGTTCCCGTTCCGGTCGCTGGCAAATGCCAGGTATTTCCCGTCGGGCGACCAGACCGGGGTAGATTCATACGAGTCTTGAGTGGTGAGACGCACGGCTTCACCTCCGTTGACTGCTACCTTGTAAATGTCTCCTTTGTAGCAGAAGGCAATCTGCTTGCCGTCGGGCGAGATGCGGACGTCACGCATCCACAGGGGAGTGGCTGCATGGACACCGGCTGCTGCCAGTCCGATGGCAAGGCTAGTGATGAGTCTTTTCATGATGTGTTTATTGTGTGTTAGGTTGTTAAAGCTTTTGTCTTACAGGATAAGTTCCCCTTTGCCCTGACGTACGATTTCCGGTTCATCTCCGGTGCAGTCGACGACGGTGCTTCCTTCATAACCGCCGATGCCTCCGTCGATGATGAGGTCCACCTGACGCCCGAACTTCTCGTCAATCAGTTCCGGGTCCGTGACGTATTCAATGTCCTCTTCTTCGTCGTGGGGCAAGGTTGTAGTCAGGATGGGAGCATCCAGCATCCGGCATATTTCACGGATGATGGGGTTGTCCGGTACACGGATGCCCACCTCCTTGCGGTTGCGGAATATCTTTGGCAGGCGGCTGCCTGTGGGAAGGATAAAGGTAAATGCCCCGGGGAGGTTGCGCTTCATCAGTTTGAATGTGTTGTTATCCACTTTGGCATACTCGCTGATGTTGCTCAGGTCGTAGCAGATGATGGCGAGCCGGTTCTTTCCCGGGTCGATGCCTTTGATGCGGCAGATACGTTCCACGGCACGTTCTTTCAGCGCATGGCAGCCGATGGCGTAGGTCGTATCGGTCGGGTAGATGAGCAATCCCCCCTCCTGCAGCAAGTCGACGATGCGTTGCAGGTCGTGAGGATTGTTGTTTTTGTCGTATAGTTTCAGTAACATAATGTTGTCAAATTGATAAGTGGTCACAAAGATACGACATTTGAATCGTATTTATTTCATTTCATTATGTCGTAATTGGGGGTACGGTGTGACAATCTTCCCTCGAATGGCTATTTCCGCTTTTTTTCTCTCAATTCTTCGGCTATGGCCCATTGGAGGGCAGCTTCGTCGGTCTTTCCGGCGCGTGAAAGAGCATCTCCATACAGTTCATGCGCCCGGATATGTTCGGGTTTCAGTGTGGTGGCGCGGTCCAGGTCGGATGCGGCACCTTCTATGTCTCCCAGTATCAGACGGTTCTTGCCACGGTTAAACACGGCTTTGAAGAGTCGCGGGCTGAGTCTTACGGCTTCATTGAAGCAATGAGCCGCGTCATGATAGTTCTTTTCGTCATGCAAGGTGACTCCCTTTCGTATCCATGCCTCCACCAGTGTCGGGCATAAGTCCAGTGCCTTGTCATAATTGGCCAGGGCTGCTTTGCTGTCGTGTGCCAGCGTGATGCATTCATTGCCCATGCGGCAGTATTCTTCGGCATAGATCTTCAGCCGTTCCTGCTGCTGCCGTCTTTCCTCTTTCAATAGCCGGTTCTCTTCCTTGAGGCGGTTGATGATGCCCAGCTTGCGTCTGATAAGTCTTTTGATGACGGGCTTCTCAATGTCGTAGCGGGAATGTATGGCACGGAAGAAGGTCTCGAGGAACTCGTCAAATTGTCCCTTGTCAAATTGTTGGACGGACTGGACATAGAGCACATCGGCCTGTGCCTTCTTCAGGGCGCGGTCAATAGCCTGCCGGTTGTTGAAATGTTCCGCAAAGCGTACAATCTCCGGACGGACAAAGATGTCGCTGCGCGCAATGGGCTTACGCAGCGTGATGCCCCGGAGTGAAGTGCATCGGCTGAGCGCCACGTAAGTCTGTCCCCCGGCAAATACTCCGCCGGTAAAGTCTATGGCGACACGGCTGAAGGTCAGTCCCTGACTCTTGTGGATGGTGATGGCCCATGCCAGTCGGATGGGGAACTGGGTGAATGTGCCCAGTTCTTCTTCTTCAATCTTCTTCTCTTCCTCATTATAGGTATAGCGGATGTTCCGCCAGACTTCCCTTTTGACATCGCATTCCCGTCCGTCATCGGTAATGATGTAAATGGTGCCCTCGTCTTCATCGATGCCTGCGACCACGCCAATAGTGCCGTTGACCCACCGTTTGTCCATGTCATTCTTGATAAAGATGATTTGGGCGCCGGGCTTCAATTGCAGTTCCATGGATGTCGGAAGGCTGTTGGCGGGAAATTCGCCATGGATTTCTCCGGTGAAGGTCACAGGTTCTCCGGCTAGTTCCGCCAGATGTTTGTCATTGATATAGTCCACCTGGTCACGTCGGGTGGCAAGTGTGATGCGCATGTCGTCGGACTTGGTTTCAGTATCCGTGTCGACACGTGTATTGAGCAGTTGCAGGTCGGGGATGCCGGCCGTATTGTTGCGGATACGGTCTAGCACATTCACAAAGACCGAGTCACTCTGCCTGTAGACTTTATGCAGCTCGATGCTGACCAGTTCAACCTCATTGAAGACGCGGGCTGAGAAGAAATAGGGTGTCGGGTAGAAGCGGTTCAGGATCTCACGTTCGTCGCTTTTGAGCACAGGCTCCAGCTGATAGACATCACCCACCAGCAACAGCTGTTTGCCTCCGAACGGTTCGCGGAAGTTGCGCGTGTAGACTCTTAGAATCTTGTCGATGAAGTCTATGATATCCGCCCTCACCATGGAGATTTCGTCGATGATAATCAGCTCAACCTGCTGGATGAGTTTCCGGTGGCTTGACGGATATTTCAGGAAGTCTTTCAGCTTGGGCGCAGTGGAAAAGCGCGGGTCATCGGGCAGAAGCGGATGGAAAGGCAGTTTGAAGAAGCTGTGCATGGTGCTGCCGCCGGCGTTGATAGCTGCAATGCCGGTCGGTGCGAGCACAATGTGTTTCTTTTTCGTGTGTTCGCAGATGTAGCGCAGGAAGGTGGACTTGCCTGTTCCGGCTTTGCCCGTGAGAAACACAGACTGACGGGTATATTGGATGAGTTTCAAGGCGTCCTGAAACTCCGGATTGTCTTTGTCGATGGTTTCTGATTTCATAAACGATAGCAAAGATACGGACTTCTTTTGAGCTAATCTGTTTCCTGTTTCAAGAATTTGCTATACTTTTACCGCTTGAAAAGAAAACCTATCGCTATGAAAGATTATATAACACTTACATATTGGAGGCTGGGACATCCGTTGCTTGTGGAGAGTGCTTCCGATTTCTACTATGTCAATTTTACCCGTCGCTTATACCATACAATCCGTAATACCGATGTTGGTCGGCAGAGTACGGAAGACTGGGTGGCTGAAACAGCCATGACCCTGGCATACTATCTGGAGGATGTGGTCAGCGGACTGGGATTCTGGCGTACGTTTGTGACGAAGCACAAGGCGCTTTATGGTAAATACCTGCCTTTCTTTGAAGTGGATGAGAAGGATTACTATCTGGATGAAATCAACCAGCCGGATGTCTGTTTCCTGTTGTGGATGTCTGTGCAGGACAATAAGCGCGAAGCTTTGGTCAATCCGGAGAATCCCTATCTGACGGAACTGTCGGAGATGCTGTACCGTCAGTTGGACAAGGAATTTGAGCGGGCACCTATCAATGACGACTTGTTGGCGCAATTGAAGAATCCGGACACATACAGTGATTTCAGCCGTCTTTCGTTAGTGGGAATGAAGATGCTGGGTGGGACTTATCTGTTCCGTCCGTTTGTGAAGATGACGGAAGGGGTAGTGGTCCGTGAGGTCAACAGCCTGTTGACTCCCGGCACGCAGTTGTCGTTGCGCGAGTATACGGTGCGCTTCATGCAGGTCTTTGGCAAGAATACCGGCATACTGGCCTTGCGAGGAGCAGAATGGATGTCTGCCTGGCTGGAGTTGTGGGGATTGCCTGACGAGAGCCGCCGGGTAGCTGAGATGGAGGTGGTCCCTCTGGCATACTATCGTCTGCAGACGTATGATGCGGAGAACCTTACCTTGGAGGGTTTTGACGGAACAACCTATACCTTGCCCCGTGATGCCTTCCAGCCTTTGGTGGAACAGTTGATGAATATCAATAAGGTTTGTCTAACGACGCTCGTACATTATGGGGACACTTGGACGACAGCCGGAGCCGTGTCCTGGTATCCGACGACCGACCTGTTTGAGCAATACAGGACCATGATGACGGAACGCAGGAAAATCAATGAGGAGGCTTACCGGAAAGTAATGGAGGGTAATGCCGGACGTTCGATTGTCTATTTCCAGGATTGGACGGCTTTCATGGATTGGGCCAAGCAACATCTGGAATTGGAGGAACAGTTCAAGCCGACGCGTGAGATGGAGAGAGGCAAGTGTCTGGTACTCTTTGCCTCTCCCGAAGAAGGGATGACACTTGTACCCAACGAGGCACGTTTCATCTGCGACGGAGAACATAATCCATGTTACAATGCCGGTCAGGCACGGAGAGGAAGTCTGTCTCTCTTGATTACGCCGGGAAATCTCTCGACACGCATGCTGCATTACCTGCTGGACAACCGTTTGTTGCCGGATGCCGCACTGTCGTCGGCTAAAGATGCCGAGCATGGGAAACAGCTGGTGCAGGAGAATATGGATTTTATAGCCCGCTTCATGCGTACGGCTGACTATTGAGTATAACCATTTATAGAGATTGTTATGAAAAGATTCTTATTGCTACTGGTGATTTGCATGATGGGAGCTGGCGCTGCTTCGGCGCAGATATTCCGTTCGTTTGATGTCAAGGCTAATTTTCGTTCTGACTTCGGGTTCGGGGTGGGGACGACTATCAATATGATGGTTCCTAATCTGGACCTGGCTCCTTCGTTCAATTACTATTTTCGCAGCGGGGCCAACGCCTGGCATGTGGATGCCGACTTGCATTACAATTTCGAGGTGGCTCCGTTGGTGGAACTTTATCCGTTGGGAGGTGTCAGCTATTTCTATTGCAGCAAGGGATACCTCGGTTTGAATCTGGGTGGAGGTGTGACCTATAACTTCTCACCCGAATGGGCCTTGAAAGGTGAATTGAAATACCAGTTCGTGAAACACTGGGATGATTTGTATTTCAGTGTCGGTGTGTCTTACCGGTTCTGATTCACGTTCGGAAGAAGAGATAAAACAGATGCCAGCACACAGGCAGCTTTCTGTCGCCCTTTGGGGCAGATGGCTTCTGTGTGCTGGCTTCTCTTTTGCAGGTGTCTGATGTGTTGATGAGGACTTTGTCGGGTCAGAACGTGAACTTCAGTATTTTGCCATTAAAGCCCTCGACATCGGTCTGGACAGCATGGTCGGGGAGGAAGTCGATGCGTTCAGCCTTGCCTGTCAGCAGGTCAATGACCTGTTGGTGTTCTCTCGGGGGAATACCCAGGAACTCAAGTGCATGGGCAGGAATATTGATGCCGATATGCGCCGGGATTTCATCGAAGTTGACCACGATGAGCAGCACTTCATTGTCCTTCTTACGCAGGAAAGCATATTGCTTATGCTGGTTGAAGTTCCAGTTCTCATAGTTGACGTACATGAGGTCGAAGAACTGTCCGTCATAGATGCTTTTCTCCTGTTTGCACAGATTCAGCAGGCGGGTATAGAAGTGGTACAGTTCCTTTTCGTCCTTCTCCAGCAACTTTCCGTCAAACTTGTCTTTGTTGCGCCAGCGGGCTATGGTGTCGACGTTCCAATAGTCAAAAATGGTTGTACGTCCGTCGCGGCCGCTGAAACCTTCGCTCTGCATTCCTCTTTCACCGAACTCTTGCCCGAAGTAAATCATTACCGGGTTCGTATTCATGCAGGTGGAGACAATCATACCGGGGCGTCCCTTGCGTCCTGAGCCGGCAAAGAAGTCGGAGGCGAGACGCTGTTCGTCATGGTTCTCCATGAAATTGAGCATGTGGCCGGTAATGCCTTCCAGGCTCTTCCAGCAGTTTGTGATGTCGGAAGCGGATGCATATCCACACGTCACATTGCGTACGGTATCATACAGCCCCACTTTGTCATAAAGGTAATCGAACTGCCCCTTGAAGATGTAGTTGCGGTATTCGTTCGGGTTGTATACTTCGGCAATAAAGACGAGGTCCGGATAAGCAGCCTTGATTTGGGGAATGACCCATCCCCAGAACTCCACGGGGACCATCTCTGCCATGTCGCAACGGAATCCGTCAATGCCTTTCGATGCCCAAAAGAGAAGGATGTCACGCATCTTGTTCCACGTATCCGGAATGGGGTCAAAGTGACAGATGTGTCCGTTACAATAGTCTACCCCGTAGTTCAGTTTGACGGTCTCATACCAGTCGTTCCTGTTGGGACAAGCATCAAAACGATCGTTGCCCGTAGCTTTGGCCGGATTCTCCACATAGGGTTCTTCTGCATCTCCCTTCATGTCAAAGGAGGCGGTCAGGGGAGTGCCCGGAATGTAGTAGAAGTTGTTTTGGGGATCAAATGCCTTTTGGACATCATCGTCCTCTCCGAGGTCCTTTACTCCTTTGGGCTTGCTGTCCGAGTAGTATTGACGTGCCACGTGGTTGGGTACGAAATCGATGAGTGCTTTCAGTCCGGCACGGTGTGTCCGTTCAATCAGATGGGTAAACTCCTTCATGCGGTCAGGCACACTGGTTGCCAGGTCAGGATCTACATCATAATAATCCTTGATGGCGTAGGGTGAACCGGCTTTCCCCTTGACTACGGCAGGATGGTCCGGACGGATGCGGTGGCGTGCATAGCTGGTCTGGGTGGCATGTTCGATGATGCCTGTATACCAGATATGGGTGATTCCTAGCTTCTTAATCTCATTGAGCGCTTTGAGGGTGAAGTCTGCCATCTTGCCACAACCGTTCTCTCTGAGAGTCCCGTTGGGGCAGGTGGGAATCTGCGAATTCCCGAAAAGGCGGGTAAAGACCTGGTAAATGACAATTTTAGATGTGTGAGTGTCCATTGTATTTTGTTGTTTATGTGTTAGTCTATAAATAAACGCAGATTACGGCTTTCCCTTATTGGTTGGCGTAATCTGCGTTCATTGTAACGTTCCTGGAGTTCAGGAGTATCAGGCAATGCCGTGTGCGTTGGCGTCTTTGTCAATCTTCTTTATTAAGCCCTGAAGCACTGCACCCGGTCCGCATTCGGTGAATTCATCTGCGCCGTCGGCAATCATGTTTTTGACGGTTTGTGTCCAGCGGACGGAAGCGGTCAATTGTGCGACCAGATTTGCTTTGATTTCTTCGGGAGAGGTGTGGGGCAGAGCGTCCACATTCTGGTAAACCGGGCATTTGGGCTGATGGAATTCAGTAGCACGGATAGCAGCTTCCAACTCGATTTTGGCAGGATTCATCAGCGGAGAGTGGAAGGCACCGCCCACTTTCAGCGGAAGGGCACGTTTGGCACCGGCAGCCTTCATCAGTTCACATGCCTTGTTGATGCCTTCGATGGAACCGGAGATGACCACTTGTCCCGGGCAGTTATAGTTGGCGGCAACGACAACTTCGCCGGTCTCTTTGGTAACTTGCGTACAGATTTCCTCTACTTTCTCATCCGGAAGGGCAATGATGGCAGCCATGGTGGAAGGAGCGGCTTCACAAGCTTTCTGCATGGCCATTGCACGTGCATAGACGAGTTTCAGACCGTCTTCGAAAGACAAGGCGCCGGCAGCAACCAGCGCAGAGAACTCACCCAGTGAGTGACCGGCTGTCATTTCAGGCTTGAATGCGTCTCCCATACAGAGTGCAGAGATGACGGAATGCAGGAATACCGCAGGCTGGGTTACCTTGGTCTGACGGAGGTCTTCGTCCGTTCCTTCGAACATGATGTCCGTGATGCGGTAACCGAGAATATCATTGGCTTTTTCAAACAATTCCTTGGCGAGCGGGTTGTTTTCATAAAGATCTTTACCCATACCTACGAATTGTGCTCCCTGTCCGGGAAATACAAATGCTTTCATATTGATATAATGTTTAAATGATTTTCTTAATTTGACGGCGCAAAGGTAGGCATTTTGCCTGTTTCTGCAAGGTCTATTCTTTTATTTTCATGGGAATAGGGGCAAAGAAATGATTCAACGGTCCGTGTCCACTGCCTATTTCGATGTCTTTTCCCTTTCTGATTCCTTCCCGGACGTAGGTTTTGGCTCCGTCTACGGCTTCCGGCAATGAACGGCCCTGTGCCAGTAACGTGGCAATGGCGGAGGAAAGGCTGCAACCGGTGCCATGGGTATTCCGGCTTTCAACTTTCGTGGCGGAATAGAGCCGGGGGGCTGTCCTTCCTACCATGAGCAGTACATCGACCATTTGATTTCCTCCCAGATGTCCTCCTTTGAGCAAGACTGCCTTGCAGCCGAACTTGAGCAGTTCCTTGGCTGCCTGTTGCATGTCACTGACTGTTGAGAGCTGTTTGCCACAGAGCACTTCGGCTTCTTGTAGGTTGGGAGTGATGACGTCTGCCAGGGGCATCAACTCCTCGGTAATGAGCCGGATGGCATCATCTTCTATGAGTTTGTGTCCGCTGGTTGAGACCATGACCGGGTCAAACACCACATGGCGGGGATGATAGAACTTCAGGGATTCTACAATGGCACGAATGACGGCTGTGTCGTTGACCATACCGATTTTGATTGCTTCGGGATGGATATCTTCCATGACGGCGGCAATCTGTCCTTTGACAATCTCTGCCGGGACCGGGTGGATGGCACGTACGCCACATGTGTTCTGCACGGTGATGGCCGTGATGGCTGTAGCGGCATAACTTCCCAGTGCTGAGATGGTCTTCAGGTCAGCCTGGATACCGGCACCTCCACTACAATCGCTGCCGGCAATACTGAGTACGGGAATGTAATGTTTCATAATTAAGGTGGTATTTTAACGGTTAATGAAAGCACAGCCACAGATTGTTCCGTGTTGCAGGGGCTGCGTCCGGGGATAAGTCACGGCTCTTGTCTGTGAATCTCCTTTCTTCTGTGGCTGTGCCTGTATGGTTGGTTGACGGATGAAGGAGCTTTATCAGAATACTTCAAAATCTCCTTTGGCATCCGATTTTACTTTCTTCACGGTCTTACCATTGATTTTCAAGTTGTCGAACCGGATATCATGGTATTTCCCGGTCATCTTGTTCCCTTTTGAGGAGACGTTGTTGAACTCGCAGTCCTTGACATGGATGTTGTAGATGTTGTCATCCTCGTCCAGTCCGTTGATCAGGATTCCGAATTTGCTCTTGTTGCACGTGATGTTCTCCAGGTTGACATTCCGTACGACGGGCGGGAAGCTGCGGTCGCACTTCTCCTTGTTCTCATATTGCAGGTTGATGCGCATGACTGCTTCGTTGCATACGCCTACTTGAATATTGCGTACGAAGATGTTCTCAATGATGCCTCCGCGGCAGTTGCTGGTCTTGATGCGTACCACGCGGTCGAGTAACGGACTGTCCATTTCACAGTCTTCCACATACAGGTTGCGGTAACCGCCCGAGATTTCGCTGCCGATGACTACACCGCCGTGACCGTTGCGCATCTTGCAGTTACGGACTACGATGTTCTCACTGGGAGCGGCCCAACGACGTCCGTCGGCATTACGACCGGACTTGATGGCGATGCAGTCGTCGCCCGTGTTGAACGAGCAACCCTCAATCAAGACGTTCTGACAGGATTCGGGGTCACAACCGTCGTTGTTGGGGCCCAATCCGTCAATGGTCACGTTGCGTACAATCAGGTTGTTGCAGAACAGCGGATGAATCACCCAGAACGGAGAGTTCTTCAAGGTGACGCCTTCGATGAGAACGGCATTGCAGCGGTAGAAGTTCACCAGTTGGGGGCGAAGGGCGTCTTCCGGTGTCATGACGCGTCGGTCAATGGGAGCAAACGTTTCCGCCAGTCCGAACAGACGGTCGCGTCCGCCCATCAGCTGGGTGCGTTTGCCCTCTTTGGCAAAACGGCCGCCTTTCATGTACCACCAGGCATCGGCGGAGCCTTGTCCGTCGACTGTTCCCTTGCCGGTCAGGGCGATATTGGTCTCGCCGTATGCATAAATCAACGGATGTGCATTGTAGCAGTCAACTCCTTCCCAACGGGTAATCACGGCGGGGAAGTAATAAGACTGGTCGGTCGTAAACTTTAAGGTCGCCCCTTCTTCCAGATGAAGATTGACATTGCTCTTCAGCGTGATGGGACCTGTGTAGAAGTCACCCTTGGGGACAATGACGGTACCGCCACCTGCCTGGTTGCATGCGAGGATAGCCAGGTTGATGGCTTCATGATTCAGTTTGTCAGGATTATTGGCAATGGCTCCAAAGTCGGTGACAAGGAACGTACGATCCGGGAACTGTGTACGTTTGATGTTCTGCACGATTTGCTCTGCCTGTTGGAATGCTTCCTCCATCGTCTGGGAGAAGGCACTGCATACGGCCAGGAGCATGGAAAGTAATAGGGTTGTCTTTTTCATAATATGATTTGTGATGAATTCTTCGCAAATATAAACGTTTCGAAGAAGGTGGCAAAATGTGTTTTGGTAAAACCATTTCTCAATTAGGATTTTGCGTACACCGGAATCAGCAAGTCTTCGTCGGGCCAATGGGGCAGGTAGAAGAGGGGACGAGACGTGCCACCGATGCCGGTCCATTCGATGCGGCGGACCTGGTTCACGTCAGGAGCACCGAAGTCGAATGAACGTCCATAGAGCAAGATGGCACCCCGGCTGTCGTCTGCCTTCCAGAATCCTCCGCCATAAGGGCAAGTCTCATCGAAGTCCAGCAGGTCGCGGTGCATATAGACGTGCCCGAATCTCAGCACGCCGTCTTGGTTGATAATGAATTTCTGATACATAATCGTTTGGATGAATGGATAACCGTGTGTGAAACGTCGGACCGTCATACAAGGCAGTATGTCAGGACCAGCTGCAAGAGGAGGATGAGCGGAATGCCATACTTGAACTTCTTGTGAAGGGTCTTGTGGTGCCATACCCGCATGCCGCACCATGCACCGATGCTTCCTCCGCAGGCTGCAAGCAGGAGCAGCGAGGACTCAGGGATGCGCCATCGTCCTTTGCGTGCTTTCCACTTGTCGATGCCATAGATGATGAAGGTGAGGATGTTGAGGCTGAGCAGGCAAATCAGCAGGATGGAGACGTAACTCATGCTCATGCGATGCCCAGCAGTTCAATCTCGAATATGAGTGTCGACCCTCCGGGGATGCCGGGCTGTGAGAATCTGCCATACCCCATTTCCGCCGGGATATACACTTCCCATTTGTCCCCTACACACATTTGCTGCAGGGCGATAATCCATCCGTCTATCAAGTCGCAGAGACGGATGGCTAGCGGTGCACCTCCGCGGCTGCTGTCAAACTGTTTGCCGTCGATGGTCTTTCCGGTGTAATGTGCGGTAATGATACTGCGGGGAGAAGGGTGGCGTCCGTCCTGCTTGCCTTCAGCCAATACTTTATAATAGATGCCTTTGGGCAGTGCTTTGACGCCCTCTTCTTGTGCTTTGGTTGCCAACCATGCTTGGTTGGACTGTGCGTATGCTCCTTTACTCATGATGGGTCAATGTTTGTCTTTCTGTTCAGGAGTCTGTCGGAAGACTCCGGTTCGTGATATCGCAGGCAAAGGTACATGTATGGGACGTATGTTGCAAGAGACCTCTTCAAAGATAGGGATAGATGTGAACGAAGGCAGGCTTATACAGACCAAAGTATGATACTTAGACCCCCTAAGTATAATACTTAGCCTACCTAAGTATAATACTTTGGTCCCGTTAAGCGGCGGTTTAATCTTTCTTATGCCTGCAGATTGTATAGCTTCAGCTTGTTATAAAGTGTTTTCCGGTCAATGCCCAGCAGGATGGCGGCTTTGCTCTTGTTGTTGTTTGTCTGACGCAGTGCATCCAGTATTTGCCGTTTTTCCATTTCCTCGTTATGCAGCGCCAGTGAAGGAGTGGCTTGTGAGCTGACCGGTTCTATCAGGTCCTGTCCGATTTCACGAAGTGTGATGAAGTCGCCCTGCGCCAGCAAGGTGGCACGTTTCACCAGGTTGCGCAGCTGACGCAGGTTGCCCGGCCACGAGTAACGTTGCAAGGCAGCCATGGTGGGAGCATCAAAGCCGACGAGATGGCGGTCCAGCTCCCGGTTGGCTTGGTCCAGGAAGAAGTTGGCAAAGAGCAGGATGTCTTCTTGGCGGTCCTTGAGTGCCGGCATGCGTAGGGTAAACTCATTGATACGGTGGTAAAGGTCTTCCCGGAAAGTACCCTTTTCGATGGCTTGTTCCAGGTTCTCGTTGGTGGCACTGACCACCCGTACATCGACTTCAATCTCTTTGGTCGACCCGACAGGGCGGATGCGGCGCTCCTGTAACGCACGCAGCAGCTGCACCTGCACGTCGTAGCCCAGGTTACCGATTTCGTCGAGGAACAAGGTGCCGCCGTTGGCTTCGACAAAAGCTCCGGTCTTGTCGGTCACGGCACCGGTGAACGAGCCTTTCACGTGTCCGAAGAACTCAGAGGCTGCCAGTTCCTTGGGGATGGAACCGCAGTCGATGGCGATGAAGGGTTTGTCCGCCCGTTTGCTCAGTTGGTGGATGTGATGGGCTACGTACTCTTTGCCCGTTCCGCTGGCTCCGTTGATGAGCACGGACATCTGTGTCGGAGCGACCAGGCGGACATAATTGTAGAGTTGGTGTGCGGCTTCACTTTCTCCTTCCAAGTAGTTCTGGGGGTCTGTATAGATGGAGTTTGAAGTGGGCTTGGCTGTCGGTGCGGGGGTAGGGCTGCTGACGGCGGACGTGCCGTTGCGCAGGGCTTCCTCGATTTTCTTCAGCAGTTCATCCGGTTGCACCGGTTTGGAGATGTAGTCGAATGCACCACATTTCATGGCTTGTACGGCGGTCTGTATGTCCGCATAGCCGGTCATGATGATGAGCGGACACCCGATGCCCTGCTTATGCATCCAGTTCAGTAAGGCAATGCCATCTTCATCCGGAAGTCTCAGGTCGGACAGGATGACGTCATAGTGGTTGTCGGTCAGTTCGCGGCGGGCACGTGTGATGTTGCTTACCGTGTCTACTTGAAACCCCTTTTTGCCGAGCCAGGTCTTCAGCATCAATGAGAATGTAAGGTCATCTTCTACTATAAGGATGGATGTTGACATTGTTCTTTGTTCTTTTTGTAAGCAAAGGTAGGTGTTTCTAGTGTCTGTGCTGTGCTTCTTTAATTATTTTTTCCATTTGAAGTAACACAATGTTGATTTTTTGTGCGACGGATGCCGTGACTTCTTCATACGGTTCCCTCTCCAGTTCTTTCAGGATGGGCACGCACTCCTTGGCCTCAATCATGGTAAACAGAGGCAACAGCTTGTGGGCGATGGACCGGATGGCCTGGCAGTCGCCTGCTTTGACTGCTTCTTCCAGTCGTGCCTTGTTCTGCCGGGTTTCCTCGATGAACGACCGGATAATCTCGTCGGAGGCTTCAGCGTCGTCTTCCGAGAAGGCTGTCAGCGCAGCAAAGTTGAACGAACCGTCGTCTGTCCGGAGCAGGGTGGTAGCCGATGGAGTGGGCAGGGAGATGGCTGCCAGTGTCCATCCGGTCTGCTGCTCGATGAGCCGGATGACTTCTTTCTTACTGTAAGGCTTGTGCAGGCATCCCGAGAAGCCTTCGGCTATGAATTGCTGTTCATCAATCTCACTGCGGGCAGTCAGGGCAATGACCGGGATGCGCCGGGCTTGTTCACAGGGCAGCCGGCGCAGCTCTTTCAGCAGTTCGAACCCGTTGAGTCCCGGCATCTGGATGTCGGTGAACAGCAGGTCGTACGTGTTCTTTTCCAACTGTTGGAACAGGACGTCGGGGCTTTCACAGCAGTGGACTTCCAGTTGGGGATGGTGCAGCATGGCTTTGGTCAGGTCCAGCTGTATGCGGTCGTCATCGATGAAGAGCAGGCGTATCTGTTGCCCGTCGGGCAGGGGAACCTTGGGGCGTACGGTGGCAGCCGGAACCTTTTCTTCAGCAGCTTTCGGGGACGTATCGCCTGCAGCCAGGTGAAGGGGCAGGCTGACGGTGAACCGGCTGCCTTGTCCCGGATGGCTGTCTACCCGGATGTCTCCGTTCATCAGGACAATCAGCCGTTGGGTGATGGCCAGTCCGAGTCCGAAGCCCTCCTGGCCTTGTGCGTTCTGGAGTCGGGTGAACTCCTCGAACATGTGCTTCTGCTCTTCCATGGAGATGCCGCTGCCTGTGTCTGTCACCGAAAAGTGGAAGCGGGCATCCCGCAACTCAATGTGGAGGGTGATGCTGCCTTGCCGGGTAAACTTGAGGGCGTTTGACAACAGGTTGTCGGCAACCTGCCGGATGCGGAAGGGGTCTCCCATGTAAAAACGGTTCAGCCGCTCGTCTCCTTCAAACCGCAGTTGCAGGTTCTTCTTGTTCGCCAGCGGTTCGAAGCTGGTATAGATGGTCTGGAACAATTCATAGGGGTTGAACGGAATCTGGTTCACTTCCATCTTGTGTGATTCCAGCTTGTGGTAGTCGAGCAGGGAGCTGACAAGGTCAAGCAGGTGTCGGGCGGAACTTTTCATGTTCTGCAAGTAGAAGCGTTGGCGTTCCTCTTTCAGCAGACGGGTCAACAGGTCGATATAGCCCAGGATAGAGCCGACGGGAGCCTTGATGTCATGTGTGATGGTCAGCATCAGCTTCTCGCGAGCCATCAGCAGGCCTTCTGCACGGCGTTTGGATTTTTCCAGTTCCTGACGGTAATGGTTGCTGCGCAGGATATCCCGTTCGATGAAGAACAGGAAGACAACCACCAGGATGATGGCCATGATGGCGACAATGGCAATGGTGTGTACGGACTTGGAACGTACGTTCTGTTCCAGTTGCAGCCGTTGGTTGATGAGTGCCTGTTCTTCCTGTTCGAAGGCCTGCAGAATCTGGTTCATGCGTAGGCTCAAGTCCCATCCGGTCCGTTTGAAGCTGTTTATCTTTTCCTGGACGTTGCCTTGTACGTGCAGGATGCTGTCGCTCACCTGGGTCTGGATGGTCCGCAGGATGGTGGCTACGGTGTCGGCAGGATTATAGGCATTGACCAGTGTGTCGGTCACCAGTTCGCGTTGTGTGTTGGTGACCAGTGTGGAGTCCTCCTTGGGAGGCACGAAGACTTCCGCCAGCCGCTTGAAGAATCCCGGACGTTTCTGCTTGACCACGTAGGATTTCTCGCGGACGACGACCTTCTGCTGTATTTTCTTGGGGCGGGGGACAGTCAGGGTGTCCTGCCGCTGGATGATACGCTCGATCTTCTGCTGGTAGATTTGACCGGTGTTGGCTTCGTTCATTGCCTGCAGCAGGTTGTACATGTTCCATTCCTTTCGCTTCAGCAGGAATACAATCGTGTCCAGTCGGTTTGCCTGTATCTCGTCGCTCTGGATAGCCTGAAGGTCCTCGATGGCTTGGCGTGAACTGTCCAGTGCACACTGGTAGCGGCGGAACTCGCTTTGCTGTCCGGCACTGACCGACTGACCGATGACTTCCGCCTGGTAGAGCTGGCTCAGTACCCGATAGGTGATGCGGCGCTGTTCGTTCAGCTTGTCTTCATAGGTCTCGCTTTCAGTCAGTATGTTCATCTTCTGATAAATGTAGTTGACCGAGTAGACCAGCAGCAGGATGAGCAGGACATAGCCGATGATGACCTTCAGTTGCGTCGCTTTATAGTTGGTGGACATAGTTGGTTCGTGTTTGCTGACGGAAGCGGAGGTAGAAGGCAATGCCGGCACTGGTCAGACCGATCGGAAAGCCCATCCATATTCCGACTGTGCCCCAGTCCAGGAGGAATCCGAAGATGTAGCTTGTCGGCAACGAGAGGATGATGTAGGCGACAAAGGCGATGTACATCATGGGCTTGACGTCCGCCAGTCCACGAAGGGCGTTGGCAAAGGCAATTTGCAGACCGTCGCCAAACTGATAGGCGAGCATGGGGATGACCAGGACGGCAACCAGCTGTCTGACTTCCTCGCTGTCCGTATACCAGCTGCCCAGCTGATGACGGATGCAGAAAACAATGGTGCACAGGAACAGTCCCCACACCAGAATGAGGTGGAAGCCGGCGTATGCCGAACGTCGCAGGTTGGGCATGTCTTCCTGTCCGCGGAAGTAGCTCACACGGACGGCGATGGCTGCCCCCATGCCATAATAAATCATGAAGCACAGGGTGGTGATGGTATTCATGATCTGGTGGGCTGCCAGAGGAGTCTCGCCCAGCCATCCCAGCATGATGGCGCACAGGCTGAACGAGGCGGTCTCCATGCCCATCTGTAGGGCAATGGGCCAGCCCAGTTTGTTGAGCAGCCTGAAGTCTGCCCGGTTGGCATACGAGCGTCGGAATCCTCTCAGGAAGGTCTTGTATCTGGGTGATAAAAAGAAGATTCCGATAAATACGACCAGCATCATCAGGCGTGCAAAGAGCGTGGAGAGTCCGCCACCGAGCAATCCCAGTTCCGGGAATCCGAACGTACCATAGATGAGCAGGTAGTTCCCGACGATGTTGAGCACATTGCCTCCCAAGAGAATCCACATGGGAGTCTGTGTGTCGGTGATTCCGTCGGCAAATTGCTTGAAGGCATTGAAAAGCATGATGAGGGGAAGCGAAGCCCAGAGAATCAGGTAATAGGGCTTGATGAAAGGCAAGAGTTCTTCCGGCTGTCCCAACTTGTCGAGGTTGAGATAAAGGATTCCCATAACGATGCACAGGAATACGGCTATCAGCAGATTGGCGAGCAGGCTGTTTTTCAGTTTGCCTCCCGCCTCTTCCTCTTCGCCACGACCGTAGAGCGCCCCGACAATGGGCGTGAGTCCGTAGGAGAAACCCAATCCGAAGATGATGGCGAGGTTGAACAGCGTATTCACAAAGCCGGCTGCCGAAAGTTCCGCAGCACTGTGGTGCCCGATCATCATGGTGTCGGCGAATCCCAGGATGATGGTGCCCAACTGTCCGACCATGATGGGGACCCCGAGATAGATAAGTTCTTTGTAGTGTCGTTTGTAGCTGATGGGTTGGTTCATTTGGCTTCTGCGTTATAATAGAGCGTGCAACTGTTTTCGGGAATGAATGTTTCCTGAGCGACCCGTTGCAGTTGCTGGGCTGTCACATTGCGATACTTGCGTACCTCATCGTTGAGGTCTTCCGCGCGGCTGAGCATCTCGAAATAGGCAAGATTCGTTGCCACGTTCAGGTAGTTGATGTTGCCGAAGATTTGTTCCGCTTCATAGCGGTTCTTCACTTTGTCCAGTTCATGCTGGTCAGTCGGCGTACGCTTGATTTCTTCCAGTTCCTCCCAGACGGCCCTTTCCACATCCTGAAGGGT
Organism: Mediterranea sp. ET5; assembly: GCF_023337025.1. Lineage (NCBI taxonomy): Bacteria > Pseudomonadati > Bacteroidota > Bacteroidia > Bacteroidales > Bacteroidaceae > Mediterranea > Mediterranea sp. ET5. The sequence goes on along the minus strand of NZ_JAMBLN010000001.1, from coordinate 45,454 downwards.
GTAGCCCGGGGCAGGCTTTCCGATGATGTGGAAGAGTCCGGCATCCAGGCTGCCCGAGATGTAGGCATCGATGCTGGAGCAGATGCGCCGTTCGACGACCAGCCGACGGATGAGGCGGCTCGATTTGCCGTTCGACAGGATGTCGGACAACATGTCAAAGGCGTAATAGTCCGGATGCAGGCGGTCGCACATGTGGAAACACAGATAGAGGGCATCGACAGGGACGGGACGTGTCACTTCCAGCCTTCGCGCTTCCGTCTGACGGGGTTCCTGCGGCAGGTTACGTACGGGGACTTGCCGTGCCGGAATCGGTCCGAACCACTTTTCAGCCAACTGTAACGTCTCGTCAAACGAAACATTGCCGGTGACAGCGAGTATCGCATTGTTGGGTGCGTAGTAGTGGAAGAAAAAGTCTTTCACCTCTTCCAGCGTAGCCCCGGCGATGTGGCTGATGTCTTTTCCGATGGTCGGCCATTGATACGGGTGGACCTTGTAGGCAAGGCTGCGTACGAGGTGGGAGGTGTCTCCGTAGGGCTGGTTCAGGTTCCGCTGTTTGAACTCTTCGATGACGACTTGCCGCTGTACCTCCAGACTTCTCGGGTTGAAGTCCAGGCTGAGCATGCGGTCGGACTCCAGCCAGAAGGCAACCTCGATGTTGTGTGCCGGGAGGGTCAGGTAATAGTTCGTGATGTCGTTGTTCGTCCACGCATTGTTCTCTCCGCCTGCATTTTGCAGGGGAGTGTCATAGTTGGGAATGTGGACGGACCCGCCGAACATCAGGTGTTCAAACAGATGGGCAAAGCCCGTGTGGTCCGGAGCCTCATCACGGGCACCCACCTTGTAGAGGAGATTGAGTGCAGCCATTTGCGTACTTTTGTCCTCGCTATGCACGACAGTCAATCCATTGGGTAGCGTGTATTTATTGATAGCAATCACTTCCGGTTACTCTTCTACGGTTACTTTTTTGATAATGACATTTTCTACCGGACGGTCAGCTCGTCCCGTTTTCACGTTCTGGATGGCATCGACTACGTCCATACCTTCGATGACTTCGCCGAACACCGTGTATTGTCCGTCCAGATGGGGAGCTCCTCCTACGGTCGTATAGGCTTTCTTCTGTTCATCCGTGAAGCGGAACATGTGTGCCAGGACTTCTGCTTTAGCCTGTTCAAACACTTCATCTTCCAGCTTCTTCAGTCCGATGGTATCATTCGTCTTGCGCATCATGAAAATCTCTTTCATGTGTTGGCGTGCCAGGCGGTCGAAGGTCGCTTGCAGTTTCTGCTGGTTCAGTTGGGTCTCCAGTCCGTCCAGTTCCGCTTCTGAAAATTTCTTTCCGGTGACGATATAGAACTGGCAACCTGAAGATTCTTGTTTCGGATTGACGTCGTCTCCCATGCGTGCAGCAGCGAGTACTCCGCGGCGGTGGAAGTATTTCGGATAGACGAACTCGGCAGGGATGGTGTATCCCGTATCACCGGACCCCAGAGTGGCAGTATCTGACGCATTCTTTGATTTGGGGTCTCCGGCCTGTACCATAAAGTCTTTGATGACGCGATGAAAGAGGGTGCCGTCATAGAATCCTTCTTTGGCAAGTTTCACGATGTTATCACGATGTTTGGGGGTATCGTCGAACAGACGCAGGCGGATGTCCCCCATACTGGTCTCTAATAAAAGTACAGTTCCTTCCATATTCTTTTTGTTTTTATTTCCGCAGGCAATAAAGCTGCAGAGTGTCAAGATGCAAAAGATGCTTATAAATGTTTTTTTCATATTGATTCCTTCTTTTAGGCTTCGCAAAGATACATGATTAATCTCGTATTTATGCTCTGTGAGTTGCAAGGGCTGTAAAAAATGTGGAGAATACTTTTGTTGGACCGGGCGACCAGACCGGTCGCCCCTACATTTCACATTGCCCCCAATCAGGTGAAGGTCTGGGCGGCCGCGATACTGGAGGGCGTGGAGGCGGATACAGGAATAAAAAAAGAATTCTAGCTCATCCCGATTTTCCTCTTCGGGCAAGGTAATCCGATGACCACGGCATGGGACTCCCGGTTCCACGGCTTGGGACTCCCGGTTCCAAAGCTTGGGACTTCCAGTTCCACGGCTTGGGACTCCCAGTTCCACGGCTTGGGACTCTCAGTTCCAAAGCCTGGGACTTTAAACCCAAATGTCTTTATAACTTGATGCAAAGAAAAAAAGAGGATGCCGGACGGACCGACACCCTCTTTACTTATAGGAAATTTGTTGGGTAAAGCTTATTTCAGCAGTTCGCTCAACTTATTGGTCAAATCTTCACCACGAAGGTTCTTTGCCAGGATCGTGCCGTCTTGACCAATCAGGACGGTAGCGGGGATAGCGCGAACGTTGTACAGTTTGGCGCCTTCACATTGCCATCCTTTCAAGTCAGACATTTGTTCCCAAGTGATGCCCAGTTCTTTGATAGCCTTCTTCCAAGCCTCTGCATCATTGTCCAAGGAAACACCTACGATGCCAAAACCTTTGCTCTTGAAGTTCTTGTAGTCATTTACCACGTTCGGCATTTCGGCGCGGCAGGGACCACACCAGCTTGCCCAGAAGTCAACCAAAGTCACTTTGTTCTTGGCTACGACATCAGACAGCTTGAGGTCTTTTCCGTCAGGGGTCTTCATGGCGAAGTCGATGAACTTCTGTCCGACAGCAGTCTTCTTCTCGGCTTCAATCATGCTCTTGATATTTTGGATAGCTTCTGTGTTGGCATAGTTGGCAGGAAGCTGACCGATGAGAGCTTCTTGCTCTTCCGTTGTGAATTCAGAATATGCCTGAGTGAAGAAGGTATAACCCAGGATGTTTGTGATGTTCGTCTGGATGAATGACTTGTAGAGGTTGGAAGTCTCCTCGCCAATCTTTCTGCGGAGTTCCATGAACTCAGCCATCTTGGCGTTGCGGTCTTCTTCGCTCAATGTGGTGTCCTGGAGAGCCATGTAGGCAGCTTTGGCAGGAGCGCTGATGCTGTCGTTCTTGTGCATGAAGTCGCCCAGCAGGTCGTTGTGGGTTGTACCGCTGATGAGGTCACCCTCTGCTGTACATTTGATATTGATGTTACCGTTCTCAAGAACGAAAGTTACACCATTGTAAGGTCTCTCTTCGCCTTTATTGAAGAAACCGATGTTGAGGATTTCAGTAGAGTCAGCTTTCCCTTCAAAGACGAACTGTTTGTTTTGTACCTCCACGGTATCCATGTAAACCATGTTTCTGCCCTCTTGTTTGAAGAGGATGGCCAGAGTACTGTCTTTGATGGAAGCTCCTTCGTCAATCGTACCTGTAATTTTATAACCGCTCGGCTGAGATTGACAGGCAGCGAGGATAGCTGCGCTAGCTAATAAATAAGTAAGTTTTTTCATATTAAATGATTTGTTTTTTAAGAGATGCGATAAAGGTAGATATTCTTTTCTATCTGCAAAAGAATCTTATGTAATATTTTGGTAATATTAAATCAAAAACGTTGCCCATTCATACTTTTGAAGAAAGGGCAACGCTTGTATTAATTGGAATTTTCCGTACAAAGTGTTACGGCATAATGTATTGCGAGCTGATGGATTCGTTGGCCATCACGCGACGTATCGTTTCGGCAAACATGTCGGCAATGGACAACTGACGCACCTTGGCACAGCGGTTGGAGTAGGGGATACTGTCAGTAAATACCAACTCCTCCAGCATGGAGTTTTGCACGCGTTCGGATGCCGGACCTGACATGACGCAGTGGGTGGCGATGGCACGTACGGAACGGGCTCCGGCTTCACGCATGATGTCGGCAGCCTTGGTAATGGTTCCGGCGGTATCGACCATGTCGTCAATCAGGATGACGTTCTTGTCCTGTACATCGCCGATGATTTGCATGGTGGCAACTTCATTGGCCTTTTCGCGGGTCTTGTGACAAAGCACCAAGGGTACAGCCAGGTATTTGGAATAAGTGCTGGCACGCTTCGAACCACCGACGTCGGGAGTAGCAATCACGAGGTCATCAAGCTTCAATGACTGGATGTAGGGGACAAAGACCGTTGAAGCATAGAGGTGGTCTACGGGTACATCGAAGAAGCCTTGAATCTGGTCTGCATGCAAGTCCATCGTAATCAGACGGTCAATGCCCGCAACGCTCAACAGATCGGCAACCAGTTTTGCACCGATGGATACACGGGGCTTGTCTTTTCTGTCCTGACGGGCCCAACCGAAGTAGGGGATGACAGCGATGATGCTTTTGGCAGAAGCTCGTTTGGCAGCATCAATCATCAGGAGAAGTTCCATCAGATTGTCCGAGTTGGGGAACGTTGACTGCACTAGGAATACGTGGCGGCCACGTATGGATTCCTCATAGGAAACGGCAAACTCACCATCCGCAAAGTGGGTGATGTTCATGTTTCCCAGTTCACATCCTAAACTGTTGCAAATCTTTTCTGCAAGGTATCTCGAATTTGTACCGGAGAATACCATAAAAGGTGCTTTTTCGCTCATGATTTTTACAATAGAGTTTATCTATTCGTTTTTAATTTTTTGCAAAGGTATGAATTTCTTCCTTACTTGCCGGGCAATACCTTTAGTTTTTTTGGTTCTTGTCTTGTGGCATGTTATCCTGTGTCCGGGCTGATTGACCGTTGAATGGCTGTCCTTTGGCTGTTGTTATTCCGCCAGTTTTTTCAGTTTCTTGAAGTGGTCGATGATGCTTTTATAGCTGACGGTGTTGAATGAGTCGAAGCGGTTCCAGATGTCTCCCAATACGGCTGCACCTCCAAACCCCAGCTCCTTGACGTGGCGTATGTTGTTGGACTGGATGCCGCCCAGGGCAATCACCTTGCGGTCTATGATTCCGGTTTTGGATGCTTGCATGAGTTGTGAGCCGGAATAGGCCGAGCTGTAGTTGTTCTTGGAAATGCTGTCGAAAATCGGACTGAGAAAGACATAGTCACAGAGGACCTTGCGGCGTTTTACGTCGTCGATGGAATGGCATGAACAGCTGATGTGTCCTTTATAGGAAGCCGGTATTTCCGGATTACGGTGGTTCAGGTGGATACCCAATAGATTGAATTCTTCCGTCAGGTAGAAATGGTCATGGACGACAATACGTTTGTGGTATTGTTCGGGGATGAGTGTCAGCAGACGCTCTGCATAGATAGGCTCTGTTCCCGGTTTGCGCAGGTGCAGGTAGTCCAGGCCTTCTTCAAACAGGGCGGTGATGATCTGGTCTTCCTCGGTGAAGAATGTCGGGGTAGTTATGACTATAAGTTTCATTCTGGTTCCAATTTTCCGCAAAAGTAGTAACATCTGTTCTAAGTGCGAACAGTTTAGAGCAAAATAATGTTTGATTGCATCGTTCTTAAATCAATCGTCCACAGTTTGCCGATGAGGGGTTCGCCAAATCCCGTGATGATTTTGAGGGCCTCGCATGCCTCTACGCAGCCTACTACGCCGGGGGTAACGCCCATGACTCCCTTGGGTGGAGCGGGCATGGAGAGCATCTCTTCTTCATCGGGATAGAGGGTCCGGTAGTTGACTGGATGCTCCGGATGGTTGAAGACGGCGACTTGTCCGTCGAAGGCGCGGATGCTGCCATAGACATAGATTTTTCCCAGCCGGACACAGGCGTCGTTGATGAGATAACGGGTGGCAAAGTTGTCGCATCCGTCGATGACCAGGTCATAGGGAGCGATGAGGCTGTCCGCATTTTCGGCTGTGAGTCGGTAAGGATAGGTCTGGATATGGACTTCGCTGTTGAGCCGCTCCAGGCGTTGCCGGGCTTGTTCGGCCTTTGATAGTCCCAGTTCGTCTTCGGCATAGAGTACTTGCCGTTGCAGGTTGCTGCGGTCGACCACGTCGTCATCGACCAGTCCCAGTGTACCGATGCCGGCGCCGGTAAGATAGAGGGCGATGGGAGAGCCCAGTCCGCCTACTCCGACGAGCAGCACTTTGGCACGACGGATTTTCTCCTGTCCTGCGTCTCCGATTTCGGGGAGCATGGTTTGTCGGTTATATCGGTCCATGTTGAGTATATATATAAGGTGGGTGAATAAGTATAAACGGGGGGAATTGTCCAATGACAGGATGGCACGGACGGTTTCATGCTTTCCGGGGAGGGGAAGCTTCCGTTCGTCCGTGCCATCGGTGTCAGGGGTATTGCAAGGAATTATCTTCCGGCAGCTCTTGTCGCATCAAAGCTGGCGTCCCAATCTTTCCAGACTGGTTCGCGTCCCAGACGTTGGAGTGCCTTCCATACTTCGACAGCCTTACGTTCGTCGCTGACGTGGAACTGTTCCAAGGTCTGCGGGTAGCTGTAGTATCCACCCGGTTCCGTCTTGCTCTCGGCGCTCATGGTGGTCACGCCCAGCGTAGCCATGTGGTCACGGAACTCTGCGCTCTCGCGAGTGGAATAGGAGATATCCACGTCGTGGTCAAAAATGCGCATGGCAAAAGTCAACTGTGCCAGTTCGCGGTCGCTCATGATGACGTTGGGTTGGAAGCCTCCATTTTCCGAAGGACGCATACGCGGGAAGTTGACACTGTACTTGGTCTTCCAGTAATGCTTCTGCAGGTAGCGCAGGTGATAGGCCATCATGGTGACGTCGGTGCGCCAGTCTTCCAGACCGATGAGGACGCCCATGCCGATGGAGTGCACTCCAGCCTGTCCCATGCGGTCAAAGCCGTTTACACGCCATTCGAAGTTGGATTTCATGCCACGGGGATGGTAAATCTTGTAGTTTGCCTTGTTGTACGTCTCCTGGAAGCAGATGACCCCGTTCAGTCCGTGATGGGTCAGCTCCTCATACTCCTCGGCGCTCAGCGGCATCACCTCAATCTTCAGGTTGCTGAAGTAGGGCTTTGCCAGGTCGAGCGCACGGGCAATGTAGGGTACACCTGCCTTGGCTGGATTCTCTCCGGTCACGATCAGCAGGTTCTCGAAGGGGGCAAGCTTCTTGATGGCCTTGTATTCGTTGACCATCTCCTCCTCGGTGAGGATGGTACGCTTCATCGGGTTGCTGGCATGGAAGCCGCAATAGATGCACGAGTTGGTGCACGAGTTGGTGATGTAGAGCGGTACGAACATCGAGATGGTCTTGCCGAAGCGCTCCAAGGTATATTTCTGGCTCAGGCGGGCCATGGTCTCCAGATAGGGTTCTGCCGCCGGCGAAATCAGAGCCATGAAGTCTTCCACGTCACAGTGTTCTTTACTCAAGGCTCGGCGTACGTCGGCGTCAGTCTTTGAAAGGATTTTCTTCGTGGTCTCATCCCACGAAATCTTTTCCAGTTCATCACTAAACATGATTCTTGCTTTTCTATTGATTGTTATAGTCGGTTACTCATTCTTTCTTGACACCTTTCAGGTCGCGGCTGAGCTTCATGGCACAGAAGTTCGGACCGCACATGGTGCAGTATTCTCCGTCGGCATGACCGCCTGCGTTGAAGTATTCCAAGGCACGGTCGGGGTCAAGGCTCAGGTGGAACTGGTCGCGCCAGCGGAACTCATACCGTGCCTTCGACAAGGCGTTGTCCCGTATCTGTGCGCCGGGATGTCCCTTGGCAAGGTCTGCGGCATGGGCAGCAATCTTGTAGGTGATTACTCCGGTACGTACGTCTTCGCGGTTGGGGAGTCCCAGGTGTTCTTTCGGAGTCACGTAGCAGAGCATCGCAGTTCCCAGCCAGCCGATTTGGGCAGCTCCGATGGCGGACGTGATGTGGTCGTATCCCGGAGCGATGTCGGTCACGAGCGGCCCGAGGGTGTAGAACGGCGCGTTGTGGCAGTGGGTGATCTGACGCTCCATGTTCTCCTGAATCTTGTGCAAGGGCACGTGGCCGGGACCTTCGATGAATGCCTGTACGTTCTTGTCCCAGGCACGGGTGACCAGTTCGCCCATGGTGTCGAGCTCGGCAAACTGTGCCTCATCGTTGGCGTCGGCGATGGAGCCGGGACGCAGACCGTCGCCCAGGGAGATGGCTACGTCGTAGCGGGCGAGGATGTCGCAGATGTCGTCGAAGTGTTCGTAAAGGAAGCTCTCGCGATTGTGTGTCGTGCACCACTTGCTCATGATGCTGCCGCCACGGCTGACGATACCGCACAGGCGCTTGTCTGCCAGGTGTACATTCTTCAGGCGGATGCCGGCATGAATGGTGAAGTAGTCCACTCCCTGCTCGCACTGCTCGATGAGTGTGTCGCGGTAAATCTCCCACGTCAGGTCTTCCACCTTGCCGTCTACCTTCTCCAATGCCTGGTAGATGGGCACGGTGCCTACCGGGACGGGGCAGTTGCGTATAATCCATTCGCGTGTCTCGTGGATGTTGGCTCCCGTGGAGAGGTCCATCAGGGTGTCGCCTCCCCACTTGCAGCTCCAGACAGCCTTGTCGACTTCCTCGTCGATGCTCGAGGTGGTGGCGGAGTTGCCGATGTTGGTATTGATTTTCACGAGGAACTTGCGGCCGATAATCATCGGTTCGCTTTCCGGGTGGTTGATGTTGGCAGGCAGCACGGCACGTCCGGCGGCAATCTCCTGACGGACGAATTCCGGTGTGATGTAGGTGTCGATGCCCAGCTCCTTGCAGTTCATGTTCTCGCGGATGGCGACGTACTCCATTTCCGGGGTGATGATGCCTTGTTTGGCGTAATACATCTGCGTGCAGCACTTGCCTTCTTTGGCGCGGTAGGGCAGGGCGATGTGTTCGAAGCGCAGGTGGTCGAGGCTGTGGTCGTCCCGGCGCATCTTCCCGTACTCGGACGTGATGGAGTCGAGCTGCTCGACATCGCCGCGTCCGGTAATCCAGCTTTCACGCATACGGGGAAGGCCTTTCTTCAGGTCGATTTCCACATTGGGGTCGCTGAAGGGGCCGCTGGTGTCATAAACGTACACCGGAGCATTGGGGGTGACGATACGTTCGCCGTTGACAACTTCTACGGTCGGCGCGAGGTTCACCTTCTGCATGCCTACACGGACGAAAGGATACATGGTCCCTTGCATATAGGCTTTCTCTGCATGTGCGTATGCTTTGTTTTCTGTCTTCTTTTCCATGATAGTGTCTATTTATATAAGGTGTATAAGTAGTTCCTATTGGTAGTGGGTTGGGATGGATGAATCAGTTGTTCAGGAAGGCTGTCAGGGGAGAGCTGGCGGACGCTTCCAGTGTGTTGCCTACGCTGCCCAGTCCGGCTTCATAGGCACGGCGTCCGGCGATGACGGCTTCCTTGAAGGCTGTTGCCATCTCAACAGGGTTGCCGGCAACGGCAATGGCAGTGTTGACCAGGCAGGCCGATGCACCCATCTCCATGGCTTCGGCTGCATGGCTGGGAGCGCCGATGCCTGCATCCACGACGACGGGGACACCCGCCTGCTCGATGATGATGCGGATGAAGTCTTTCGTCTGCAGTCCCTTGTTGGTCCCTATGGGGGCAGCCAGCGGCATGACGGTAGCGGCACCGGCTTCTTCCAGCTGACGGCAGAGGACGGGGTCTGCCTGGCAGTAGGGCAGTACGACGAAGCCCATCTTCACCAGTTTCTCCGTTGCCTTCAGTGTCTCGACGGAGTCGGGGAGGAGGTAGCGCGGGTCAGGATGGATTTCCAGCTTCAGCCAGTTGGTGCCGAAGGCCTCGCGTGCCATCTGTGCGGCGAAAACGGCTTCCTCGGCATCCCGCACGCCTGACGTGTTCGGCAGGAGCTGGATGTGCGGATGACGGATGTGCTTCAGCATGTCGTCTTCCTTGTTGTCCAGTTCGATGCGCTTCATGGCTACGGTCACCATTTCGGTGCCGGAAGCAAGGATGGCTTGTTCCATCAGTTCGTTGGAGTTGAATTTACCGGTTCCCAGGAACAGACGTGAGTCAAACTCACGTCCGGCTATGATTAATTTTTCCATAATGTTATGATGAATTTGTGATTAAGATTAGACATTGATTCGGACGATGCGCGCCACCTCAGCCACCGGGTCGGCAGCACGGAGGATGGACCCCGACAGGGCGATGCCTTGTACACCGGTCTGCATGATGGCGGGGATGTCGTCGTAGGTGATGCCCCCGATGGCAACCACCGGCAGCCAGATGCCGCTTTCCCTCATCTGACGGATGATGTCGCGGTAGCCTTCCAGTCCCAGCACCGGGCTGAGATTCTTTTTGGTGGTCGTGAAGCGGAAGGGACCGCACCCGATGTAGTCGGCTCCGGCGCGGTGATGGTTGCGTACGTCGTCAAACGTGTTGGCAGTCCCGCCAATCAGGTATTCTTCACCCAGCAGCTGCCGGGCTTCGGCAATGGGCATGTCGTTCTTTCCCAGGTGGACACCGTCGGCATGGATTTCCTTCACCAGCTCCACGTGGTCATCGATGATGAAGGTGGCTTCGTGCTGGCGGCACAGTTCCTGCACCTGGAGGGCCGTTGCCTTCAGTTCGTCAGCGGACGCGTCCTTCATGCGCAGCTGGACCCACTTGCAACCGCCTTCGAGCGCGATGCGGGCAGAGTCAAGGTAGGAATACTGTTCGGTGAAATGAGTGATGAATTGTAAGGGCAGCATCGTCGTTATCCTCCACAGGCAGCTTTAATGATTACAACATGCGCTTCGGCGGGAATCTCTGTCGCGTTCCATTCCGTACGCGGAATCATCTTGTTGTTGACTGCCAAGGCTACACCTTGTCCGGGAAGTTCGAGTTGGGCTGCCAGTGCATCCACATGGATGTGTTCGGCAACCTCGTGCTCTTTGTTGTTTACATAGATTTTCATAAGCCTGTATTTAAATGGGTTCGGGAAACAAAGAGAGTTGCCGGGGAAGGCAAATGGGAGAGAAGAGTTGGATTCCGTAACAATCCCTTCGGCGGTACTAACCGCATCAGGTTCGTAGGGTATGATCTCAGCCCGCCAGTGGGCACCCCTTTGTTTGTTCGGGGGCAAAAGTAATAATAAAGCCGGAAAAGCATGTTTATTTCTTGGAATTTCTTTCGTGATTTTGCGACCATGCCGGGCTGTGACCTCTGTCATCTGCGGCTTCCGGCAGGCTTTCAGGCTCGTCTTTGTACGTCAGAGACTTGATACATGTGGCGGATAGATGGACCAAAGTATAATACTTAGCCTGCCTAAGTATTATACTTAGACCCCCTAAGTATTATACTTTGGTCTGTCTATCCCCTGCCTTCATGCGATACGGGCAGGGGATGTATGTGATGGGAACGGGGGCTTAGTGTCCGTTGAAGAAGATGTAGAGGGCAATCATGACTGCAATCAGTGCCGCCCACAGGAATACGACCGACTTGGCAGGCTTGCCCAGCTTGCCATAGTCCAGCTTGTTGCCTTCGGGTTTCTTGTCGAGCAGGCTGATGATGGTCATGCCCACACAGATGGCGACAAACAGGTCAAACGACAGCATCATGAAGTGAGGCCAGATGCCGGGATACTCTTCCGCCGGGAATACCCACAGGTAGAGGATGCCCACCAGGATGCTGAAGGCTGTTCCGAAGGTCAGCGCAAAGTTGGCGGCACGGGTGGTGGCACGCTTCCAGAAGACGCCGAAGAGGAACACGGCGGACATCGGGGGAGCGATGAAGCCGAGGACCGACTGGAAGATGTTGAACAGGTCCAGTCCCTTGATGCTGTCAATCGCCACACAGATGATGATGGAGATGATGGAGCCGGCGACCGTCACCACACGTCCCACACTGATAATCTCCCGGGTGGAGGCATTCGGACGGTACTTCTTCAGGTAGATGTCGATGGTGAACACCGTGCTCAGGGCATTCAGTGCCGAGCCGACCGTGCTGACCAGGGCAGCCGTCAGTACGGCCATCACCAGTCCGACCATGCCGATGGGGAAGAGGTTGGTGACCATGGTCATGTAGGCTTCGTCCGGGTTCTGGAGGGTGGGGAACAGGGCGAAGCAGATGATGCCGGGGATGATGTAGAGGGGCACGTCGAGAATCTTTAGCCAGCCCGTCAGGTTGGCACCCAGCTGGCCCTGTTTGAGGCTCTTGGCAGCCAGCACCGGCTGGACCATCGACTGGTCCGTACACCAGAACCACACGCCCATGACCGGATAGCCCAGGAGGATGGGCAGCCACGGGAAGGCGGGGTCATCGTTGGGGCGGAACAGGTTCCAGTAGTCCGCAGGGACGGCGGCGGCAAGCCCTTCGGGACCGCCGACTTTCACCAGTCCGACGCCCGTCAGGATGGCGGAGACAACGATGAGCAGCACCATCTGGAACACGTTGGTATACGCCACCGCCTTCAGACCTCCGGCAATGGTGAAGAATGCCGAGATGAGCAGCAGGATCAGGGCGGACTGCCACATGGGGATTTCGAATATCTGACGGATGAGGATGCCGCCGGCAAAGAGCGTCAGGGCAAGCCATGAGATGAGGATGGTCACGATGGTGTACCATGCCAGGATGTTGCGGGTGGACTGACCGAAGCGGCGTCCCATGAATTCCGGGAGGGTGGTCACCTTGGCTCCCAGGTAGCGGGGAGCGAACACGAAGGCAAGCAGGCAGATGAACACGAAGGCATACCAGGCGTAGTTGCCCGAGACGACACCGGTCGTGAAGCCTGCGCTGGCTGAAGCTATCAGCATCGAAGGGCCGACATTGGTGCCCCACATGGAGAAGCCGATGTGATGCCAGCTCAGGGAGTGGTCCGCCATGAACAGGCTGCTGTCCTTCTTACGCTTCATGCTTGCCCAGATGCCGATGGCCATCAGGATGACGAAGTAGGCAGCCAGGATGACCCAGTCGAGGGGCTCGAGAAATCTTGCACTCATAATGTTTGTATCAGATAAAAGGTTAGTAATTCAGTGTTCGCATGCCCGGCTCCTCCGTTGGCAGGAGAAGCCGGGCGGATGCGAAACTTGAGTCAGTAAATCAAAAGTTCAAAAAGTGATGTGGGGTGCCGCGTCAGGCTACACCCAGCAGCCGTTTGGCAACGGTGACGGCGGAGTTGGCATTGTCGCTGTAGCCGTCGGCGCCAATCTCGTCGGCAAAAGCCTGGTTGACGGGAGCGCCGCCCACCATGATTTTCACCTGGTCGCGGATGCCGGCTGCGCTCACCGCATCGATGACGTCCTTCATGTAGGTCATGGTCGTGGTCAGCAGGGCGCTCATGCAGAGGATGTCGGCATGCTGGTCCTTCACGGCTTGCACAAACTTCTCGGCAGGCACGTCGATGCCGATGTTGATGACCTCGAAGCCGCTGCCTTCCAGCATCGATGCCACGAGGTTCTTGCCGATATCGTGCAGGTCGCCTTTGACCGTACCGATGACCACACGTCCGATGGTGGTCGAGGCACTGCCCTGAAGAAGGGGCTTCAGCAGCTCCAGGGCACCCTTCATGGCACGTCCCGCCATCAGCAGCTGGGGCACGAATGCCTTGCCGTCCTGGAAACGTTGTCCCACTTCGCCCATCGCCTTGATCATGTAGTTGTTGATGATGTCCTGCGGGGGCACTCCCTTCTCGATGGCTTTCCGGGTCACCTCGACAGCCGGTTCCAGCTTGCCGCCGACAATGGCGTCGAACAGCGGCTTCAGCTCTTCATCCTCTTCCCGGGGAGTCTGTACACGGACGGCTTCGCTGTCGGCAGGCTTCTCCTGTTCGGCTGACGGAGCCTGTGCCTCTGTCGGGGTCGAGGACGACTTGCCGCGATACTCCTCGACGATGCGCAGTGCCTGTTCCACCTCCCGTTCGTTGTGGAAGTCCATTTCGAGGTGTACGCCGTCGGCACCGATGTTGTCGAGCAGCGGTTTCAGCTCGTCCAGGGTCACCCAGCTTGCCAGGATGCTCTTGCCGGCGGCGAGGATACGCTTGTAGAGGTCGTACCACTTGGACGACCCGCCTTGCGGCTCACCCACGCCCGGCGTCCACTGGATGGCGTTCAGCTCCTCGATTTCGAGCAGGGCGGGCAGGTGGCGCATGGCGCCTACGCCGTCGAGATGGTAGAGTGTGTAGTCAATCTTCTGGCATTGCTGGCGGATGAAGGGCTGTACGAAACGCCGGTAGTCCGCCTCGCTGATCATCGTGGAGATGTCGCTCTGCAGCTTGGTCATGCGTCCCGGTGCCCACGCCGAGAAGTAGCAGAACGCCATTTCGTCCCCTTCGCGGATGATGTCATACAGCTCGTCGTACACCTGGAAGTAGATGTCATTGATTTGCTGCATCTGGTGTTCCAGCACCTCGGGCTGCATGGCTGTGTCGAGCAGCACCTTGTCGGTGCCCTTGAGGGCGGCCAGCACATCGAGTCCCTCCATCAGGTCGGGCATGCCGACGTAGTAATGTCCCTGTGCCTTCTTCTTGCAGGCACGCAGCAGGTCCTTGTGCAGCTGCCAGGCGGCATTGTTTTCCGGGTAGAACGTGATGTCGTCGGTGAAGTGGGGGTTCGGATGAATCCAGATGGTGTCTTCCCCTCCTTCAAACACGCCTCCCAGGATGGCGGCGAGGGAGCCGGGGCCCAATTGGGTATTTGCCACGGGCAGGATGTCTGCCAGGAGCGAGCTGTGGGCGACATACCAGTCGAGGTATGCGGCACGCCACTCCGGGTCGAACCATTTCTGGTTTAAGTCCTTGGGCGGTTCGGGAGCCGGGACGTCGGCGTGCGGGGTCACTCCTTCCTGGAAGTGCTCCCACATGTTCAACACGATGCCTTTGTGGTTCCACCAGTCCATGTAGTGCTGCTTGGTTTCAGCCATATTCTTTTTCCAAGTTTCCATAATACTCTGCCTTTTTTGAATGTTTATCGAATGGTTTTAAAAATGCCTTTGAATCCGGTGTCGATGACAAGTCCGGTCGTTTTGGTAAGATTCATTTCGTCGGTGCATTCCACATCTTCGGGATAGATGGGGATGACGGCGCCCTCGCGTACGAAGACGGGCATCTCCTCCAGCGGGACCTTGACGCCGTAGAGCCACCGGCCGCCCCGGAGCCTTTCACCGGTGAAGAAGTTCACCCAGTCGCCTTCGGGCAGGTAGATGTCCCGGCAGTCGTCGCTGTTCATGACCGGAGCCACCAGGAAGTCGTCGCCGAAGTAATATTCGTCGTCGATGTGCCAGCAGACGCGGTCTTCCGGATGCTCGAATACCAGCGCACGCAGCACTGCATAGCCGGTCTCCGTGGCTTTGCGGCTCTGCTCCACGAGGTAGGGCAGCAGGCGGTAACGCAGTTTCCACCATTTCTTGACGAGCGGTGCGATGGCGGGGTAGTGCCACGGCTCGCGCTTGTTGGTTCCGTGATAGCGCATGTGGGAAGAGAACACGCCGAACTGTGTCCAGCGCATGTAGACCTTGTCGTCCACGATGGAGTTCATGAAGTTGGGGAGGGTGTGGAAGCCGGGCACATCGTGGCTCCAGAAGGCGAAGCCCGACAGACCGAAGTGCAGGCCGCCCTTCAGCGAACCTGCCATGCCGTCCCAGGAGCTGCATGAGTCGCCTCCCCAGTGCAGCGGGTAGCGTTGGCATCCCGCCCATGCGGCACGTGCCCACACGATTCCGTCGCCCGTCACCTCCTTGGTCACCTCGTAGGCTGCCTTCTGGTAGAGCAGGGCATAGAGGTTGTTGAGCAGTTCGGGCGGCATGCCTTTGTAGCGGGCATCCATGTGTATGTTTTCACCGAAGTCGGTTTTGATGCACGTTACGCCCATCTCGAGGAGGTTCCTCAGCAGACCCTTGTACCAGTTGGTGGCTGCCGGATAAGTGAAGTCGATGGTCCCGGCATAATCGAGGGCGGAGAAGTTGGAGCCTTCAGAGGCTTGCTGCCTGGTCAGGGGAGCGATGTAGTCGTTGCGGCGGGCTTCGTCGATTTGTTCGGCGTCTTCCGCTACATACGGGAGTTGCCACAGCGAAACCCGGTAGCCCTGCTCTTTCAGGCGATGGATGAACGCCTTGGGGTCGGGGAAACGTTCCTCATTGAATTTCCATTCACACAGCCAGTCGGTGCGGAACCATCCCGTGTCGAGGTGGATGACGTCGCACGGGTAATGCTCGGCACGCATCCGGCGGCAAATCTCTTCCACTTCGTCCGCGCTGAAGTAGGTCATGCGGCTCATCCAGATGCCGAAGCTCCAGAGGGGAGGCATGGAGGGATAGCCCGTCAGGTCGCGGTAGCCGCGCAGGATTTCTTCGACGCTGTCTCCCGCGATGAGGAAGACGTCGAGCAGCGCCTGGTCGCTCAGGAATTCCACCGAACGGGTCGAGACGTCAGCCAGCGAGAGCTTGCTGTGGGCACACGTGTGGTAGAAGGTGCCGTAGAGGCGGCTGGAGAGATAGAAGGGGATGTTCTTGTAGGTACGCCGGTTGTTCACGCCTTGTCCGTCCTGGTTCTTCAGGAAGAAGGTGTGTCCGCTCAGGTCCATCTTGGTGAAGCGTTCGCCCGTCCCGGCGAAGCACTCGTCTGCCTTGCATTCGAAGGAGAGGGTGGCGCGCTCCTTGTGTCCTTCGCGGACGCAGTAGGCGAGGGGCAGTCCGTCGTAGCGGGGAGGGGAGAAGTGGTCGTAGGCTGCCAGACGGATTTCGCGTTTCCCGTCAGGGTAGACCGTGAGGTCGAGTGTCTCCTGCGGGGCGGGGAGCAGGTCGCTCCAGTGGTCGAGTACGGGTTCCTTGACGTTGATGCGTGCCCGGCAGATCCCGTCGGAAGAACGGATGACCCATTCTCCCTCTCCGGCTTCCACCTGCAAGGGGAGTTTCTGTACGCGGTCGCTGAACTGGAGCATCTCCGAACGGTCGGTCAGCTCATGCTCGTCGAAACCGCAGAACAGCCGGAGGACCTTGTTGCTGTACTGGCGGAGAATCAATGTGTATGTTTCGCGGGCGACAGCCGTGTCGGCTGCCATGTCGTTCGACAGCATCTGTTTCTGGAAAGGCACGTCCACGCAGACGTCGCCGTCCTTCTCGTAGACGGCAGTCGGCTTGCAGGCTTTCCACAGCGATTCGTCCCTTGACAGGTCAAGGTCGAAGTCCATGAAGTCGAACAGGTGATAGTTGGTTGGTTTCATAAATGTAGGGTTGTTTGCTGATACGGTTGTTAGCGGGTTGTTGCCGGGGTTCCGGCGGAGGTCCTGCGTCCGGCTTTCATCTTGATGCCTTCATCCACCGACGGACCGTTGGTCTTCCAGACGTTGTGCGGACCGGGCTGGTTGGAGTCGAAGCGTTCCTCGGGGCACCAGTTGTCGGCAACGGTATATCCGTCGGTCGCCTCGTCGAAGTAGATGTAGAAGGCGCGGTCGTTGGTGGCGTACGGCGCATCGGTCAGGTGCTCGATGCGGTTGCCGCACATCCGCGAGCCGGGCTGGTAGGACAACGTGTAGAGTCCGCCGGCATCATACAGCCTGCGGGCGAAGTGGTGCACGTAGTTGTTCTCGATGAGGTTGTTCTTCATGCCGCTTTCACGCAGTGTCCATCCCCAACCGACGCAGATGCCGGAGTAGTTGACGTGGGACACCTCGTTGTGGGCAATGACCACGTCGTTCACATAGCCGGCACCGATGCCCACGCAGCCCCAGTCTTCGTTGGTCACTTCGGTGATGAGGTTGTCGGTCACGGTGAGGTGGGAGCAGAGCTCGTCGGCGTTGACCGGCTTGAACGGGACATGTGTCTCGAAGCCTCCGTCGGGAAACGCTCCCATGAGCAGGGCTGTCCCGCCGATGTCCGTGAACAGGCTTTGGCTGACGGACGAGTGGTGGACCGCCCATTCATAATCCAGTCCCGTCGCTCCCAGGTGACGGAAGGTGCACCGTTCGAACCGGATGTCGTGGGCACCGCGTACCCGGATGGCAGCTTCGGGACGTGCCACCCACGCCTGGTTTTCCAGCGAAGCCTTTTCCGGCAGTCCCGGGACTGCCAGCTTGTAGGCATCCAGCAGACGGAGTCCGCCCTGGAGGGTGACGTGCCCTTCCCGTGAAGGACGGTTCCAGGCGGTATGTTCGAAGCGGATGTTTTCAAATGTCAGGTGATGCACCGGGCGTTCCAGCGAACCGTCCACCCGCATCAAGGATTCCAGGGCGGGCGCGACGGCTGCGACGCGGGTCATGTCTTCCCCCGGACGGGGATAATAGTAGATTTTCCCGGACGGATAAGCCTGGAACCATTCGCCGGGCTCGTCGAGCAGCGCGAGGTCGTTCACCAGGCAGAAGGAGGAGTTCCCCTTCTCTCCGCCGATGACCGGCTGCGGCCACGGATGGGCAAACTCCAGCCGACTCTCGGGATTATGGAAACGGACGATGGTCGAATCGCCCTGCACATCCAGACTGCGGACGCGCAGGATGGCAATCGCCCAACGTTGGTGGACGATCATCTCCAGCTGGTCGGCTGCGGACGGGTCCGGCAGGTCGGGCGTCGGGATGGTGATGGTCTCGCGGACGGGATCGAAGGCGTACATGCGCTCCATCACCCCGTCGGCGAACTGCGACGCACGCTGTGCCTTCCGTCCGTTGACCCAGAATTGGCGGAACTCCAGGTGACGGTTGCCCACGACAGGCGCGTCGGCTACCCACACCTTGCCGCGGACAGCCAGAGGCAGACGGGCGGCTTCACCGGCAGCTACCGGACGCCAGCCTTCCACCTGCACGCCGCCGCTGATGACGGCGTCCCCCTCGCCACGCACGATGGTCGGGCTGTCGGCCGTTCCGCTGTCTTCGGGACGGATGAACAGGGGTTCGGACTGAGGATAGACACCCTCGGCAAGGTGGATGCAGATGCCGCCCTCCGCTTCGGGCATGCGCAGACGGCGCCATTCGCGTGCCTGCTTCACGGCTTGTGCCACGGTACGCAGTGGAGCTTCGCGCGTCCCCGAATGGTTGTCATTGCCGGCGGGAGATACCCAGATGTCGCCTGCCTGTGCCACGGAGCTGCATGACAGGCACAATGCCAGCATGTAGAAAAATCTTTTCATGATAGGAATGTTGTGTTTTCGAGACTTCATAGTCTTAGATGGCGACAAACTTACACAATTCTTCCGTAATAAACGAATAAATTGTACAAATCTCTGCAATCGCCTTTCGCCTTGATGGCTTTGGTTTACGGATGAATGTCCCGTGCGTTTGTAGATAATTATTTATTGCTTAGTTTTGCATCTGTTTTTCTAAACACACAACTCGACTATGAAGAAAGGAATCATCGTGGGATGCGCCCTTTGTCTGGGAGCACTCTCATCAAACGCCGGGAATGTCGACGTGAAGACATTCCGGTATGCAGGACCCTACGTGGTGCAGAAGCCCTTCATGACCGATTCTGCGAACGTGGGCGGGAAGCTCTTCCACGAGGAGGACCTCCTGCAGAGTACCTTGTCGCTCGACGCCTTGCGCTCGGGCAAATCGCTCGAAGGCGGCGTGTTGCTTCACACCGCAGGCTATGCCCTGCACCTCGCCGGCTTCACGGTGGACAACACCCGCTTTGCCAAGGGACGCCTCACCGTGCGGGGCGTCAAGCACTACACCGTCTATATCGACGGCAAGGAGCACAAGGGGGAGGAGGTGAGTCTCGAACCTGCCACTCACCGCATCGTCATCAAGTGCCTCACCCAGCCCAATACCGACGACACGCTCTCGGTCTCGCTGGAGAGTGCACAGGAGGACATCTTCCGGCTCAACGAAACGGGGAAGCGCGCCTACACGCTGGCGGACGTGCTCAACGGCACACGGTTCAGCGGCATCAGCCTGTCGCCTGACGGACGCTACCTCATCACCGCCTACACCACGACGCACGACGACACCTCGAAGAGCCGTCTGTTCCGTGTGACGGAGACTGCCACCGGAAAGACCGTCGCCGAGACCGACCGCAACATCAGCTGGATGCCCAAGGGCAGCCGTTACTATTATATAAGGAAGAATGTCAGCGGGAACGACCTCGTGACCGTCGATGCCCGTGACCTGAGTGAAACGGTGCTCGCCTCCGGCATTCCGGACGGAGCGTTCGAGGTTGCGCCCTCCGAGGACTATCTGCTCTATACACTGACCGACGAGGGACCGAAGGAGCCGGAAGACATCCGTCGCATCCTGGAACCCGACGACCGGCAGCCGGGATGGCGCAACCGCAGCTACCTCGCCCGCTACGACCTGCAGAGCGGACTCCTGCAACGCCTGACCTACGGCTACCGCAGTGCCTACTTCAGCGGCTTCTCTGCTGACGGCAGGGAGATTGTCTTCTCCGTCGGCAGGCAGCGCATCACCCAGCGGCCCTTCAACCTGACGTCGGTCTACCGCATGGACGTGCAGACCCTCCGGGTGGACACGTTGCTCGCCGACGAAGGCTTCCTCTCCGGCTGCATCCTTTCACCGGACGGCAAGCAGTTGCTCGTCACCGGCTCGGGCGACGCGTTCGGAGGCATCGGGCTGAACATCCGCGAAGGGCAGAAGTCCAGCTACTACGACAACCAGCTTTTCCTCTACGACCTTGCCTCGCGGAAGGCACGGGCACTGACCCGGGACTTCGACCCCAGCGTGTCAACGACCTTCTGGAACAAGGCGGACGGGCGCGTCTACTTTACGGCGAACGACCGGGATTGCGTGAGCCTCTACCGCATGCAGTTGCCCGGCGGACGCATCGACAAGCTTGCCGCGGGCGAGGAAGTGGTGAAGCGTTTCTGCCTGGCAGCGGAAGCACCCCTGATGGCGTATTACGGCGAGAGCGCCTGCAACGGAGGACGCCTCTACACCTTTGACCTGAAAGGCAGCAAGCCCGTCCTGCGCGAAGACCTGGGCAGCCGGCTCACCGACGGCGTCCGCCTGGGCGAATGTCACGCCTGGAACTTCCGCAACTCCCGCGGGGACAGCATCTGCGGACGCTTCTACCTCCCGCCCGGCTTTGATGCCAGCAAGAAGTATCCCCTCATCGTCAACTACTACGGCGGATGCACACCCATCGACCGCTCCTTCGAAAGCCGCTATCCGCTCCACGCGTATGCCGCCTTGGGCTACGTGGTCTACGTCGTAGAGCCCAGCGGGGCGATTGGCTTCGGTCAGGAATTCTCTGCACGCCATGTCAATGCGTGGGGCGATTACACCGCCGACGACATCATCGAGGGCACGCGCCGATTCTGCGAGACGCACCCCTTTGTCGACGCGAAGAAGGTCGGCTGCATCGGCGCTTCCTACGGCGGCTTCATGACCCAGTACCTCCAGACCAAGACAGACCTCTTTGCCGCAGCGGTCTCCCACGCCGGCATCAGCAACGTCACCAGCTATTGGGGCGAAGGCTACTGGGGATACTCCTACAGCGAGGCGGCGTCGGCTGACAGTTATCCCTGGAACAACGAGGAGCTGTACACCGGGCACAGCCCGCTTTTCCATGCCGACAAGATACACACCCCGCTGCTCTTCCTGCACGGGACGGCGGACACCAACGTCCCCATCGGAGAGAGCATCCAGATGTTCACCGCCCTCAAGCTGCTCGGACGGGAGACCGCGTTTGTCACCATCGACGGCGAGAACCACCTCATCACCGATTACCGCAAGCGCATCCTCTGGCAGAACACCATCTTCGCCTGGTTCGCGAAGTACCTGCAGGGCGATTCCACCTGGTGGAACACGCTTTATCCCGAACGGAAGATGTGAGCCCCGCCTGCTTGTCAACTTGTTCCCTCCCTAAACTTTATAACTCAATGAACGAATATCCCAAAGTCCTGGCAATTGCCGGCAGCGAGCCCATGGGCAGCGCCGGTGTCCAGGCAGACATCAAGGCAATCTCTGCCTGCGGAAGCTATGCCGCCGGTGCACTGACCTGCATCGTCAACGAGGACACCACCCGTGTCAAGGAAGTCTATCCCCTGCCTGTCGCGCTTGTCATCGGGCAGGTGCGCTCGTTTCTCGACGATGTACGCGCCACCGCCATCAAGACCGGCATGCTCTTCACCGAAGAACTCGTACGCGAACTTGGCAGCACCCTGCGTGACTACCGCGGCATCCCGCTTGTGGTCGATCCCGTCATGGTCGACTCCGGCGGCACCCCGCTCATCCGTCGCGAGGCAATCGATGCCTACAAGGACAGCCTTTTCCCCCTTGCGACGATTATCACCCCGAACTTCCGCGAGGCAAACCTCCTGCTGGATCACACGTTCGATGCCGCTTCACCCGAAGCCGACATCCGCGCACTCTGCCGCTGGGGCAATGCCGCCATCGTGAAGTCCGTCCCCCATCCCGAGGGGCTCATGGACGTGTTCTACAGCGAGGCGACCGGCATGCGCACCTTCGTCAAGGAGAAAGTCGACACGCGCAACGTCAACGGCACCGGCTGCTCCTTCTCCTCGTCCATCGCCGCCTTCCTGTCGCAGAAATACACCCTGGAGGACGCCGTGACACTCGCCGAAGACTACATCGACGGCGCTATCCACCGCGGCGCCACGTACCGGTTCGGGACCGGCTTCGGACCCGTCGCCCATTTTTACCGCCTCTGGCGCAAGGGCGACAAACGCTGACCCTCCGTCCCTGCAAACAGCACGCGGGTGGCGCGCTTCCCGTTCCTTTTCTCCGGAACAGGGAAGACGCGCCACCCGCGTTGTCGTTTTGCTTTGTCTGCCGGGCGCACGGGGCGCTCACGGCGTTGGGTCCGCTCAGCGGAGGTAGATGTTGTACTTCTTCTCCTCGCCGATGGTCGAGGCGGGTCCGTGTCCCGAGTAGATGCGTGTCTCGTCGGGCAGGGGGAGCAACTTCCGCCGGATGCCGTCCAGCAGCAGCTCCTCGCCTCCGCCGCCCAGGTCCGTCCGTCCGATACTGAAACGGAACAGCACGTCGCCCGTGAACAGGACATGCTCCTCGGCACAGTAGAAGCACAGCGACCCCAGGGAATGTCCCGGCACGTGGAAGATGGTGAATGCATGGTTTCCGAACTTCACCACATCCCCCTCGTCGAGGTATCCCTTCAGCGGGACGGGCGGTTCGCACTCCATGATGCCGAACGAGCGGATGCGGTCCGTCAGCTGGTCCAGCCAGGGCTGGTCTGCCCGGTGCGCCTCGGCGCCGATGCCGTAGGTTTCCCAGATAAAGCGGTTCCCGAACACATGGTCGAAGTGCAGGTGCGTGTCAATCAGTCGCACGATGCGCAGCCCGTTCGCCTGGATGAAGCGCTTGAACTCCTCCTTCTCCGAGTCGTAATAACAGCCGCAATCGATGACGACGGCTTCCTTCGTTTCGTCCCACACCACATACGTGTTCTCCGGGAGCATATTGAATTCAAAAGTCTTGATGTTTAACATGAGCCTGTGTGTTTTAAGTCGGTAATTGCTTGATGAGGCACGTCGGCGGTCTGCCGGAGCGCCGTCAACGGTCGATGGACACGAACACCACCTTCTTCGTCTGAAAATACTCCTCCTCGAACCAGGTGCTCAGGTCGCACTGCTCCATGCGGTGCTTGAAGGGCATGACCTCGTGCTGCAGCTCGCCGCCCTTGAGGCAGATGAGCCCGTTGGGATAGGCGTTCCGCTGCTCGCGGGCGATGTTCTTCGTGACAATCTTCACCAGGTCGGCAAGGGGCATCACGGCACGGCTGACCACGAAGTCGAACAGCTCGCGTTCCTCCTCCGCACGGCAGTGGCGCAGGGTCACGTTCTCCAGGTGGATGGCGGACGCCACTTCCGTGGCTACCCGAATCTTCTTCCCGATGCTGTCCACCAGGTGGAAGTGGCATTCGGGGAAAAGGATGGCGAGCGGGATTCCGGGGAAGCCGCCGCCCGTCCCCAGGTCCATGATACGGGTGCCGGGACGGAAATGAATCATTTTGGCAATGGCGAGTGAGTGGAGCACGTGGTGCTCGTACAGGTTGCCGATGTCCTTGCGCGAGATGACGTTGATTTTCGCGTTCCAGTCGGTGTAGAGGTCATAGAGCGCCCCGAACTGCTCCTTCTGGCGGTCGGTGAGCTGGGGGAAATATTTCAAGATGATGTCCATGATTGTTTGAGTTGGCAAGTTTTATGGGTGACAAGGTTTACAGCCGGACGGAGTCGGTTACTTCTTCTCCAGGTCCTTCACGGCTTCGTAGGGAATCGTCAGTTCGGTCGGTCCTGCGGCGTAGGGGGCAATCTCGTAGGCATTGTAGTAGAAGCGGATGCCCTCGGGGGCGAGCAGGAAGTTCTTCGACGGATACATCTCGGTCCACGTCAGGAAGCCGTTGTCATGCAGTTCGTCGAGCGTCTTCACGCCGAGCTTCTCCTCCAGTGCCGTGAGCAGGATGTGCGTCAGGGGCTCCTGGTAATCCGGTGCGAACACGTCGTCGAGCGTGAGGAGCTGTCCCGTGGAGGGCACGAAGTTCATGTAGCTGATGGTGTGGCTGCCGTGTGCGCCGCCTTCGTAGCAGATGAGTTCCAGCTGATAGCCCTGCAGGCTGTCGCGTGCCGGGACGAAGCTGCCCCTGAGCTCATATTCGTAGTTGTACCATCCGCCGACCTCTCCCTTGCGCTTCTCTTTCTCATAGAAAGGCTCCAGCTCCTTGTGGTAGCGGGCGATGTAGCTGTTGGCGAACGAGTCGGCAGCGGCGGGGAGGGTGACTCCCGTATAGTCGAACGCAGCGTGGGCGACTGCCTCGTTGATGAGGCGGTTGATGCTGTCGTCCGGAGTGGCGTACGCCAGGTTGATGCGCAAGTCGCAGGCAGGTGAGAGGCTGTCGCCCTGAATGAGGCGTTCGGTGGTGTTGATGACAATCGAATCCACACCCCTTTCGACGGGGGCGACCTGGTGCTGGCATCCGGCGAAGAATACGCTCATGCCTGCACCTATCATACATACAGCAAACAAGTTCTTTTTCATAACTTCATAGAATTTTTTTGGTATCAGGTGCAAAAGTAGCGATAATCTTTGGATTCCCGGGAGTCCTTGTCCCTTGCGGGCATTGTTTCTTGTCTATTTTCTTTCCCGGTGGGTTTCGCGGACGCCGTTTTTCCGTTTCCCCGTGCGGTTCGGGGCTGTTTTCAGCGGAAGTCAGGCTCACCGGGAACGACGCGGGGTTACATACAGTGTATATTTCGTGTTGCGGACGTGTTTTGCATTACATACAGTGTATATTTTGTGTTGCAGATGTGTTTGGCGTTACCTACAGTGTATATTTCATGTTGCGGATGTGTTTAGCATTACATACAGTGTATATTCTGTATTGCAGATGTGTTTGGCGTTACATACAGTGTATATTTTGTGTTGCGGATGTGTTTAGCGTTACATACAGTGTATATTTTGTCTCGTCGGTCGGTTTGAAGGAAAAAACGGACGTCAGCGTCCGGAAAACGAGGTGGGAGGAAGCATCGAATGCCGTTTGAAGGGTGTTCGAAGGCTGTTTGAAGCGATTGTGCGTGGGGCGGGGCACTTTTCCACCGACGGAAGCCCGTTGTCGGGGCTTTTTGCTTACATTCGTACTTTCGAAGGAAAGGATAGGAAACCTGACCTGTTGTTTCACCTAAAAAAGTATGGAAGGAATGAAAGAGATTAAGGCTATCAGCCTGGAACGGATGAACAACGGTGCGCATTACCTCTACATGAGCACCATGCTGTCGCGTGCCGAGAGTCACGGGAAGCTCCCGGTCAAGGCGGCGGAGCCATTGGCTGCCCTGCGGACGGCTGTCGAGGAGGAGGACCGGTGTCTGGCTGTTTCGCGGAAGAGTCTGCTGACGGATGACATCCGGAAGGCGGACCACGAGCGCGACGTGCTGTTCGGTGCGTACCGGAATGCAGTCCGCAGTTACCTCAGCCTGCCGGAGGGGAAGTTGTCGCAGGCGGCAAGGGAGTTGGACCAGCATCTGACGGATTATCGGATTGACCCGCGGGAGCAGCTGGACAAGGAGACGGGTCTGCTGGTGAATTTTCTTGCCGACCTGGAGACCCGCTATGCCGGGCAGGTCGCCACGCTGTCGTTGTCGCCTTTTGTCACGGGGCTGAAGGAGGTCAACGAGCGTCTGCGTCGGCTGACCAGGGACCGCACGTATGAGCGGATGACGCTGGAGCCGGGGGCACTCGCCCGGGCGCGTAAGGCGTCGGATGCGGCGTACCGTCTGCTGGTGAGGTGGGTCAACGCGCTCGCCCTGCTGGACAACGAGGCGGATTACGCGGAATTCATCGACTATGTGAACACGGAGGTGGTGCACTACAAGCGCGAGGTGCTCGGGCAGCGGGCGAAGGCGCCGTCGGCGTCGGCTGAACAACCGGACGGGCGGACGGAGGCGGGGGAAACGCCGGCTCACCCGTCGGCTGAACAAGACAATACGGACGTGGATGACGGAATCTGACGTCCGCTGAACAAAAGGCGGAGTCAGACAGACGGCAGACAGGCGGACCATCCGGAAGGGAGGATGCAGAGGGGCATCTCCTGCGGGCGGTCCGCCTGTCTGCCGTCATGTGTGCCGGCGAGGGAAGGAACGGCGGGCGGTCAGAAGTCCCACGACAGTTTCTTCCGGCGTGCCTTCCGGCGCTTCTTCGCCTTCTTCTTCTGTTTGGCGGACGGGACGGTGTCGGTGCGCAGACTGTCGGCGACGGGGCGGCGGACGGTGCGGTGGAAGAGTTCCTTCCAGTGACCGAAGTCCCGCTTGAAGAGCAAGCCGATGCCCTGTGTGGTGAGGGTGGTCTTGGCGAAGTAGCGGTCGTTGGTCTGGTTGTAGCCCTTCAGGCGGATGTCGCCCGAGGGGGTGAGGAGCCACTGGACGTCGAAGTCGCCCACGAAGTTGGTGTTGGCGAGCTGGTTGTCGCGGTAGCCGAAGTTGCCGTTGATGAGGAGGCGGTTGTTCAGGAGGCGTCCGGAGAGCATGCCCTCGACTTCCATGTCCGTCCAGCCCTTGTCGCCCGTGCTGAGGTTGGTGCCGAAGTTCCACTGGCTGCTGTTGATGATGTGGGAGAGCATGTTGTTGAGCTGTCCCGACAGGGTCGACGAGAGGAGGGAGTTCATGGCTGACGACTGGGTGCCGTTGTCGACGTTGGCGTTGGAGTAGTCGTAGGTGTAGAAGCGGCCGATGCCCAGGAGGTAGATGATTTGCATCTCCATCTGCTCGTCGGTGCTGATGTAGCTCTTCACCAGTTCGCGTTCTTCCTCGCTGACGTTGGGCAGCTCGAGGTCGAAGTGCAGGTTGGGCGTGGCGAGCTTGCCGGTGAGGTTGAGCTGGCAGTTGACCTTGGCGGTGTTCTGCGTGAAGGCGGCGTTGGGCGCAAGGTCTTTCAGGGACGCCGAGTTGACGGTGTAGACGGCTTGCAGGTTGATGTCGCCGTTCTCGGGCCGTCCGCTGAAGGTGATGCTGCCGCCGGGCTGGAGGAGGAAGTCCTTGCGGATGACTTCCTGGAGGCTGAGCTTGTAGAGCCCGTGGTCGAGGGTGTAGGTGCCGTAGAGCTTGAACTCGCCCTTGTTGTAGTAGCTTGCCTGGAAGTTGCCGCTGCCCTGCGCGTTGGCGTAGTCGCCCGACAGGGGGTCCATGATGACCTTGATGGTGGCGTCGGGGGTGACGTCCAGCTGGGCGTTGATGTGGATGTCGGACGTGCCTTCGTCCTCCTCTTCGTCGGTCTCTTCGGACACGGGGTGGCGGAAGGGGTCGGGGATGGAGTCGTTCTCCCACTTGGCGTGGGGAGTCTTGTCGACGAAGGTGATGAACTCGTTGCTGGCTATTTCTTCGGGCGTCCCGAGGTTGTAGACGAAGGTGGTGTTCTTGCCGGTGCGCAGGTTGGTGTTCACGTTCAGGCTGCTGTCGTCGCCCTGCAGGGTGGTGATGCCGGTGCCGTAGATGCTGCCGTAGATGAGGGCATCCTCGCTCTCGGGTGCGTTGTAGAGCAGCATGTTGTCGGTGTCGAAGGTGAAGCGGTAGCGCAGGTTGCGCAGGTGGTCGTGCGCGAGGGTGCCTTCCACCTGTCCGGTGTGCCCGTCCTTGTCCGTCATGCGTGCCTGACGGAATTCGATGGAGCCGGGAAGGAGACTGACGGAGTCGAGCTGCAGGTCGTAGGCGGCGTTGAGTACACCGACGTCGACGCGGGCGTTGCCGGAGGCGTTGCCTTCGAGATTCAGGTTGGCGAAGGGTCCGTGCAGGCGTATGTCGCCCGTGACGCGTCCCGACAGGTGGCGGAACACGCTCGCGGTGTACATGTTGAGGAACTCCAGGTTGGTGCTGTCGGCGGTGATGTGGAGGTCCAGCCCCGCCTTGGGTGGGGAGACCCAACCCTTCACCGTGGTGCGGGCACGGCGGGAGGCGTCGCGGATGTCGGCATCGAGATGGATGTCGCCCTCCTCGGCGTTCCACAGTCCGCGAATCTTCATGTCGCCCATGTAGCCGTGGTTGAAGGTGAAGTCGCGGATGCGGAGGTCGGCGTCGAGCGCGGGGCTCTTCATCGCCTGCGTCACGACTGCCTTTCCGCTGGCGAACCCGCGGAAGTCGACGGGATGGAACTGGATGATGTCGAAGATGTACTCCAGGCGGATGTCATTGAGGTCGACACGGACGGCGTCGTGCTCGTTTTCGGTCAGCTTGCCGTCGATGTGGATGTGCTGCGGCCCGTGTTCAAAGCGGAAGTCGTTGACGACGACCCGTCCGGAGTCGATGTCGATGACCGACGGGCGGAGTGTCCAGGTGGTGTCGTTGATGATGATGTCCGAGGGGAGAATCTCGATGCGTGCGCTCGGGTTGTCGTGCTTCGTGTCCCGCTGACGGAAGCGTGTCACGGTGGCGAACTCGCCGCTGTAGGTGCGCTCGGTATTGTTGCCCCAGTGGAAGAAGGTCTTGAGTTCGTTGTCGCGTGCCTCGGCTTTCAGCGAGAGGTTCAGCATGGAGTTGCCCTGCATCTGTTGCGTGAGCCGCACCAATGCCTGCAGCCGGTCCTGCGGATTGTCGATGAGCACCATGCCCGACTCGTAACGCTTGCCCTTGTAGCTGAAGGCAGGGAAATAGCCTTCGACTTTCACCTGGTTGTTGCGTTCGTGGAAGTATCCCTTGATGGTGGCGGGCATGCGGACGTCGAGCGGGACGCGGAACATCTTCTCCAGCATCTCGGTGTCCGTCAGACGGAGTGAGAAGCTCAGCCGGTTGTTGCCGGGCTCCGTGTCGGTGTTCTTGCGGATGAACAGGGGCAGGTAGTTGCCGAGCATCCGTGTGAAGCCCCGCGGCAGGTCGGCGAAGGTGAAGTGTCCGTGTCCCTCGCCGTTGAGGAAGTCGGAGTCGATGTGAATCTCCCGTTCCTTCTGCTCATTGGGGTAGGAGCTGACGGTGAAGTGGTGCAGGACGTAGTTGCCTTCCGGTGAACGGAAGTGCAGGCTGTCGACGTGTATGTTTCCCGTGAAGTTGTCGAAGGTGTTTCCTGTGAAGTTGGTACGGATGCGTGCGGAGAGTTCGCAGCCGGGATACTTGTCCGTCAGCCCCAGGCGGTCCGGCCGCAGGTGGTCGAGGGAGGCGAGGAGGTTGAACTCGGGGATGGATTTCGTCGGGTTGAAGTCCCCGCTGACGGCGAGGCTCCCGTCGGCATCCTCCAGGTTGAGGAAGCCCCGGTAGTAGCCTTCGCGGTAGTTCACGTTGAGGTGGATGTCGCCGTAGCTGTGTCCCTTGTATTCCACGAGGGGCAGGTGTCCCGTCACGTTCAGTGCCGGGTAACTGCTGCCGGTCTGCTGTCCCTTGACCTCGACGTTCAGCGAGACGCGCCCCAGGTCCGGTTGGGCAAGGAGGCTTCCGAGTTGGAATCCCTCGGTGAGGAGTTGCCCGTGGAAGGTCTTCTGCTGTCCGTCCAGTCCCAGGTGCAGGTTGGTGTCCAGTTCGCCTGCCGCGCTCCGGATGAGTCCCTGGAGCTGCAAATCCTTGAGCATGCCCCGTGCGCTGCCCTGGAAGGAGAGATAGCCCAGCCTCGTGAGCAGCGGATGGATGGTCTCCATGCCCAGGTTCTGCGTCAGGAAGTGGAAGCCGGTGCTGGTGACGTTCAGTTCCGGCAAGGTGCAGTCGAAGAACCGGCGCGACGGCTCGAACGGGTTGCGCACGCGGCAATGCAGGCGCAGGCGGACGTCGTTGTTGTCGGAACGTATCTGCAGGTGGCTGAGGGTGACCTCCTTCTCATTGCCCTGTATGCCTGCCTGCACCCACAGCGGGTCGTTGAAGGACGCGAGGGCGGGCACGAAGCATTGCAGGTCGCTCAGCGTGACGGACGAGCGTCCGATGCCGCCCCTGACACGCATCGTCTTCCACGGCTCCCGGGCGCCGGAGTCGTAGGCAGCCTCCAGCGTGTCGAGCCGCAGGAGTGTGCCCGGCATCTGCAAGGCAAAGCGCGAGAGCGTCAGGTGACGCGGATTGGCGACCAGCTTGAAGGCAAGGTTCTCCAGCGTGAGCCCGGAGTGTTCCCGGAAGCTGAGGTGGCGTATGGTGGTGTTGATGGAGTCGTTGCGGAGCGCCTTGAGCGAGATGTTCGCCCGGAGGTCTTCGAGTGCGAGGTGCCGGGCGTTGAACCGTCCGGGAGTCTCCTCTGCAGACGCCAGGTTGTAGGTGATGCGTCCGTGGCGGATGAGCAAGGCGTTGATGCGGAGGCTCAGGTCGCTCCCCGACGAAGGTTCGTCGGACGAGAAGGCGTCGATAAGGAACTGGTAGTTGGGGACGGCGGCAGAGTCGCGCCTGGCAAGGTTGAGGTGCATGTTGTGCAGCTGCACGTTGTTGATGACGATGTCTCCCTGCAGCAAGGCGCGCAAGTCGAACTTGGCAGAGACGCGGTCCGCCTTCAGGAGGACGTTGCCCTCGCGGTCTTCGATGCTGACATTGTCGATGATGGCGCGGTTGACCAGCCCGACGTCGACGTTGCCCACAAAGACCTCCGTCTGCAGGAGTTTGCTCAATTCTTTTGATACCCATACGGACAGATGCTGCTGGACATAGGGGATGTTCAGCAGGAGTATCAGGGCTGCATAGAGGCAGAGTATGCCGGTGATGCAGATGCGCGCGATGTTGCTAAGTCGTTTGATAAGTCGTCTGTCTTTTTCGTTTGAGGAGCAAAAATACGAATTCTCGCGTCTTGCCGCGGAAAAAGAGCGTAAAAGATTGTTGCAGGCTCAAGATTCTTTTTTAAGTTTGCGACAAATATCTTTTAAAATTCTTTCAATCTATGAAGAAATCTATCCTTTCAGTCTGCTTAATGACCCTGGCATGGGGCGGATTGCAGGCACAGCAGCAGGGAGGCATCTCTGAAGACATGTTGCGCGAAATCAGAAAAGCGTACAAAGGTACGGCAGCCGACAAGGCTTTGCTGAACGCCATTACAGCCAATGACATCCGTGTGTTGGCATTGAATCACGAGAATGCAGCGGACTTTGACACGTATTTCAGTGACAAGGTCCTGTCGCGTGGCATCACCGACCAGAAATCATCGGGCCGCTGCTGGCTGTTCACGGGATTGAACGTGATGCGTGCCAAAATGATTGCCAAGTATGACCTCCCTTCGTTGGAATTCTCGCAGAGCTACGGTTTCTTCTGGGATCAGCTGGAGAAGTCGAACCTTTTCCTGCAGGGCATCATCGATACGGCAGACCGTCCGATGGACGACCGCATGGTGGAGCATCTCTTCAAGAATCCGTTGAGCGACGGCGGACAGTTCACCGGTGTCATGGATATCGTGATGAAATACGGTGTCGTGCCCAAGGGAGTAATGCCGGAGACCTTCAGCAGCGAGAACACGGCACAGATGGCAAACTTCATCAAGCTGAAGCTGCGTGAGTTCGGTCTGCAGTTGCGCGATCAGGCGGCAAAAGGCGCCAAAGCCAAGCAATTGGAACAGAGCAAGACGGAGATGCTGGGAACCATCTACCGCATGTTGGTACTCACGCTGGGCGAGCCTGTCACCGAGTTCCAGTGGGTGATGCGCGACGCCGACGGCAAGCCGCGCGGTGAGATGAAGACCTATACGCCGCAATCCTTCTTCAAGGAATTCATCAACGAAGACTATGTGAACGACTACATCATGGTGATGAACGACCCGTCACGCCCCTACTGGAAGGTGTATGAAATCGACTACGACCGGCATGCCTACGACGGCCACAACTGGTTGTACGTCAATCTGCCGATGGATGAAATCAAGCCGATGGCGATTGCCTCCATCAAGGACAGCACGATGATGTACTTCTCCTGCGATGTGGGCAAGTTCCTCAACCAGAAACGCGGCTTGCTCGACCTGCGCAACTACGATTACGATTCGCTCTTCGGCACCACGTTCGGCATGGACAAGAAGCAACGCATCCAAACCTTCGCCAGCGGTTCGACGCATGCCATGACCCTGATGGCGGTAGACCTGGACGCCAATGGCAAGCCCAAGAAATGGATGGTGGAGAACAGCTGGGGACAGGTGGGATACAAAGGCCATCTCATCATGACCGACCAATGGTTTGATGAATACATGTTCCGCTTGGCTGTCAACAAGAAGTATGTTCCTGCCAAGGTGCTGGAATTGCTTGAGAAGGAGAAACCCGTCCGCCTGCCCGCCTGGGATCCAATGTTTGCGGATGAGGAATAAGTGACGATTTCAGCCTACGGGAAACATCCTGTTGCATCATAAAAAAGGTGGCATCTTCTTTGCGGAGGGTGCCACCTTTGTTTTAGCAGGTATTCTTATAAAAGTTCAATCAGTGCGTCCACATCCTCTTCGCGGGTCGCCCAGCTCGTAGCGAACCGGACGGCGGAGTGCGATTCGTCGATGACCGCCCACGTCTCGAAGGTCGCATGGCGGTGCAGTTCCTCCTTCTGCCGGTTGTCGAGAATCACGAACTGCTGGTTGGTCGGCGAATCCATGAAGAAACGGTAGTGCCTGTCAGCAAATCCCTTCTTGAGCTTCTCTGCCATGTCGTTGGCGTGCCGGGCGATGCGGAAATACAGCCCGTCGGTGAACAGCGTGTCGAACTGGATGCCCAGCAGACGTCCCTTTGCCAGGAGGGCACCGTGCTGCTTGATGATGGGGAAGAAGTGAGTCAGCAGCCGAGGATTGGTCACGACGACCGCTTCGCCGAACAACGCCCCGACTTTCGTCCCACCGATGTAGAAGACATCGCTCCAGCGTGCAATATCTTCCAGCGTGACATCTGCCGGCGTGGCCGTCAGTCCATAGCCCATCCGCGCCCCGTCGATGAAGAGCGGGATGTGGTGGCGGTGGCATGTTTCGCTGAGCGCCTCCAGTTCCTTCCGGCTGTAGAGCGTGCCATATTCAGTCGGGAAGGAAATGTACAGCATCCCCGGAGCCACCATGTGTTCGTAGGTCGCATCCTGGTAAAACGACGTGATGTAGCGGTCCACATCCTCTGCCTGGACCTTCCCGTCGGTTTGTGGCAAGGTCAGTACCTTGTGCCCGCTGGCTTCGATGGCTCCGGACTCGTGCACGTTGATGTGTCCGGTCTCGGCAGCCAGTACGCCTTCATACGTGCGGAGCAGTCCGTCGATGACCGTGGCGTTGGTCTGTGTGCCCCCTACCAGGAAATGTACGGCAGCCTCGGGACAGTTGCAGGCTTGCCGGATTTTCTCTTTGGCACGTTGTGTGTAGATGTCGCAGCCATAACCGGGTGTCTGTTCCAGGTTTGTCTGCAGGAGACGTTCCAGGATGAGCGGATGCGCTCCCTCCATGTAGTCGCAGTCGAAATGTAGCATGTTGAGTCAGGTGTAAAGATAAAAGCACGAACCCGCAAGTTCCCCGGATTCGTGCTTTGTGTGAATTTATTAGTATGAATCAGTCGATCATGTCGAAGCCGCAATACGGAACGAGTGCCTTCGGGATGCGGATACCCTCGGGTGTCTGGTTGTTCTCCAGCAATGCAGCCACGATACGCGGCAATGCCAGTGCAGAGCCGTTGAGGGTGTGGCAGAGTTCCGTCTTCTTTTCCGCCGTACGGTAACGGCACTTCAGGCGGTTTGCCTGATAGGTGTCGAAGTTGGATACGGAGCTGACTTCCAGCCAACGTTGCTGAGCTTCCGAATAAACCTCGAAGTCATAGCAGATGGCAGAGGTGAAGCTCATGTCTCCTCCGCACAGACGAAGGATGCGATAGGGGAGTTCCAGTTTCTTCAGCAGTCCTTCCACGTGGTCCAGCATTTCCTGGTGTGACTGACGGGAATGCTCCGGCTTGTCGATGCGCACCAGTTCCACCTTGGAGAATTCATGCAGGCGGTTCAGTCCGCGTACTTCCTTTCCATAGGAGCCGGCTTCCCGACGGAAACACTCCGTGTATGCGCAATTCTTGATCGGGAGGTCCTTCTCATCGAGGATGACATCGCGGTAGATATTCGTGACAGGCACTTCAGCCGTCGGGATGAGGTAGAGGTCATCGACTTCGCAATGATACATCTGTCCCTCCTTGTCAGGCAGCTGTCCCGTGCCGTATCCCGATGCGGCGTTCACGACCGTCGGCGGCATGATTTCCGTATAGCCTGCCTCGCGTGCCTCATCCAGGAAGAAGTTGATCAGCGCACGTTGCAGCCGTGCCCCTTTCCCTTTGTATACGGGGAATCCGGCGCCGGTAATCTTTACGCCCAAGTCAAAGTCGATGATGTCGTATTTCCTGGCAAGCTCCCAGTGAGGCAGTGCGTTCTTGGGCAGTTCTGTCTCCATGCCGCCCATCTTGACCACAACGTTGTCTTCCGCAGTCTTGCCCTCAGGCACTTCGTCGTAAGGGATGTTGGGAATCGTGTAGAGCAGAGCCTGCATTTCGTTGGCAGCCCCTTCCTTGGCTTCCTCCAGGCTTTTGTTGGCTTCTTTGATTTCAGCCACGCGTGCTTTTGCCGCTTCGGCTTCCTCTTTCTTTCCGCTCTTGATCAGTGCGCCGATTGTCTTGGAAGTAGTATTGATTTCGGCAAGGTTGTTGTCGAGTAGTGCTTGTGAGGCTTTTCGTTTATCGTTTAGTTCTATTACTTTAGCGATGACTTCTTTTGCGTGTTCGAAATGTTTCTTTTCCAGTCCACGGATGACTTTCTCCGTGTCGTCTGTAATTTGTTTGATGGTAAGCATATCTGTATGTCTTGTTAAATTCCTGAATGGTATGTAGAATCGCTTGCAAAGATAGAGATTCCTTTGTATAAAATACAAAAAAGGCTCACGGATTTTCCATGAGCCTTTCTATGTCTTCAGTATGAGGTTTACGCTTCAGCCGTCGGGATAATTGATACGTAACTCTTGTTGTTACGTCCCTTTTTGAAGCATACAGTACCATCTACCAATGCGTAAAGAGTGTGGTCACTACCCATGCCGATGTTTTCACCGGGATTGTGCACAGTACCTCTTTGACGAACAATGATGTTACCAGCTTTGCAAACTTGTCCACCAAATATCTTTACGCCTAATCTTTTACTTGCTGATTCACGGCCGTTCTTTGAACTACCAACACCTTTTTTATGTGCCATTTCTACTAAAATTTAAATGATTAAGCAATAACTTGTTTGATTGTTAACTCTGTGAATTGTTGACGGTGACCGTTCAACTTTCTGTAGCCTTTTCTTCTCTTCTTGTGGAATACGAGGACCTTGTCGCCCTTAACCAGATGAGAAACTACTTCGCAAACAACTTTTGCACCTTCTACAGTAGGAGCACCTACCGTTACATTACCATTGTTGTCAACCAACAAAACTTTGTCAAATTCAACAGTTGCGCCGTTTTCAGCATTCTGAATGTGGTGTACAAACAGCTTCTTGCCTTCTTCAGCTTTGAACTGTTGTCCGTTAATTTCTACGATTACGTACATTTTATAATAAGATTAAACGGTTTCTCCGTCAGGTGAATATCGGCCTTCCGATATTACTTCTTCGTACCCGAACGGACTAAATCGGGCGCAAAATTACATCAATCGGTTGATATACACAAATGTTTGTAGAGAAAAAACAGAACAGTATCAGGCTTGCCCTACTAATAAATGTTATTTTACTCTTCCTCCGGAGAGCCAGTAGCGTTTCCAATAGCTTTCATCCAAGTCACTGACGATGACTCCCTGGCTGCTGCTGGCATGGATAAATTTGTTGTTCTTCAGGTAAACACCGACGTGATTGGCAGTGCGTCGGGAACGCTTTCCATGAAAAAAGACGAGGTCGCCTTCCTGCAACTGCCGTTTGCTGATGCGTCGGCAGTCCTTTTTGAGTTGTCCGTCGCTGGAACGTTGCAGCTTGACCTTATATACCTTATTATATAGGGCGGCTGTCAGTCCGGAACAATCCACTCCCTTGCGGTTGCTTCCTCCGTTGCGATAGGGAGTTCCAATCCATTTGGATGCTTCCACGTAGAGACGGTGGTTGTCTTCCTGCTCGATGTCCATTCCCAAGGTGATACCGGCACGTGCCAGTTCGCGGTAATTGTAGGAGGGGGTGATGCTGCGGCACGAAGACAGAAACACAAGAAACAGCAGACACAGGCTGAAGGATAGGAGAGTAGTTTTTCTCATCTCGTAAGTCGTTGGTTGAAGAATAGGAATAGGCAAGCCTTTCGTTCGCTTGCCCAATGAAAAGAACGCAGATGGCATGGCTTGTGATAGCCTGATGTCATCTGCGTTATCCGTTACACGAGCTTAGAGTCCATGTTCGCTCAAGTATCTTTCCACTTCGATGGCTGCCTTGCAACCGCTTCCTGCCGCCGTGATAGCCTGACGGTAGTGCGGGTCGGCCACGTCGCCGGCAGCAAATACGCCGGGTACTTTTGTACGCGGAGTTGCTCCTTCCGTGATGATGTAGCCAACTTCGTCGGTGTCTACGTAGGGCTTAAAGATGTCGGAGTTCGGTTTATGGCCGATGGCGAGGAAGAATCCGTCAATAGCAATGTCGTAACGCTTCTCTTCCGGTTCACCCATCTTGTAGACAACATGTGCGCCTTCAACACCGTTTTCTCCAAACAAGCCTACTGTATTGTGTTCAAAAAGCACCTCGATTTTCGGGTTGTTCAGTACACGGTCCTGCATGATCTTGGATGCACGCAGATAAGGTTTGCGGACAATGAGGTATACCTTGGAAGCCAATCCCGACAGGTAGGTAGCCTCTTCGCAGGCAGTGTCACCACCTCCGACTACGGCTACCACTTTCTTGCGATAGAAGAATCCGTCGCAGGTAGCACAAGCACTGACACCCATACCAGCGTATTTCTTTTCATCTTCCAGTCCCAGGTATTTAGCAGTTGCGCCGGTGCTGATGATGATGGTGTCGGCTTCGATTTCTTTTCCATCGTCAATCGTTACCTTATAAGGAGCTTTGCTGAGGTCAGCTGCTACGGCGATACCGCTGCGGATGTCAGCACCGAAGCGTTCAGCCTGTTTGCGCAAGTCTTCCATCAGTTCCGGTCCGGTAATACCTTCCGGATATCCGGGAAAATTCTCAACTTCTGTCGTCGTAGTCAACTGGCCGCCCGGTTGGATTCCTTCATAAAGGACCGGAGCAATATTTGCACGACCGGTATAAATTGCCGCTGTATATCCGGCAGGACCTGAACCGATGATCAGGCATCTAACTCTTTCTGTACTCATACTGTTTGATCTTATTTATGTGATTCTGATTATCTCAAGTCAATTACTTCAACATTCGGATATTGCTTTGTGTCAAAGATAAACCGATTGTCCGGTAAAAGTAGAGCTTTTTTCAGAGATGTAACTTCTATCTCATTGATATTTTTGTTACAATCTGTTATTTTGATATAAAGAGGTTGCGCATTGCGCTTGTCGACATACAACTTGACAGCCTGAATCTCTTGTTTGGGATTTTCCGCTTGCAGGTCGATTTCGTCGATAGCTTTTCCCTGATAGTTCTTGCATGCCCCTACGCGGTAGGTGTAACCTTGCTTGTACAGGCCGATGAAAGCATAGGGATTGATACTCTGCAGCTCTTCAGGTGTCGGATTGCTGACGTTCACTTCCTGGTTGGCAGGCAGGTAGCTCCACTGTGTCTTTCCATCGAACCACGTGATGGCGGATGGGGTTGTCAGATGAAACTTGTTGCCTTTTACGGCAATGCTTCCGGAGGTTTGATCCTGTTTGTTCCCATTCGTCCAGAATCTGAATTTCACGTCTACCCCCTTATCGTTGAAGATGGCAGCGGTCTTGTCCAACAGCTGACGGGCCTGCGTCTCTTTTTGCGCCTGCACTCCCAAGGTGCAGACGGATAATAATATGCATGATAAAATGTTCCTGATTTTCATAATGATATTGAGCTTACTAAAGTTTATTGTTGCAAATTAGCCAATCGCGTCTCCAGGTCATCCAAGTCTACGCATAGCACTTGACGTGCCTTGCTGCCTTCACTGGGACCGACGATACCTGCATGTTCCAGCTGGTCCATGATGCGTCCCGCCCGGTTGTAGCCAATGGAGAACTTGCGTTGGATAAGGGAAGTCGAACCTTGCTGGTAGCTGACAACCAGTCTGGCTGCATCGGCAAACATCGGGTCGAGTCGGTTCATGTCCACCTCATTCATGCTGCTGTCACTCTCTTCTCCCACATATTCAGGCAGGTAGAAGGCCGACGGGTAGCCTTGCTGGTGGCTGATGTACTCCGTGATGTTTTCCACTTCAGGCGTATCGACAAAGGCGCATTGGATACGGGTCAGTTCGTTTGACTGGGAAATCAGCATGTCTCCACGTCCGATGAGTTGGTCCGCTCCCGGGGTGTCGAGGATGATGCGTGACTCCATCATCGTGGATACCTTGAAGGCAATCCGTGCCGGGAAGTTAGCCCGGATGACTCCCGTGATGATATTGGCGGCAGGACGTTGGGTCGCGATAATCATGTGGATACCCACGGCACGCGCTTTCTGGGCGATACGGGCAATCGGTGTCTCGATTTCCTTACCGGCTGTCATGATCAAGTCGCCGAACTCGTCAATGATGACAACGATATAGGGCAGGAACTTATGTCCCTTTTCCGGGTTCAGTTGCCGGTTGATGAACTTCTGGTTGTATTCCTTGATTTGGCGGACGTTTGCAGCTTTGAGCAATTCATAACGGTTGTCCATCTCGATACAGAGTGATTGCAGCGTCTGTATCACTTTGGTCGGGTCTGTGATAATTGCTTCATTGCCATCGGGCAGTTTCGCCAGGAAGTGCTTCTCGATGGGATTGTACATGCTGAATTCGACCATTTTGGGGTCAACCATGACGAATTTCAATTCTGCCGGGTGCTTTTTATAGAGCAAGGAGGTAATGATGGCGTTCAATCCGACAGACTTACCTTGTCCGGTAGCTCCTGCAACCAGGACGTGTGGCATTTTGCATAAGTCAGCGACAAACACTTCGTTGGTGATGGTCTTACCCAATGCGATAGGAAGGTCGAAAGTTGACTCCTGGAATTTCTTGCTGGCAATGATGTCGCGCATGGGGACAATCTTAGCCTTCGAATTAGGCACTTCGATACCGATCGTTCCCTTGCCGGGTATCGGGGCAATGATGCGGATACCTTTGGCTGCCAGGCTCAGGGCAATGTCACTGCCCAGGTTGCGGATTTTGGCAATGCGCACT
The DNA here is from genome assembly GCF_023337025.1 of Mediterranea sp. ET5. Taxonomy (NCBI): domain Bacteria; kingdom Pseudomonadati; phylum Bacteroidota; class Bacteroidia; order Bacteroidales; family Bacteroidaceae; genus Mediterranea; species Mediterranea sp. ET5. Next base: position 6,130 of record NZ_JAMBLN010000001.1, on the reverse strand, counting down.
CCCTGTGCCGGCGTAATCTCATACAAGGTAATGGTCGGACCGACTGTGGCATTGATGGAAGAGATTTCCACACCAAAGCTACGCAGCACGTCGATGATGCGATCCTTGTTGGCATCCAGCTCATCCCGGTCGATGGACGGAGAGTTGTCCTCGTATTTTTTCAGCAGGTCAATGGTCGGTGCATGGTAGTTCTCCAAATCGAGTTTGGGATTGTAGGGAGGAAGCTGGGTGATTTCGTTGTCTTCTTCCGTTCCACCGATACTGACTTCCATTTCCGGGGCCTTGTCAGGCTTCGGAGGAGTCGGAGGGGGTACTAATGTGCTTTTTTTTTCATCCTCAGGCGTTTCTTCCGCTTCTTCCTCCGTAGTTGTGAGTGTTGCCTGGCGACGGGAGGCGTTTGCAGGCGATGACGGAGTCGTATCCAGATTGAAAGTCAGCGGTTGGGACTCCTCTTCCACATCCTGAGATGTTGTGTCCGGTGTCTTTTCTTCCGTACGTTCTGGTCCTGTTGTATCATTCTGTTGTGGAGCAGGAGCCGCCGCAGCAGCAGACACGGTTGTATCTTTCTTCTTCTTGAGAGACGGATGAAGGATACGGCGTACGACACGGATGGTGGAACGGCTCATATATACAAGGTAAATGACAGCTACCCCCAATAGCAGGAGGATAACTCCCGTAGCACCAATCTGTGAAGACAGCCACATACTGATGTTATGTCCGTGGATTCCGCCCGGGTAGATAAAACTGTTTCCAAACGTACTTTCAAACAAAAAGCCAAAGAAGATAGAACCCCATATCATCAGAATTGTACAGCTGATGAACCATTTCCATATCCGGAAATGATACTCAGCCTTGACAAGCTGCAGACCGGCGATCCCCAAGAAGATTGCGATGAAATAGGCGGAAAAACCGAAGCAGCGATTGATGAGGAATTCTGCAAGAACAGCTCCTCGTGAACCGGTTGAATTCTGTATGTTGTTGTCGACTGAAAGTAGCTCTCCTGCCTCCGGATTCGCTACAATGCTTTGATCGGCACCTCCGTTGAAGAAGAAGGAGGTAAATGCCAGCAATAGGTAGAAAGAGAATATAATACACAAAAGCCCGAAAATGAATTGGACGGTTTCACTTCTCAGGATGTGAATGATATTGCGTAAGGTGGATAATTTGTCTGTAGAAGCAGCAGCTTCTGTCTTTTTTTTCGTCATAGCCTGTTCGAAATTTTACGGATGATTTCGTTTATGGTCATTCTCTAGTTTGTCTGTCATGGCTTGTACAATCATGACTGTTTCTTCCCGGACGGTCTTTAGCTTGTTTGGACAGACTCGTTTTAAATCAAAAATCCACTCAAAAGCCAATGAACAATCGGGTCGAATTTTCATGCAAACTTACGGAATTTCTCCGGAATAAACGAAGAAATCTTCGCGGAAAGCTGTCATTATGTTGGGCACTGCCCGTTTTCTGTAGCGTTTGGTTTCTCTGTCGGGGAGAAAGGTGACGTGCCGGTCAGCTGCTTGAGAGGAAATCTTTTTAGGGCTATGATTTTTTGCCTGTTTATTCTACTTTGTCTAAGTTTGCGCCCAAATAGAAATTCTGATGCAAGCGAGTACAAATTATATAGATGAATTGAATGAGAGTCAGCGGGAGGCCGTGTTGTATATTGACGGACCTTCGTTGGTGATAGCCGGAGCCGGTTCAGGTAAGACGCGCGTATTGACCTATAAAATTGCTTATCTGCTGGAACAGGGCTATGAACCTTGGTCCGTATTGGCGTTGACCTTTACCAATAAAGCCGCAGCGGAGATGAAGAGCCGCGTGGCACGGCAAGTGGGATGGGAGCGTGCCCGGTATTTATGGATGGGAACCTTTCATTCCATCTTTGCACGCATCTTGCGGACGGAGGCTGAGGTCCTGGGCTTCAAGTCCAACTTCACCATTTATGACCAGACCGATTCCCGTAGCCTGATAAAGGCAATCATCAAGGAAATGGGGCTGGACGATAAGACTTACAAGCCGGCTTCTGTTCAGAGTCGGATTTCCAATGCAAAAAACTATCTGGTGTTACCGCAGGCGTATGCCTCCAATACGGAATTGCGGGAGTCGGACCGGGAAGCGAAGATGGGTGATATATATAAGGTATATCTTCGCTATTGGGAACGTTGCCGGCAAGCCGGAGCCATGGACTTTGATGACCTGTTGCTCTATACCTATTTATTGTTTGAAGAACATCCTGAAATTTGTCATAAATATGCGGAACGTTTTGCTTATGTGCTGGTCGACGAGTATCAGGATACAAACTTTGCCCAGCATAGCATTGTGTGGCAACTGACCAGGGAGCGGCAACGTGTCTGTGTCGTTGGCGATGACGCGCAAAGTATCTATTCCTTCCGGGGTGCGAATATCGACAACATTCTGAAGTTTACCCGCCAGTATAAGGATGCCAAGCTGTTCAAGCTGGAACAGAACTATCGCTCGACACAGACGATTGTAAACGCAGCCAACAGTCTGATTGAGAAAAACAGGGAACAGATCCGCAAGGAAGTCTTTTCGGAGAATGAGACCGGGGACCGCATCAAAGTGACAGATGCCTATTCCGATGTGGAAGAAGGAGAGATTGTGGCCAATAAGGTGGTGGAGCTGCATCGGCGGGAAGATATAGCTTATTCCGACTTCGCCATCCTGTACCGTACCAATGCACAATCGCGAATCTTTGAAGAGGCATTGCGTAAACGGTCTTTGCCTTATCGCATCTATGGAGGTCTGTCATTTTATCAGCGGAAGGAAATCAAGGATGTGATAGCCTATTTCCGTCTGGTGGTGAATCCCGACGATGAAGAAGCGTTCAAGCGTATCATCAATTATCCAGCCCGTGGTATCGGCGATACGACTGTCAATAAGATCATTCAGGCAGCCACTGAAGCTCACGTCAGTCTGTGGACCGTTCTGTGCCAGCCTGAGGCGTATGCACTGTCCATTAATAAGGGCACTGCAAACAAGCTGATGGCGTTCCGGCAGTTGATAGCGAATTTTCAGGCACGTGTGATGACGGAGGATGCATACACACTTGGAGCAGACATCATACGTCAGTCCGGTATCATCAATGAAATCTATCAGGACAAGTCTCCGGAAAGCCTGAGTCGTCAGGAGAATGTGGAAGAACTGGTGAATGGTATACATGATTTCTGTAGTACCCGTCAGGAAGAAGGAGAGGCGGAACATGTGTATCTGCCGGATTTTCTGTCTGAAGTATCATTGCTGTCCGACCAGGATATGGATCGTTCTGATTCCGAAGAGAAGATTACCTTGATGACGGTACATTCAGCTAAAGGCTTGGAGTTTAACACAGTCTTTGTCGTAGGCTTGGAAGAGGACTTGTTCCCCAGTGCGATGGCAAAGAACTCTTATCGGGAACTGGAGGAAGAACGTCGCTTGTTCTATGTGGCTATTACCCGGGCAGAGAAACATTGCTTCCTTTCTTTTGCACGGAGTCGGTTCCGTTATGGGCACATGGAGTTTGGCAATCCGAGCCGTTTCCTGCGTGATATTGATGCACGATTCTTGGAACTCCCCCAAAACATGCAGGCTTCTTCCCGACGTGTCACACCGGTGCGCAAGACTACCGAGCCCGTACGTTCCCGTCTTTTTGCAGAAGAACGTCCGAAGGGCAAGACGGAAGCTACGGAGACTCCCCGCTTGAAGAAAATGACCAGCACGGAGCCTGTGGCATCTTCGGGTACGAACAGCTATGGAGTATGTGCCGGTCAACAGATCGAACATGAGCGCTTTGGCATAGGAATAATCGAACGCGTGGAGGGGACGGGAGAGAACTGTAAAGCGACTGTCCGTTTCCAAAATGCCGGAGTAAAGCAACTTCTGTTGAAGTTTGCCCGTTTCAAGGTTATCGGGTAAGCGGTGGAAACCGGTCCATTGCTTCCGGCTGGCTGCAGCTGGGAGTGGCTTCAGCCGAATCGAAATGTGAAATAAATAAATCTACAATAGTTTATAGAATGGAAAGCAACCTTCATTTTTCAAAGGTGTCAGAACATCTGGACATTATCCCTTCTCCTTGTTATGTGATGGAAGAGGAACTGCTTCGTCGGAATCTTGAACTGATTCGTTCGGTCAAGGAACGTGCCGGGGTGGAAATCATATTGGCATTTAAATCATTTGCCATGTGGAAGTCATTTCCGATTTTCCGGGAATATATTCATTTTACGACAGCCAGCTCTCCCTATGAGGCCCGTTTGGCTTTTGAAGAGTTTGGGAGTAAGGCACACACCTATTCTCCTGCTTATACGGAGGAGGACTTCTCTGAAATATTGCGGTGCAGCAGTCATATTACATTCAATTCTTTCAGTCAATATGAACGTTTCTATCCGCAGGTGAAAGCTTATGCGGAACCCATATCGTGTGGCATCCGTGTCAATCCCGAATATTCGGAAGTGGAAGTGGAGCTGTACAATCCCTGTGCGCCGGGTACCCGTTTTGGAGTGACTGCCGATTTGTTGCCGGAGCAGTTGCCTGAAGGAATCGAAGGATTTCATTGTCATTGTCATTGTGAGAGCAGTTCCTATGAGCTGGAACATACGTTGCAGCATTTGGAAGAGAAATTCTCCCGTTGGTTCCCTCAATTGAAATGGCTCAATTTGGGGGGCGGGCATTTGATGACTCGGGAGGACTATGATGTGGAACATCTCATCCGTCTGTTGCAAGGCTTGCAAGCGCGGTTTCCCCATCTGCATCTTATCCTGGAGCCCGGTTCCGCTTTTACCTGGCAGACGGGACCGCTCGTCAGTCGGGTAGTAGACATCGTGGAGAGCCGTGGTATACGTACAGCCATTTTGGACGTAAGTTTTACCTGTCACATGCCCGATTGCCTGGAGATGCCCTATCAGCCTAAAGTACGTGGAGCGGAAACATTGCCGGATGAAGCGGTGAAACATGCAAAGCCCAATGACCCGATTTACCGTTTGGGCGGAAATAGTTGCTTGAGCGGGGACTATATGGGGGCTTGGCGCTTCGATCACTTCCTGCAAGTGGGTGAGCCTGTCATCTTTGAAGATATGATACATTATACAATGGTGAAAACCAATATGTTTAATGGCATCCAACATCCTGGAATCGCCTTGTTGCGTGCGGATGGGACATTAGACGTATATAAGCGTTTTACCTATGAAGACTATAAAAATCGCATGAGTTAGTGATTTTTTTTGTCGAATTGTTTGCAGGTTTCAAAATTATGCCTACCTTTGCAACCGCAATCGAGAAACAAAGATTGATGCGGAAATAGCTCAGTTGGTAGAGCACAACCTTGCCAAGGTTGGGGTCGCGAGTTCGAGTCTCGTTTTCCGCTCAATCAATCGATGAAACCAATCCGGAAGTGTCCGGTATCAGTTGCCCAAGTGGCGGAATGGTAGACGCGCTCGTTTCAGGTGCGAGTGGTTAACAGCCGTGCAGGTTCGAGTCCTGTTTTGGGCACTGATTTTGAAAGCAAATTTTTGACATGCTGGAGAGATGGCGGAATTGGTAGACGCGCTACTTTGAGGGGGTAGTGGCAATTATGCCGTGTGAGTTCGAGTCTCATTCTCTTCACGCTTTGCGGAAATAGCTCAGTTGGTAGAGCACAACCTTGCCAAGGTTGGGGTCGCGAGTTCGAGTCTCGTTTTCCGCTCGTCAGAGGAAGTCTATTGAAAAGATAGTCTTCCTTTTTTTGTATCCAGACCGCTCTGTATTTACAGGGTTCTTCTTATGTTCCTTCTTTCCCCACTCAGCTTATTTTTCATTTGTGGAATTATTATTATCAGTTGTCATGTGCAAGGTGGCACATAGCAGTCTACGCTCTCGTTTATCTATATGGACGTTTGTTTAAATCACAGTAATTTCATGTGTTCTGTCATTTTTGATAAGGTAGAAGAACAAAACTGCAGGTTTATGTATGGCAGTCCATTGTGAAACCGATCGCAGGAGCCTACCTTTGGATACTAATAGTGGTAGGTGTAGAATGCAACGTGATAAAACATAATGAATAGTATGATGTTATCAGGGCTGAACGGATAGGTGGTTGATTCCTGTGTGTTATGAATAAGATATTATTGTTTAAAATCGAAGTATATGTATAGAAAGTTTGTAAGTT